>JACPZS010000050.1 GCA_016195385.1 Verrucomicrobiota bacterium
GCGCAATACAAGCGCGCCTTGCACCATCGCCTGAATACGTAATTCTTCGATCAGGCGGGTCTTGCCAGAGCCAGATTCGCCGCTGATCAACCAGAGGCTACCCATCCCTTCGAGCGTCCGATACAATGCCCGCGTTAGCTGCGAAAGTTCCTCTTCGCGTCCAACAAAGCGCGCCGTTTGCAGGAAACTTTCACGGATGGCAGCGCTCTCTTTGGGGACAGGTTGATTCATCGCTTCGCAGAACGCGGCGACAAACTCCTCGAACTCGCGCGCTTCGTCGCGCCATAGCAGTTGCCAGCCGAGCCGCCGGCGCACTTCGCTCCACAGCGCGACGGAGTTGGCGAACTCGATTCGTTGTTTGGCGCGGCCATGCCGGTCGGTGATCACGAGCGTCATAATTCAGGTGAAGTTCGGCCGAGGTGGCGCACGATGCGCAGCGTGAGTCCGAAGCCGGCCCAACCGAACGCGGTATAGAAGCCGAACCAAAACCAGTGCGACGCCGAGCGTTCTTCGTAGAGCATGGAAGCGTTGAGTCCGACGACGATTTCGAGATCCTCGTCGAAGTTCGTCACGAGCCAGGCGTTGTTCAACGCAGTGCTTGTCGAAGCCACGCTGACAAGATCGTTGCCCGTGAGGATCGTGGGCATGTCGAAGGTCGTCGCGCGCGGACAAAAACGGTCGTCGCCGTTGACGCTCACCGTCACATCGGACTGGCTGACATTGATCACGCGCAGCCGGTTCGCGCCGAACTGTGTGAAGGTGATCGCGGCCTGGCTGGTGGAGGCGAACGCCACGAACGCGAGCAGAGCGAAAATAAATTTCATAGGGGGGGACGAAGTTCAACCAACGATGAAGCGCGTGATCGTGCTCGCCAGCCACCACACTTTCGCGGCGGCGGCGCGGAAGCCGACGTAGAGCAGCACGTCGGTGAAGATCAGCGCCAGCGGAATGAATGCGTCCGCCAACGCCAACGCCATATCGATGACCGTCGCGCGCTGGTGATCGAGCGGATCGGTCAAACCCGGAAACGGATGCCCGCCCAGGAACTGGATCGCGAAGACGGGGATCGCCGCCAGCGCCGTCGTGATCGCGGCAGCGCACAACAACGCGACAGCCGTGTTGAGATTGTTGCCGAGGATCGCCGTGCCCGCCGCCTGCGCCTGGCGGGCCATGGGCGCGGCCAATAAATACGGCTCCATCGCCTTGAGACAACCGAACCAGAAACAAACCGTGACGAGCCACGTCAGCAGCGCGCGGCAATACGCGGCGAGCGCGGCGATTTGTGAATTGGCCATTGGATTGCAGTTGAAGACCCAGTTGCGTCCGCCCACGCGCAAGTTGATCACCCAGCCCGGTTGCGTGAGCGGATCGCCGAAACTCGCGCTGCCGTTGTAGGGATGGACGCTGGTAGCGAGCGCGTCGAGCTGCGTCGCCACCGCTTGCGCCGCCGCCTGCCCCTGCGCGCTCTGCGCGTTCACATCCGGCACTGCGGGCGTTTGCACGAGCCGGTTCGAGATCCCCAGCAAATCGTGATGCAGCACATCCTGGCCGTTGACGAGATTCGTCCCGGCCAGATCGACGGACGCTTTCACCGCATCCGTCGATGTCTTGATCGCATCGACCGAACTTTTCGTCGCGTCCACGGAGGTCTTCACGCCATCGACCGAGTTCTTCACGGCGTCGATGTTCGGACGCGGATCAATCGTGTTCTGCGCGTTTACGGCGTTGATTAACTGACTCATCTTCGCATCGACCGACGCGACACTGGCTTTGATCGCCGTCGAGTTGGGCGTGATGATGGCGATGTTGTCGCTCATTGTCGTGGCCGTCAGTCCCAGCGCCGTGAGTTGCGCCAGTTCGCCCTGGCTGACCGTCGTGCCGGCGTCGATCTTGTTCTGCACGCCGACCAGCAACGCCTTGAGGTCTTCGAGCTTTTGCAAAGATGCACTCACGCTGGCGGCGGTCGAAGCGCCGCTGCTCGCCGAGGCCGCCGCGCTCGCTGCAATCGCATTGAGCGTCGTTTGTTGCGCGCTCGCCGAAGTGTTGAGCGATGCCAGGAACGTGTTGGCCAGATCGAGTTTCGAGTTGGCGGTGTCGAGCCGGGTGTGCGTGCCGTCGTCGCTCACGTTGCCGGAGTTGCCGCCGCCGGAACCGAGCGCGCCACGCAGCCCGTTGATCGCGTTGACCGTGTTCTGGAAACCCGCCGTCTCCGTCTCGTATAAAACTTTGCCGACGGTTTGCAGCGTCGATTCACGCGCCGCCGTGTTGTCGGTCGTGTCGAACTGGATCGTGTTGCCGTCCTTCGAGGTGCCATTGACCGGCGCGGGCAGACCCGTATAACCTACTCCCGGCGCGGGCGTTGGCGAGCCGCCATCCTGCCACCAGTTTGGGCCATTTTGCGTCGCGTTCCACACGGGCGTCGTCGTGGTGCCCGCCGCCGTGCCATCCGTGTTGTAGAACTGGGTGGTTTGCGTGACGGCGATGTCGGCCTTTTGCGGGCCGTTGTAGCTGAAACAATAGTAGGTGTTCGGGAGTGCCGGCGCTGAATCCTGATCACTGATCGTTCCGTCGGCCAATACCATGTGAACGTGATAGATCACGGCGTAAGGCGTGTTGTTGGTGACACACCGTTGATAGTTCCAGTTCGCCGGCGGCGGCCCACCGCCTCCCGGCCACACATAGAGCGTGCAACCCGCCGTCGCACTGTAAACGGCGCAACTGCCATAGCCGGCGCTGAAACCACCGCCCGCATCCCAGCGCGTGCCGATGTTCTCGCCCGCGTTGAAGAAGTTGCTGCCGTCGATTACGAGCGAGCCGCCCGCCGGCACATCCTGGCCGATCAACGTGCCCGTGCCGCCGGTGCAGTTGTGCAGCACGTAACCGAAGAATGCCGGCAGCAGCTTGCTGCCGGTGTTGTGGATCGTGATCGGCGCTGCCGCCGCGTGCGCGATCAATACTTGAAGCAGGCAAACATGAACCAGACGACGAGCAAGCCGAGGCAAAAGCATAGGATGGGAGTCATGGTGAGAGTTGAAGCAAGGAGGTGATGAGCGATGAGGCGTGCGCGCCTTGAGCCGACGCGCACGCCCGGAAACCGCGCCGCTTACTTGCGGATGCCTTTGACGATCCGGACGATGATATAGAAGGACACCATCGCCACGACCAGCACCGTCACCGCGTCAAACGCCGTGCTCGCGGCGGCCGTGATGGTGGTGGGATCCGTGGGTGCCGCGTGCGCGGCCAGACTGCCGAGGGTGAGCGCGCCGGCGACCAGCGCCAGCCGTGTGAATTTGCGAACGAACTTCATCTTGAACCTTTCTCTTAGGCCCGGCGGCCGGACACCTCCCTGGCGTCCACATCTCCGCCGAGCGGACAAGGTTTTCGCATATCGCCCGCGCCCGAAAAACTTGCCGGTTTGTTAAGACCGGCTTCCAGGCCGCCACGCGTTTTTTATGTGAAAAATGATGCTAGGATCAAACATGGCAATGCGCGGGCATCACTGCATTTCGTCGTGAGGATCTGGAAGCAGTGGCCAGTGCGGCTCGCTTTTGCTTTATTGGCAACGGCGCAGTGGCCGGCCGATGGAGCTGCGACCGCCTCGCGGCGGTCGCAGGATTTGTTCTCGGCAGTTATCTACGAGCGGCTTGGGGGCCTTAGCGGGATACAACGTTTGCTCGATTGCCGTTTTTTCCATGGCAGAAGATGGTTCGTTCGCGGCGCACATGGAGTGCGCATCGGCTTGATTGAAGATGGTAAGCTTGGCGTGGGTAACCGGGTTTGAATTCCAGGTGTAAACCGCATCCATTCCCGAGCGGTCTTCGGTTTCACACGGGGAGCCCGAGCGCGAGTTCTGCGAAATGCTATGGGTAGTTCTTTCCGAGTGCCATCGTGTTGCTTCGATTTTGAAGCCCAGACTGGATGAACGGCGCCAGGTTTGAACTGTTTCGGCGAACGCCACGATATTCGCGGCGGCGTTCGCCCGCCTGGCCACCCAGCTTGGGATTTGAGTGAAGAGAGTCACAAGGCTCGCTTAGTTTTCCACGGAGAAGCCAACTTTGATGGTCACTTGCCAGTGCTGCACCTTTCCCTTGTCAATGCTGCCGCGTGTTTCGACCACTTGGAACCAGCACAGTTTCTTGACGGTTTTGTGCGCGCGACTGATGGCCTTGTTCACAGCATCCTCAATGGAGGTGGTGGAAGTGCCGGTGAGTTCGATGAGTTTATAGACGTGGTCTTTCATGTTCGGTGCTTCCGGTAACCGCGCTACGGCTGCCTCGAAATGTCCGTTCAGTTACAGCCGCAAGCGGCGTTGGTTTCCTTGATCGCCTTCTCAACTGCTTCACGAGTTTCGCCGGTGCGCTTCTGAATCCGCCCCAGCAATTCATCGTGCTTGCCTTCGGCGTATTGCAGATCGTCATCCGTCAGCGCGGCCCACTTCTGTTTCAACTTGCCTTTGGTGATCTTCCAGTCGCCTTTGATTTCGAGGGTGGGCATAATAGTTAATATCTTTTCGTTATCCGTTTTGATTCGCCGCCAACATGACGGCAAAAGTGTGCTCGCGCTTTCGGGCAACTCTGCCGGTTAGTCCAGCACCAGCTTGACAGCTGTGTCGCCACGCAGGGCTTTGGAATAAGGACAGGTTTTGTGCGCTTCCTCCATGATGCGTTGGGCTTGGGCGCGATCGATTCCCGGTAGTTGCGCGTGCAACTCCACTGAGAGGTGGTAGCCGCCCTGGTCATCCTCGTTCAAGCCCACCAATGCGCGCACTGTGGAATCCGTGACTGGTGTGCCGCGTTTCCTCGCCGCGTTGCTCAAAGCGCCGTGATAACAGGCCGAATAGGCGCCCGCGAACAACAGTTCGGGACCCGGGCCGCGTTTCTCGCCGCCTGACTCCAATGGATTCCCCAGCGTGACGATCGGCAACCCGTTCGGTGTCTTGATAGTGCCCGAACGTCCGCCCTCGGAAATTGCCTCCTCCGTAAACAAAGTTTTCATGCTGGTGTTTGGCATTGAGTGCTCCGTCGCGGAATTTCGATCAATTCTGATGGCAACGTATTCGCCATCACTTTCAGAAATCAGGTTACGCGATGAGCCGGGCCTTTACTATGGGGTGATCACCCCAAGAGAGATTGTCGAGAAAATCTAGGTCAAGCGAATCGTCTCGTTGCCATCAAGGCGCCTGGACAGGTCAATCGGATCGCCCACGGAGACTTGCTGGGGATGCACCTGGTAAGCCCAGACTTCGAAATAGACGAGCTTGGCCTCGCCGTAGATCGTGGCGAAGGCGCCGTCCACCGCGTCCGCGCCGTGGGCGACTTTCACGCGACCGATGCGCGGGACGTTGTAGCGCGGGTCGAAGGTGAGCCACTCCTGCCCGAGATACACTTCGCAGTAGGCGTGGAAATCCATCGGCGTGCCGGGGTCAACATACCCGATGTCCGGCAGGTGTCCGGTCACGTAGCGGGCGGGCAGATTGAAGGCGCGACACAACGCGATGGCCGCGTGCGCGAAGTCACGGCAGACGCCGTGGCGGCGTTGGATCACTTCCGAGGCCGAGAGATCGGGACGCCCGGAGCCGAAGCGATACTCGATGTTGTGATGGACCCAGTCGCAGATGGCCTGCACGCGCGGCAGGCCGTGGGGAATCTGCCCGAATTGATTCCACGCGAAGTTCATCAGCTTGTCCGAATCGCAATAGCGGCTGGGCAAAGTGTAACGCAGCAATTCAAAAGGAAGTTCTCCCACGGGCAGAACTTGGCCCAGCACCTCGCGCGTGTCGGGCAGGGAGGAAACGGCGACGAGGGCGTCGTGGCGGATTTCGTTGCGGCCCGGCATGAGCATCGAGCGGTAGGTGATGTTGCCGTGGCTGTCTTGAAATTCGTAGGACGGCTGGCCGATACCGAAGGAGAGCTTCTCCTGCATGATGAGCACGCGGCCTTCGAGGCGCGGACGGAGCACGAAGAGGACGGGCGTGGGCACGGTGGTTTCGTAGGCGAGACTACAGCCGACGCGCACGGTGAGATTCAGGGGAGTCCAGTTCATGGGACAAGATGAGGGGACGAGGGAGGAATGACCAATGAACAATGTTCAATGACCAAGGAAAGTCCAATCGCCAATCGTCAACGAAGCTCACTGGTCCCGCGAGCCGCAGCACCGGCGCGCGACGAGATAGCCGAGCATGGCCCCGACGCCGACGCCGATGGCGATGGCTTGATAGGGATGTTCATGCACGGCCTCGTCGGTGGCGCGGACGCCTTCGACGGCTTTCTCGCGCACGCGCCCGTACATCTCCCTGCCGCGTTCGAGGGCGGCGGTGAGATGCTGGCGGGCTTCGGTGACTTTTTCTCCGGCCACGTCGGCGGTGGCGGTCAGGAGGGCGCGCGCATCCTCGGCGAGCGCGCTCACGTCATTGCTGATGGCCTGGGTGTTCTTGTTCATAATCGTAAATGTGGATTCTGGAGCAGAGCCTTCTCTTGCTCAAGACGGTCAACATAGGCGGGGGGCGGCGAGACTCTAAGGGGTGTTCACCCCAGGAGCGGCTGGAGACGACCACTTCCGCGCTGGTGGCCACATCCCGCGCGCTGGCGTTGGCAATCTGTCTCGTGGCGAACCAACCCGCCGGCTGACCGCGTTACTTCCCCTGGTAGTCGCGGGGATTTCGTATTCGGTCCAGGCGCTCGGTTTCCATCTCCCGGCGTTTGAGTGTCACGAACCGGCCGGAGTCGCGCCGTGCGACTTCCGCCTTGGAGAGGAACAGCCGCTCGATTCCCTGCCACGCGCGCTTGAGCACGGTTTCAATGCCCACGCCGAGGTGCAGCAGCTTTTGGAAAAAGGAGTTCATCAATTGGATCGTCGGAACGGAATCGCCCGGAGGAACGAGCCGGGGTCAGATGATGGTCACCTGCACGCTGCTCTCGATGATGCCCGCGCCGATGGCGTAGCGGGTGAGACCGGCGGTGTCGTGAATGTCCAGCTTCGCCATGACGTGCTCGCGATGCTTCTCAACGGTCTTGACACCGATGCCGAGTTCGGACGCGGTCTCCTTGTTGGCCTTACCTTCGGCGATCAGTTGGAGCACTTCCCTTTCGCGCGAGGTCAATTGGGCGGCTTTCTTCTTCAGCACGCCCGTGCGATCGGGCGCGGTCGGATGGAGACGTCCAAGCCGCTTGGAGATAGAGGGACTGAAAAACGTGTTCCCCTTTTGCACTTCCCGAATCGCCCGGCACACGTCGTGGGCAGAAGTTTGCTTGAGCAAGAATCCCACGGCCCCGGCCTCGGTGGCGTCGGTGACATACGCATCATCACTGTGCGCGGAAAGCACGAGCACTTTGGTGGCGGGGACGGTCTTGAGCACCTGGCGGGTGGCTTCTAAACCATTGAGCAGGGGCATCGCGATGTCCATCAACACTACGGCGGGCCGAAGTTTTTTGACCAGGGCGACGGCCTGACGACCATCTTGTGCTTCGCCGACGATTTCAAAGTCGCCTTCGAGTTCGAGCATTTTGCGAAAACCCTCGCGCACGATCGTGTGGTCTTCAGCCAGCAGGACAGTTGTTCGTTTCATAAACCTTCAAGCTTGGTCGCAACGGATTCTCTCAGCGGATTTTCCGCCCCCCCCCCCCCGTACGACTTACTTTTACACCACCCTTGACGAGCGGAATTTGCGCCGTGATGGTGGTGCCGTTGCCGGGCGTGGACTCAACCGCGAAACTGCCGCCGACCATCTGCAACCTCTCCCTCATGCCGAGCAGTCCCAGACGTTTTCTCCCTTTGGCATTCAACGCGTGTTCCACCTTAAAGGATTTGCCGTTGTCTTTTATTTTCATGTCAACACTGTCCGCGAGTTTCTGGATGCTGATTTCCACCCGGCTGGCTTGCGCATGACGGGACACATTGGTGAGCGCCTCCTGCGCCACGCGATAGAGGATCGTGCGTTTGCTGCCGTCCAATTGCTCCACGCCTGCAAAGACCTTCAAGTGAACGCGGATGCGCGTCCGTTTGGAAAAGATTTTCACAAACGAATGCAGGGCGGGAATCAGCCCCAGATCGTCCAGCACCGCCGGGCGCAATTCGCGGGCAAAGCGATGCACGATGTTCACCGATTTTGCCACCAGCCGTTGCGTGCGAGCGATGTTGCGATCAAGACCCTTGGTGTTGGTCGCCGCCTCCTTGGCCAAGGCCGCCAGCCGGACGTTGATGCCCGTCAGGGTCTGGGCGATGACATCATGCAATTCGCGGCTGATCTGCCGGCGTTCCTCCTCCTGGGTCGCAAGAATCTGGCGGGACAATTGCCGCAACTGCTCCTGCAGGCGATCCGACTGTTCCAGCAACTGGCTGTAATGGTGCTCGCTTTTTTTGAGCGCCGCCTCCACCGCCTTGCGCCGGGCAATTTCCTGTTCCAACTCCAGGTTCGAGGCGGCCAGTTCCACGGTGCGCTGGCTCAGCATCTCGACGATTTGATTCAGGTGGACGGCAGCCTCCCGCGGGCCCCGATGCGTTTTCTCGATTGGAGTAATCGCCTCGGTAAAGAAAATTCCCGCCTGCCGGATGAGCGCGGCGCGCTTGCCGGCCGGCCGGCCGGGCAACACCTGGGTTACCAGGATTTCCTCATGGAGTTTGGCCAGGTCCAGCGTCTGCATGCCGGCGCTCAGCGCCTGCTCGCCCATGCCGCGCGCCGGTTGCAGCCGTACGCCCCGGCCTTGCTTGAGGTAGGTCAGCAACTCCGCTTGATAGCGTTTTGAAAATCTGCGTTTCATCCGTTCCTGAACTCACGGGCAACCCGCCGGGCGGATTGGGCGGACTTTGCCACCAATCGTTGCGTGCTGGCGATTTCATTCTTGAGACCCTTGGTGTTGACCCGCGCCTCCTGTTTCAACGAGAGCAGCCGGACATTGATGCCCAACAACGTCTGGGAGATTTCATCTTGAAGCTCTCGGCTGATCTTTTTGCGTTCATCCTCCTGCGCCGCCAGCACCCGATGCGTTAATTGCCGCAAGCCTTCCTGGAGTTCCAACGAGTCCTTCAGCAGCTTGCTGTAGTGGACGCCGCTTTTCTTGAGGGCGGCTTCCACGCTCCTGCGCCGCACGATGCCGCGTTGCAAGTGACGGTTCGTGGCGGCCAGCTCCCGCGTGCGGCGGTTCAGCGTTTCGTTCAACTGGTTCAATTCAATCTTGTTCTGCCGCGCGGCGCGATGCGTCTCAACAATGGGATTAAGAGCCTCGATGAAAAAGTTCTCCGCCCGCTTGATCAGCCCATTTTTACTCCCGGATACTTCCAGAGTAACCAGCGCCTGCTCGTGAATCCGGGCCAGTTCCAGCGTCTCCAGCCCAAAGACGACTGCCTGGCGTCCGAGTCGCAACGCTGGCTGCAAGGTCGTGCGCGAACCTGGCTTCAGGTGATTTCGCAACGCTGTCACATAGCGTTGTGACAGCGCGATTATTTTTCGTTTCATATTGACCTATCGGCTGCGGCGAGGCTTTCCGGGATGCTTGAACTCTCACCAGCGATCCGCCCAACCAAAGCAAACATCGGGCAATCGCTCCAATCTGGCTATGGGGTGAACACCCCATAGCGAAGGGCTGGCTCGCAACGTAACGTGCTCTTCATAAACAAATCGATAAAGTTCATCGGAAATATCGGCAGGGGAGCTACGACCGGTCTTCACCCGTGATCTGACACCCAGCAAAAAAGTCAGGCTCCTGAATGAACTGTTCGCGTTTCGCATCGCGAGATGTCTTGATATGAAGCAAGAGCAATCGACTCCATCCGAAGCCCGCTCAAGTCCGTTGAAGAGCACTTACAATTCGACGGCCATTGCGCTCATCTTGGTGGTCGCGTTGCTCCTGGCGCTCCTGCTGATCTTCTGGCGCTGGTGATGACCACATCGTACGCCAGCTCGTTTTCAAATTTCAGCGCGGACTTGGCCGGAGTCGAAAACTCAAGCTGGCGCTCCAACGCTGGCATGATGGGTTCCGCCGATCGCGACCGAGAGTTGGCTTTTTGATTCCTGGTAGGGTTATACCCCATTGTGATGACCATCGATTGCCATAGCATGGTCAACGTGAATAAACGCAAAACAAGCATTGGGCCGCTGCCGCAACTCTGGCTTCACCGAGCCAGCCTCGTGCGGGGGCCACATCCCTGTGACACGAATTCAACTCAAACTCAAAAGCCAACGAAAAACAGAATTATGAACCACAGCAAACTGGTCATCACCTTTCTTTCCGCGGTCGCCTTCACGGTCGGCTGCAAACCTTCGGCGGAAAATTCAACGGCTGACAAACGCGATGACACACATCAAATGGACAATGCCAAACAAGCAACGAAAGAAGCCGCGCAGGACTTGAAGGATTACACTTTCGCCCAAAAGGCTGAATTCACCGAAAAAATGCAGCGCCAGTTGGCCGAGATCAACCAGGACGTGGATCAGCTCGCCGCTAAAATCGAAAAATCCAGCGACGCGGTCAAAACCGAAGCCAAACCCAAACTTCAGACCCTGCGCGAGAAAGCAGACTTGTTGAGCAAGCAACTCGACGAGGCCAAGGGCGCGACTGAAACTACCTGGGACACCGTCAAGAGTGGCACGAAGAAAGCCTACGATGCTTTGAAAGAAGGTTTCCAACAATCACGCCAGTGGGTGAGCGACAAAATCGCGCCCTGAAGTGAGAAGGAAATTTTATGAAGCGAGCGAAATGTTCAAAAATTGAATTCGTTCTAGCCGCTGCGTTTTTGGGAGCGCTGACGGGCTGCGTCGGCTACGTGGATCGGCCGCGGTCTCACGGCGGCTATTACCAGGAACCACCGCGCCCTCGTGAAATGCACGTGCCGCCGCCATCGGTGCAGGTGGAGGCCTCGGTTGGCGCGGGTGGGATGGTGATCCGCGCCGAAAACGATTTTTATGAGCCGCTCGCCTCGTATGGGCGATGGGAGATGGTCGAACCCTACGGCCGCTGCTGGATTCCCGACCGGGTTGACGCCGATTGGCGTCCTTATTCCGACGGTTATTGGCAGCGCACCGACGCCGGCTGGTACTGGGCCAGTGAGGAACCGTGGGGTTGGGCCACGTATCACTATGGCCGCTGGAACTTGAGCGCCCAATTTGGCTGGTATTGGGTGCCGCAGACGCAATGGGCTCCGGCCTGGGTTTCCTGGCACCGCAGTGGTGGATACATGGGTTGGGCGCCCTTGCACCCGGCCGCAAGATTTGCGCGAGGCGGTTCCTTGGAAGTGGACGTGGGAGTCATCTCGCCGCGAGCGTATGTCTTCGTCGAAGAAAGGCATTTCCTGCAACCCGTCCGCCGTTCCACGGTGGTCGTCAATAATACCACCATCATTAACAACACCGTCAACATCACGAATACCAAGATCGTCAACAACACCGTGATTAATGAAGGGCCGCGCACCCAGATCATCGAACAAGCCAGCGGACGAAAAGTTCAGGCGGTGCCGGTTCACGAACTCCGGCGCAAACAGGAGGCCGAAGTTGTCGCCCGCCAACGAACGGTTTCATCGGGTCGGGAGCAACCAGAAAAAGGTATTCAGGCTCCAGTTCGCCGCGAGGACACGTCTCGCGATACGAAAGCGCAACCGGAGCCGCAACGGCGCGCAAAGGAATCGGAAGCAAAAGCTCAGGAACAATTGCAACGAAGCGCCCGAGATGCGGAAAAGGCGGCTCGGTTGGAATCGCAACGACGCGCAAGACAAGCTGAAGTGAAAGCCCAAGCAGAATTGCAAAGGAAGGCCCAAGCGTTGGAAAAGAAAACGCAGCGGGTGTCCGAACAGCCAGCCAAAGGAAAACCGGCCGCGAGTGAAAAAGGCGCAACGAAACTCTTGAAAAAAGACACCAAGAAGAAGGGCGAAGAGCCACAAACACGCCGAGAAAAACCGACTGCTTCACCGTGATCCCAGCAGGAAATATCTGATCGATCAAAAGAGATGATGACAGCCGGCCAAAAATAGCAGAGGCGGTCTAATGACTGCCACCAAAAAGCGCGCCATCGAGTGGCATATTGGAAAAAGGGTGGTTAAGAGCAGTACTGGAGGTCGGAAGAACATGAGCACTTGAGAACTCTTTCCCTCTAGCGCGTTTGGGGCTAAACGAAAAGAGCGCGCTTGAGGTGGTAACGTGATTTGGAGAAGCAATCGGTAAAAATCGGTTAACAAATCAACGTTAAATCAAAAGGATAGTCGAAGCAATTCACCCTCTTCTATCAAAGCGGCCGGTAATCACAATCGAAACATCAATAATCTATGACCATACTTTTAAGACGTACTGTTCTTATACTGTTCGTTTCCGGTTTCCTAGCCATCTTCGTCTCCGCCGTCCTAGCCCTAATCGGCTCCAACACGGCTTTTGGTTTCGGCCAGGAGGTTTCAAAGGCTGGCGAAGGAATTCAGACCGTCACCAAGTAACCTCTGCACGTCGGGTCTGCGGAAGCTTCCAAAGTTGCAGAAGTGTTTTGAACTCTCTTATGCTTGATCGGCAGTGACGCGTGGAAATTTGGTGCAATGGGATGAGTTGCAACATACGGCGGCGTTGATTGACCCAATGCGCTGGACGAGTGAGTCAAATGGCAGTGCCGGAAACTCCACCTTGCGCGCCCCGACCAGTTCCACTGCGCTCCACTTGGGATGGAATTTACGAAAATCTCAGATAGGGAAAACACCCCATAGCACTCGTGGATTTTCCGGCTTAATGTCAGGCCATGATTGATACAAGATATTTTCTAATCGGAGGTAACCCATGTCGCTGATTTCTCTCGTCATCACTTTGATCGCCGTGGGCGTGTTGCTCTGGCTGGTCAACACCTACATTCCGATGGATGGAAAGATCAAAAGAATCCTTAACATTGTCGTGGTGATTTGCGTCGTCTTGTGGCTGCTGAACGCCTTCGGTATTCTTGGTCGCGCCGGAGCCATCCGGGTTCCGCAGGTGCAATAGCCGACCGTGCTTCAAAACATTTAAATCATGATACCCAACCAAGATCGGTTCATCGAAGCCATGCACGAAAAGAAAAAAGTAAGCGCGAAGTTCTATTCCCAAGCCGACAGTGGTTTTCTGAATCGAATCTGTGCTCCATTGGATTATGGCCCAGCCGGCGAGACTCAAGACGAGTTGAATCGCTATTGGCTATGGGACTACGAGAGTAACCTTGATGGTCATACACTGGGCCTCCTGCCCGCACAAATTGTGGACTTGCGGGTTCTGGGTGAGGTGTTTGATCCGGCGCAATTCGGAGCCAAGCTCCGGTCGTGGCCCACGCCTCGGGATTGGGGATCGTGTTCATGATGAATTGTTAAACCCGCCCAGCACTGACTTGGAATCAAGACCAACGATATGAACGCTCTCCTCATTGCATCAAGAAAAACAGACGAAGTCGCGCCTGCTGGAGTCCGGCGGAATCCGTCCGCCCGTATTCTCGTGGTTGATGACGTCAATTACGTCCGTGAACTCATTGCCAGCTTTCTCATTCGCTTTGACTTCCAGGTGGACACCGCGGCAGACGGTGTGGCCGGTTGGGAGGCGCTTCAGGTCCAGTCTTA
>JACPZS010000060.1 GCA_016195385.1 Verrucomicrobiota bacterium
AAGCGCGGCTTTGTGCTGACGTTTGCAGGTTCATAATGGCCGGATTACGTGAGGCGGGGTTGCCATCTTTCAAATTTTTTTGCGCCGGAGAGGAAATTCAAGACGGCAGTGGAAGGCGAAGCGACCTGCCGTGTTTAACAAAGTTGCGAATGGAACAGAAATGGCTATTTCAACGTTGAGACCACTTTGATTTGGTGACGAGAATTAGAATCGAAGGGCAGTTGGCCGGGGCTTGATGGTGCCAACTGCCAATGTTTCGCGCAGCGTCGCAGTTGACAGAACATGATAAATTTGCTTTCAATTATCCGTCTGCACGGCCGCCCCCATGCAAGCCTGTCCAGACGTGAGAACCGCAGCCTGGATCCCATTGGCTGCAATCAATCCCGCTCCAACCGAGACAAACGTTCGTCTTTAATTTGAAATTGAAAGCAAAACTCAAATCAGAAAGCGCTTTTACGCTCATCGAATTGCTGGTCGTCATCGCCATCATAGCGCTGCTGGCGAGCATGCTTTTGCCGGCATTGGCGTCCGCCAAAAGCAAGGCTTACACCATTAAGTGCCTTTCCAACCTCCGCCAATGGGGCATCGGCCTCCACATCTACGGAACCGATAATGAAGATCGTATTCCGCGCGACGGCACCGACGAGAACGGACAGTACGGCGTGGACACGGGTCGCGCGGTCGGTCCCGGCAGCCCGAACGACCCGTACGCTTGGTTCAACACTCTCTCGCCGGTCATGGGCGACAAGCCTTTCTCCAATTACTGGAACGCCGCCACCGGCGATTTCAAGCAGGATCTGCCTTTCCCCGGAGGCCCCGGGAAGATGTGGCACTGCGCCGCCGCCAAAAGTTCGCAAACCGATACCTTTCTCAGAAACGGCCAGTTTGGTTTCTTCAGCTATTCGATGAACCTCGACTTGAAACTGCTTTCCTCCATCCAGAATGGGGTCCAAGGCAACGCTTTCGAGTATCCGAACATGCCCAAACTCGGTGGCATTCCCCAGACTTCGGCGACCGTCCTTTTGGTGGACACGGCCTTCAGCCCAACTATGGAAACGGAAACCTTCGCGCCAATTCGCAATGGGGTTTTTCCAGCGGCGCGCAATCAGCGCTTCGCCCAGCGGCATCGTGGCACTGGCGGCAACCTCGTCTTCATTGACGGCCATTCCGCCTTTTACAAACGAAGCTACGTGACTACTCCCGGTCTCAATCCCGAAGAGAAATTCAATCCCGATGTTGTTTGGAACCCGAATCGCGAGTTGAAATAGAAAAGTTTTCGCGGGCCGCTCTTTTCGGGCACGGATGATTTGAATGCGCGGCAATTCTTCAAAAGCTGATTGGTGCCCCCCTCCTGCCGGCTGGTAGAAACGTACTTGGATCACCGCTTGGGTTTGGTTATCTTTTTTCAACCAAATGCCAATGCTCACACCGGGATCATCGCGGCTGTTCCGAAACGCGCGTGATTTTTGCGTGGCGTCGCCCCCCCGGTTTGCGCGTTGCGAAGGGGCGGATATGGAGGCGCAGTTTGCCTCGACTACCGAGTTGACGCCACGCGGCTGCTTGCTGCGTGGGAAAATCGCGACAATTTCTCTCGCCGTGTTTATTTTCACCCTTGACTCCGCGCTGGCACTAAGCCCGCGCCTGGCATTTCCGCAATACGTTCGCCAGGATTGGACGGCGGAAACCGAACTGCCGTACAACGACCGCTCCGTTTTCGCCCTGGCGCAAACGCCCGATGGCTATCTCTGGGCCGGGGCAGACAAAGGGTTGCTGCGTTTCGACGGCGTGCGCTTCACCGTTTTTGATACGAAGGGAGTGTCGGCCATGAAAAGCGATACGAACCGTGTTCTCCATGTTGCGGCGGACGGCAGTCTTTGGAGCGGCACTGTAGGCGGCGGGTTGCTGCACATTCAGGATGGCAAATTTACTTCCCTGACTCACGAGCAAGGATTGCTGAGCGACGATATTCGTGCCATTGCCGAAGCGCCGGCCGGAACTTTGTGGATCGGAACGCCACGCGGACTCAATCGCCTGCAAGCCAGTCAGGTCAGCACGGCCGCGATCAAAAACACGCCGCCAGGGACGGGCGTGAGCGCAATCTGCGCGGCCAAAGAACGTCAATCCATCTGGCTGGGGCTGGTGGACGGCGGACTAATCCGGATGGAAGGAGAACGATTCACCACGGTGATTTCTGGCGGCAGCGAAGGTGGCCAACCCATCGTCCACTTAATGGAAGCCCGCGATCGCACACTCTGGATTGGTTATCACGATGGCGGTGTTTTTCGCTACTTGAATGGCGCGCAAAAGCAAGTGATTCCTGCGAGTGGGACGGCAAATGGGTTTATGGATTTCCTGGAAGACAAAGACGGAGTCATCTGGATCTCGGTTTTCAAGAAAGGAGTACGGCGCTGGTGTGATGGCGCGGAGTGTCCTTTGCAACCGTCGCGCGTTTTTTTTGTGGATCAAGATATTGCTCTGACGGAAGACCGCGAAGGCGGCCTTTGGTTCGCCGGCAGCAGTGGCAACATGACTCGCCTGTATGAAGGCGCGGTGGTTACTCTCACGACGAGCGAAGGATTGTGCGATGACAACGTCCGCACGGTGCTGGCCGGGCGCGATGGCAGTGTCTGGATCGGCACGGAAAAAGGCCTGGCTCATTTTCAAGACGGGCGGATCGACCCGTTCCCTTTGGCCGAGCGATTCAGCGACGATTTCGTCCTCTCGCTGGCCGAAGGAATCGACGGCAGCCTCTGGGTAGGCACGCGCAACCACGGTTTGAAACGCATGAAAGACGGCCTTGTCTTCGCTTACTCGGCCCCGGATCAAATGGGCACCAACGAGGTTCGCGCGCTCAATGTGGCTCGCGATGGGACGATTTGGATCGGCACGCGGCGGAATGGATTGAGCCGATTTAACGGCGAACATTTCAGCTGGCTCACGCGCGCCGACGGGCTTGCCAGCGATGAAGTTCGGATTATTCGCGAATCGGCCGACGGCAGTTTGTGGCTGGGATTGGAGCACGCGGGGCTGACTCGATACAAAGATGGAAAGTTCACCGACTTTGGCCTGCGCGACGGTTTGGGCAAAGACGAGGTGCGCGCCATTTACGAAGACCGCGAAGGCACGCTATGGATTGGCAACAATGACGGCGGGTTGAGTCGATTCAAGGACACGGTGCCAGGTGTACGGCATCGACGACGGGATGAAAGCGATTGAATGCAATGGCGGCGCGCAACCGGCCGGCTGCGTCACGCACGCCGGGGAGCTCTGGCTGCCCACCACGCGAGGCGTGGCCTACCTGCGGCCAGATGATACGGCGCGCGCAGTTTCTCCGCCGCTGTCGCGGATCGAAGCAGTGAAGGTCAACCAGCGGGACCTGCAGTCAGCCGGCAAGGTGCCGCTGCGCGCGGGCCATCATCGCGTGGAATTTTATTTCACGGCAATGACGTTTCAACGCGCTGGGAAAATTCAGTTCCGTTACCAGCTCGAGAATTTGGATCCCGGCTGGATCGATGCTGGCCCGCGGCGCATGGCCGAATACCCGAATGTGCCTGCCGGTGCGTACCGCTTCCGCGTGCAGGCGGGGACGCCGGAGGGACTTTGGGAAGAAACCGGGAGCAGCTTCGCTTTGATGCTGCCCGCCCGGTTTTACGAGACGACTTGGTTTTTGGTTTTTTGTGGCGCGGTGCTGGTAGCGGCCGCGGCGGGCGTGTACCGCTTCCGGATGCGCTTTCTCCGCCAAATTCACCAACTCGAACAGGAACACGCCGTGGATTTGGAACGCGCCCGCATCGCCAAGGACATGCACGACGAGTTGGGCACGAACCTGATGCAGATCTCGTTGCTCTGTGCGCGCACTCCCGGCCAGGCGCAGAATCCGGACGAACTCCAAAGACGCTTCGAAGACATCACAGCTACTGTGCGCGAGGCTTTCCGATCGTTGAGCGTGATCGTCTGGGCGGTGAGTCCCCAGCACGACAAGCTGGAGAGCCTGGTCAATTACATCTGCAAATTCGCGGAGAATTATTTGCGCCTGGCCGGGATTCGATGCCGACTGGATTTGCCGGAGAATGTGCCTCCCTTCGCGCTCTCGTTTGCCCGGCGCCAGCAGTTGTTTCTCTTGATCAAAGAGGGGCTCACGAACATCGTCAAACACGCGCACGCCTCGGAAGTGTGGTTTCGGCTGACTCTTTCCGCCGAAGAGATTGTGTTTTGCGTCCAGGACAACGGCTGCGGCTTCAACACGGCGCTCAAATCCGAGTTTGGCAACGGACTCAGCAACATGCGCCGACGAGCCGACGAAGCCGGCGGACGTCTCGAGATCCATTCCGCGCCGGGACAGGGGACCACGCTCCGTGCGCGCTTGCCTGTTTCGCCGGACATTTTTCCGCCGCCTGACAACATCAACGGGAAAGCGAAAGGATAACTTGAAATATTCACCCGCTCCGATTCGAGTCGCGATCGTCGAGGATGCTCCGGAAGTGCGCGCCAGCCTGCGCATTCTGCTTTCGGGATCGCCGGGATTCGCCTGCATTCAATGCCATTCCAGCGCCGAGGAAGCGATTAAAAAAATCCCGTGTGAACGGCTGGACGTGGTGCTCATGGATGTCAACCTGCCCGGTCTCAGCGGAATTGAGTGCGTGGCGCGACTGCACGCGCTCGGCATCGATGTGCCGGTCTTGATGCTGACCGTTCACGACGACGAGGACGTGATTTTCCCCGCCCTCGAAGCCGGTGCCTGCGGTTATCTGCTCAAGGAAACTCCGCCGGCGGAAATTCTGTTGGCGATCGAACAAGTCCATGCGGGCGGCGCGCCGATGTCGAGCGTCATCGCGCGTAAAGTCGTCCAATCCTTCCGCCAGTCAGTTGTCCCGGAACAGGCCGCCGTCCAATTATCCCATCGCGAAATCGAGATCTTGAGTTTGCTGGCCAAAGGCTACCGCTATAAGGAAATTAGCGACGTCCTCGAACTTTCCGAACGCACCATCAACTCGCATACCCGCCGAATCTACGAACGTCTTCATGTGCATTCGCGCATCGCGGCGGTGGCCAAGTTCAAACAGTTGAACAAGGAGCAGCAAGGATAGAAAATTTCACGAATGTCTTAGGCTTGCTCTGCTTTTTCCCACCTCCAGCGTTCATTACAACACTTGGACGCCGTCCCGTCAGATTACGTACTTATTACGTACTTTTAGCTATAGGCAAGACTTGTGAATCTGATACGATGCGCACATTGCTTTAGCCGGTTTGCATGCAAACCGGAGTTCGTAAGAATAGGCGCCCAGAGGGTTTGGTGAGGGGACAGTGAAACACGCAGGCGGCCACCTGCGTGTTTTTTCTTTTTGCCGGTCGCTTCTGAAAATCGGCCGTCGTCACCATCGCGGTTTCTCGGGCAGGCTGGCGTTGAAGGCCTGCACGAGTTCAGCTTCATACTCGCCCGCATACTCACCGGCGAAGAAAACCTGCAATGCTTCATCAAAGAACCGTTGCCAGGATTTTTCCTCGCCGCCGGGAAGGATGGGGTAGAAAAGTGCTCCGTTCGATTTGGCCGCTTTGAAATCTCCCGGCGCGTCTCCAACCATGAGGATTTTGTTCGCCGGATATTTTCCCGCCGCCGCAAATTTGAGGTGCTCCGTCTTCGTGCCCATTTCCTGGCCCGCTATGATGCGGACATGCCGCGCGATGTCGTGCTCGGCCCATTCGCGTTCCAGCGCGGCCGCCGGTGTCTGCGAAATCACCATCGCGTCGGCCTGCGTGTTTAGCTTCTGGAGGCTTTCGGGCACGAGTGGAAACGGGGGCACGCCATGCACCAAATCTTCGATCATCGCATTCACGGCATTCGACCAGGCCAGCACGTTTTCCAAATCGCGATTGCCACCCTGCACTTCTTTCGTGAGGGACGAGTTGCTCAACTTCGTCTCGCGCGTCATCCATTCGTCCAGCGGGTCCGGGCTGGGCACGGAGACTTTCCGCGCGATCACCTCGGGGCGCTTCGCCAGCAGGTCGAGCGCGTTGGAGAGCGCCGGAAAGCGGTTCACGCCGCGCGTCTTGGAATACAGGTTCACGAAATCCCAGACTTCGCGGGCGTACTTGCTGACGGGCTGGAGGCCGAAATGTTTGATGAACATCGGCGTGAAACATTCCTTGTGCTTGATCTCCATCGAGTCGAAGACGCACCCGTCGGAGTCGATGCCGATGAAAAACTCCCGCGTCGGTTGAAAATCACGCAATGCTTGTGCTGGATCATTCATAAAAATTCGGCGGCAAAACTAGGCGCTCACGGCGGCATGGGTCAAACATGATTTGCGCTACGTGCGCTTGCCTTCTTTGCTTGCGCCGCAGGGCAGGGACTTTTAGTTTTTTTTGCATGAGACAAGTTTTCATTTTGATTGTTGGCATCTTGTGCCTGCCGCAACTCGCGCCGCTGTTCGCCGCCGAGGAGCGAGAAAGCGCCGCCGCGCTCGCTGCGCGCCAGTCCACGGACGATGAAATCCGCCGGCTGCGCGGCGACGTGCAAATCCTGGAAGCCGCGAACGCCAATTTGCAAAAGCGCATCAATCAGTTGGCCGACGAATTGCAGCGCATTCGCGAAGAACAGTCGCGTTCCGTCAGCGGACTCGCCACCAAGGAGGACGTCAACCGCCTGGCCAAAGACGTGCGCGGAGAACTGCGCGACCTTGATTCCAAACGCGTGGCGGACAATTCGCGAGTTCTCGAAGCGCTCGAAAAACTTTCCAAGACATCTGTGCCTGCAACATCTGCCAGCGTCCAAAAACACGATTCACCGCCGCCCGACAAATCGAAGCCGGACAAAACGCCGCCGACTGAAAAAGGTTATTGGTACGAGATCAAAAAAGGCGACACCTTCGCGGAAATCATTCAAGCCTGTCGCAAACAAGGCGTGAACGTCACGTCAGCGCAGGTTAAGGAGGCGAACCCGGACATCAACCCCAACAAGATCCGCAGCGGTCAAAAACTGTGGATTCCCGATCCGTCGCTGAAATAATTTCCGGCCGATTGTCCATGCATTTTCTTCCTGTGCTGTTGCCGGTCGAGTTTGCCGCGTGATGAAGATTCTCCGCCGCCTTCACCTTTGGCTGGGCTGTTTCTTCGCGCCGATGCTTTTGTTTTACGTCGGGACCGGCTGGTATCAAACGCTGACGCTTAACCGCACGAAAATTCCCGGCGAAGCCGAGGGACTGGTCGCCAAGTTTCGCGAAGTTCATGTGAACCAGGTTTTTCCCGCTGAATCGGTGATGGGCTATCGCACGTGGATGTACAAGACGGCCGTCGTCTTGATGTCCGTTGCTCTCATCGTAACGGTGTTGCTTGGCCTCGTGATGGCCTTCAAGCTGAACCGGAAAAAATGGACCGTCTGGCTCGCGCTGGCGCTGGGCGTGGCCGTGCCCGTCCTCGCGCTCTGGCTGGGACAGCGTCGCTAACTTCGCCATGATTTGGATGATTTGGTGGATTCGTCTTCTGCTTGTTGCAATCATTCTCGGCTCACTTGCGCTCTCGCTGGTGACGTTGATTCGTTACCGCATCACGAGCCAGAATCTCGAAGTTCGCTTTCTTGGGCTGTGCTTGCGCCGGTTGCCGTTGGACGACATTCGTTACATTTCCAAACATCGCTCCGGCTGGGCGGAGTTTTGGTGGAACACACCCTGGCCGGCCAAGCGCGTGCTCGTCATTCGCCGGCGCAGCGGCTGGCTCAAGAATTTTGTCATCACGCCGCGCAACCGCTACGTTTTCAAAGCCGAACTCAACCGCGCCCGCCAGCAACCCATCGAGGAACGCGACGAATAATCAGCGTGGCGTTCTTCGGCTGATTACTCCATTTTTAGTCGAAGCAAAAAGCCAAAACTCAGAAACTCACAAAGCATTTCTGAGTTTTTGAGTTTCGGCTTTATCTCATCTGAAGCGAACCGCAGTGAGTGTTTGTTCCGGATTTCATTGCCCGCCAACGCCGATCTTCGTTATCACTTTCGCGTGAAACTCGCTCCATTTTTTCTTTTCGGTGCGGCTATGCTCGTCGTGCCACTGCTCGCCCAAAACTCACCGGGCGATATTTGGCCTCAACCTCCTTGGGGACGAATCACCGTCGCCACCAATGGCACCGGAACGATTTCGGTCAAGGCCAACGCCTACCGGCAAATGCCAATGGTTTTGCCAACACCGTTTCCCAACATCACTGCCGTCTGCCTGTTGGGAGGCACCGAAGTCAATCCGCCGAGTTTCATTATCAAACATGATCGTACGCCGATGAACTGGGAATTCATTGACGGTGCGCCGCTGCTTGAGTTTGGTCTTTTCGATATTGGGCCAGCGGACATGGCGCATTCACTCCAGATCGAAACCACCGAACAAACTGCGCAGTTCGCCGACGGTCGCATCGCGTTCTCCGCGCTCGACGCGAAAATCGAAGGCGAGTCCGCCAAATTGGAATCGCAACCCGGTAATCACCGAATCCGATTCGCGTCGAGCGTGGGCGACGCAGTGAGTTGGGATTTCAAACCGACTCGCTGGGGCATGTATGACTTGGAACTCGCGTATTCCAGTGGCGGCATCGACACGGAACTACAATTCGATTTGGCCGGCCAGACGTTCAGCGCGAAGTGTCCTTCAACTCACGGTTGGCAACATTACGCCACGCTATCCATCGGGCGATTTTACCTTGCGAAATCCGAGCCGTTCACGTTGCGCGTGAGTTGCAAAAAATTGACTGGCCCGGCCGTGATGAACCTCAAAGCCGTCACGCTGCGTCCCGCGCCGGAAGGAGGGACGATCACTCAGGAGGCGTCCGGCGTCGTCACGCTGGCGGCGAGCAACGCCATCACGCACAGCGTGCTGATGCGTTACGAGCCGGCGACGAACAAAAACTGCCTCGGCTACTGGGCGAATGTGAATGATTGGGCCGAGTGGAAATTCGCGCTCGCGCGGCCAGGTGAGTTTGAAGTCGAAGTCTGGCAGGGCTGCGGCAAAGGGCAGGGCGGCAGCGACGTTGAGGTCGAAGTCGGGGGGCGACGCTTTGATTTTGTCGTTCAGGAGACGGGGCATTTCCAAATTTTTCTGCCGCGAAAAATTGGCCGCGTCACTTTCGACCACGCCGGAATTTATTCGCTCGCCGTAAAGCCGCAACGCAAACAAGCTGGCGCAATCATGGACATCCGCCAGGTTCGCCTGGTGCCGGTGAGTGCGACGCGCGATGTGACGCCGGTGGCAAAAGCATTCCTCGAAGCCCGGCGCGTGGTGTTCCTCGGTGATAGCATCACTTACGCAGGCGAGTGGGTCGAATTCGTCGAGTCTTATGTGCGGATGAAATTTCCCAACGCGCGCGTTGAATTCCTTGACCTCGGCCTGCCGAGTGAAACCGCTTCCGGTTTGTCCGAACCTGGCCACGCGGGCGGCGCGTTCCCTCGGCCGGACGTTCATGAACGCCTCGGTCGCGTGCTGGAAAAAGCGAAACCCGATCTTTTCGTTGCGTGTTACGGCATGAACGACGGCATTTATTATCCGTTAGGCGAGGAGCGCTTTTTGAAATTTCAAGATGGCCTCCGACGTTTGCGCGAACGCGCCGCTGCGACCGGTGCGAAAGTGATTCACGTCACGCCGCCGACGTTCGATGCGGTGCCGCTCAAAGGCCACACGCTGCCCGCCGGACTCGTCGAGTATCGTTCGCCGTATGAAGGCTACAACGACGTGCTCGACCGCTACTCCGAATGGTTGCTCGCGCAACGCGCCGAAGGCTGGCAGATCATTGATGCTCACGGCCCAATGAATCGCTTTCTCGTCGAACGTCGCCGCGACGATCCGAAATTTCTCCTTGCGGGCGACGGCGTCCACGCGAACACGCAAGAACACTGGCTCATTGCGCGCGAGTTTCTTCGTTACCTGGGCGCGACGGAGGAAATCGTTTCCGCGGATTCCCCGGATACGCTCGTGCGCTCGCATCCGCGCGGAGCGGAGATTTTTAAACTCGTCCAACAACGCCAGCGCGCGCTCAAAGATGCGTGGCTTACGCATATCGGCCACGTCCGTCCCGGTATGAGCAAAGGCAAACCGCTCACCGAAGCTGAACGCGACTCAGCCGAACTTACGACGCGGTTGCGTGAACTTCGGTGAGAGCCAAAGACGCAGTGGCGACCGGGCAAGGAATAGCGTGCAGCGACTATGAATGATGTCGATTTGGATGAGCGGCGTTTTCCTGCACCTGCTCAGCCCAGGATTGGACGGATGACCTCGCCCGCCACATCGGTCAGACGATAACGTCGGCCGTTGTGGAAGTAGGTCAGCCTCTCATGATCCATGCCGAGAAGGTGAAGCATCGTCGCGTGAAGATCGTGGACGCTCACGCGGTCCGTCACGGCCTTGTAACCGATTTCATCCGTCTCGCCGTAACTCGTGCCGCCCTTGATGCCCGCGCCGGCCATCCACGCCATAAATCCATTCGGATTGTGGTCGCGCCCACCGTTGCCTTGAGAGACCGGCATGCGGCCAAACTCGCCGCCCCAAATGACCAGCGTGCTGTCCATCAGGCCGCGGCGTTTCAGGTCGGTGAGCAAGCCGTGGATCGGCATGTCGGTGGAGGCGCAATGCTGCGAGTGATTGCCTTTGAGATCGCTGTGCGCGTCCCATTCGCCATCGCTGTACACCTGCACGAAGCGGACGCCGCGCTCGATTAGCCGCCGCGCCATCAGGCATTTGGTGCCGATGTTTTTCGACACATCCTGGTCGAGTCCGTAAAGCTCACGCGTCTCCCGCGACTATTTGGAAAAATCCGTCAGGTCGCTCGCCTCCGCTTGCATCCGATATGCCAGTTCGAAGCTTTGAATGCGCGCAAGCAAGTCTGGTTCACCGTCGTGCTGTTTGAGATGATCGGTGTTGATCTTCTTCAGGAAATCCAGTTGCGCCCGCTGGTCCTCGCGCGTGACGTTTTCGGGCCGGGTAAGATTGAGAATGGGCGCGCCGGACGAACGGAAGAGCGTGCCCTGATAACTGGTCGGGAGAAAGCCCGCGCTCCAGTTGAGCGGCCCGCCTTTCACGCCCTGGTTGTTGCCGAGCACCACGTATCCAGGAAGGTTCTGGCTCTCGCTTCCCAGCCCGTAAGTGATCCACGCGCCCGCGCTCGGAAAGCCGGGACGCGGGATGCCCGTATTGATCTGGTAAAGCGCCGGCACATGATCGTTCGACTCGCTGTAGAGCGACTTGATGAACGCGAAGTCGTCCACGTGCTTCGCCACGTTCGGATACTTCTCGCAAACCCAGGCCCCCGACTGGCCGTACTGCTGGAAGCTGAAGGGCGACTTCATCAGCGGCCCCGGATTTCCGTTGAACACGTCGATGGTGATGCGCTGCCCATCGCGCTTCGTGAGTTCCGGCTTGGGATCGAACAAGTCCACCGAACTCGGCGCGCCCTCCATGAACAGCCAGATGATCGACTTGGCCTTCGCCGGATAATGCGATTGGCGTGAGGCCATCGGCGAGTTGAGCGTTGAAAGTTGAGCGTTGAGCGTTGCTTCCTCCGCAGCCAGCAGATCCTCGCCTTGCAACAGGTCTGCGAGCGCCAGCAGACCAAAGCCGGCACCGGCTTTCTTCAAGAAGTCGCGCCGGTTCGCAAACTTCTCGAAACGTCCGCAGTGGTGGCTCATAGCTGTCTTTTTGGGCGACGCTGAATTGTCTAACAATCGTCTTGAGTTGTCGAGCCTCGTCGCCGGCCCCAGCCGGGACTATGCGGTCAAATGGCTGGTGGAACGGGCCACTGGCCCGTTGCGGCGGGCGACGCACCCGCCGCTCCCCATGCGCCGGGCAAGCATCATTTGGTTCGAAAGTTTTCCCTGCCGAAGCTCTGCGGCCAAGTTGGCCGTTCCACCCTGAATCATCTGCACGGTTTCGACTCGGTATCACCCAGCCGCTCCTCCATCATTCCCGATAGGGCTGAATTTCCAAAAAGTTAAACGTCTGTTCCTGGCCAAACGGCGCGCCTGGTTCCTTCTCACTCTGCCAATCCGAGACCGTCAACTTGGCCGTGGTGGCTTTGGCTCGGAATACTTTCCAATAATACGTGATGTAAACGGGTATCTTCGGCTCCGGGCCGGAGGCGTACACCTCGGCAAATGATCTCTTCGCATCAATTTCGACACCTTCGATCGTCACGCTCACGAAAGCTTTGACGTCTTCCACCTTCCTCGCCTTTGGATTCACCAGATCATCGTAGTCACAGGAAAACATCTTCATCGAATACAGCCGGCCCGGTTCAAGGTTCTTGATGGTCTGTGAGAACGTGTTCGGTCCCTTCCCGCTCCGGCGCATCCAGAGAAACGTGTCGCCGATGTGTTCCGGATCGGCCGGACGTCCCAGCCCCATGTACCGTCCCTCGATCCGGCCGTATCTCGGAAAGCTTTTCGCAGCGATCGTGCCCTCCTCGGCGGGATGCAAGGTCCAACCCTCGGTCCCTTTCTCGAAATCCGCATTCTGGATGTGCGTGAGAAAGAGCGGGTCTTTGGTCAGCAGGTTGGTTCTGCCCTCGATGGCATAGTGCCGGTAAAGCTTTCCCACGAACCGCACCGTCTCCTCGTCCGCCAAAAGCGAGGTCCACCATTCCAGGCCAGCCACGCCCGACATCGCCGGATGATTGGCCACGACATTCATCTGCTGATCCATCCAGACGTGGTAATCGACGTTCGGCTGTTTGTTGATGCCTCCCGGCGGCATGGAAAACAGGCCAAACGCAATCACCATCTGTTTTTTCACCCCGGGCGCCCTGGCTTCCCAATCGGCAATGCCCTCCACAAGAGTTTGCAATGCGTCCGCAGAGCCCTTCTCGCTGGACATCTCATGCAGGTAGCGTTCGAGGGCGACGCGATAGCCGCAGTCCAAAATCGTTCGGATGAAATTCGTGCCGATGATCTCCTGGTTCAGTTTCTTCCCGCTGCCGCCCACATAGGCATAAAGCATTTTGCCACGGTCGTCGGCGCGCATTCTCTTAAGGGCTTCCCCGTACACTTGGTACTGCTGCCGTTCCTTCTCCATTCGCGCCAGGCGCTCTGGATTCAACTCGGCCCATTCGACAACCGGCCGGTTGACGATGAATTCATCGATGATGATCCCGTCCAGGAACGGCGCCTTCTCGTAGAAGCCGCTCCAGAATTTGAAATGCTCCTCCGCCGTCCTGGCCTCGGAATTGATCCCGACTGCCGCGACGAACCTTTTCCCCTGCCGATGCCAGTCCTCAATCACCGGTTCGGAAAGCTTGAGGTTGTTGGGAACAATCAGCGTGGTGACATTCGGCAGAATATCCGCTTTGAGAAACTCCATGCCATAAAGCCCATACGATTTGATCTCCGGATTGAACCCAACCCGCAATGGATGAGTTCGGGGATAGCCTTCACCGCCAGCTTCTCCACCTTGAATTCGCCCTTACCTTCAATCCGAATCGTGTGCTCCCCTTTGGTCACAAATCGCATCGCTTCCCGACGCGAGCCGCCCTCGGCGTCATGAAGGATGACTGCGTCCGATTCCTTATCCAGAATGACACGAGCCGCTCCTTTGCAAGTCGAGGATATGAAAACCCAACCGTCGCTCGAACGAGTAAACCTAAATGACTCGCTGGACTTCGAAATCGAAGACACTTCGAGCAATTCTGAAGCGAGATTGTTCAGCTTCCCTTCACCCGAAAAAAGAATCTCGGCTTGCACAGTCCCTGCAAATCCACAGAGAAGAACTGCCACTGAAACAATCAGTCTTGCGCTCATAACAAATGGGTATTCGCGTGCTGCAAACAGCGTCGCCCGGTTCATGGCGAACTTTTGGGCGACGATGAATTGTCCCGCCAGCGCCTCCCGTTGTCGAGTCCGTACCTCGCTCGTAGCAGCCGACGTAAGGAGGCTCCGATCTTCCTTGCCTCACAAACAAAAGATGCTGACCGAACTCAAGTGAAAGGATTAACACTCCACCATGACTATCACACCCTCTCTCTTTGAAGCCTCCCTCAAGTGCCCAACGAAATGTTGGCTCAGGGACAACAACGAACCCAATGCGGGGAACGATTACGCTGCATGGGTTCAAAGCCAGAACGAATCGTTTCGCGCCGCTGCCGCCAGCCGCTTGATTGCCAGCACGCCCGCAGACGAGTGCGCCCCATTGCCTGGTAGCAGCCGACGTGAGGAGGCTCATTTCTCCGCCGATGAACTGAAGGCAGCCACATGGCGTGTGGCTGTGGACGTGCCAGTGCGAAACGATTTCCGTGGCAGCCGAGGTAACGAGGCTCAAACTTCCTCACCGCCGTCGGCAGTTCCTGACTCAAAGCTGATTGATCAGAGCCTCCTCACGTTGGCTGCTACGATCATTGAGTCGCGTCTTCACGCCATCGAACGCATCCCATCCGAAGGCCGGGGCAAGCCCACTCAGTTCATTCCCATCCGCTTCATCTTCCGCAACAAGCTCACCAGAGACGACAAACTACTGCTGGCGTTCGATGCGTTCGTGCTCTCCGAAATGCTCGGACGCGAAGTCAGCCTTGGCAAAATCATCCACGGCGACGACCACGCCACGCTCAAAGTGAAGGCTTCCGCTCTCGCCGGCGAAGTTCGGAAACACGTCAATAGAATCGCCGCGTTGCTCTCCAATACCAAGCCACCCGATCTCGTCTTGAACCGGCACTGTGCCGAGTGCGAGTTCCGCGACCACTGCCGGCAGAAGGCGATTGAGACGGACGATCTCAGCCTGCTGGCCGGCATGAGCGCGACGGAGCGCCAGAAACTGCGCAGCAAAGGCATCTTCACCGTCACGCAACTCTCCTACACGTTCCGTCCCCGCCGCCGGCCCAAACGTCTGCGCGACAAACGGGAGAAATATCATCACTCGCTCAAGGCGCTGGCGATTCGGGAGCAGAAAATCCACATCGTCGGCAGCCCGGAACTCAAGATCGAAGGCACGCCCGTCTATCTGGATGTCGAGGGCCTGCCCGACCGCGATTTCTACTACCTCATCGGCCTGCGCATCGGCCACGGCGACTCCGCCGTCCAGCACAGCCTGTGGGCGGAGACCGTCGAGGATGAGGGCAAGATTTGGCGGGAATTCCTCGGCATCCTCGAAACCGTCGAGAAGCCGGTGCTGATTCACTACGGCAGTTACGAAAAAACTTTCCTGAAAGAGATGAAGGACCGGCATGGAGAACCGCCTGAAGAATCAACTGTGGCGAAGTCCATGCAGGCAAGTGTGAATCTGCTCTTGCACAATTTCGCGCAAATCTATTTTCCTGGCATCTCGAATGGGCTGAAAGATACGGCAGGCACTTTGGGCTTCAAGTGGGGCGAAGTTGGTGCCTCCGGCCTAAATACAATCGCGTGGCGTTGCCAATGGGAGGAGTTGAATCAAGCGATGTTCAAAGAACGGCTGATTGCATACAACACACAGGATTGCGAGGCGTTGGGCATGGTGACAGAGCAAATCCTCCAGTTGACGAGCTTGACGACCACTGACGAATCGAGCCAAACAGAAAGTGCTAACGTGGTCCGGGTGGATTCGAAGGAATTCCAGTGGAAGTCGAAATGGAAGGAGTTCAAAAGCCCAGTGTCTGGGTTTGAATTTATCAACGCTGCGGCGCATTGGGATTATCAGCGGGATCGTGTTTACGCTCGCTCCGCTAAAACCCCAAAGAAGCCAGCCGCGCCACGCCACTTGAGACAGAGTTACCGTCAATCACAGTTGGCCATCCGATTGCGAACTTCATGGTGGTGTCCGAAATGTAAAATAAGAGGCCATTTCATGAACACGTTGACAAAACCTGTCCACGATGTCCTTTTTGGCCGGCAAAGTCTTAAATTGAGGGCAGTGAAATATGTGTTCCGAGCCTACCGTTGTCCGCAGTGTAGGAAACAATTTGGGTTAGCAGAGAGGTTTACGATCTTCCGCAGATTCGGCTGGGGTTTAGCTGTCTATCTAATCTACCAAGTAATCGAGTTGAACATCCCGCAAAAGATTGTTATTCGTGGTTTTAACAAGGTGTTCCATTTCGATCTTTGGGAAAACACTCTCAATAAAATGAAGGTCAGGTTTGCAAGATACTACGCCGAAACTCGACAGAGGATTTTGCAAAACATAGTTCGGGGGCGTCTCATTCACGCAGATGAAACGCGTGCAGATATTGCAGGCAAGACCGGGTTTGTCTGGGTTCTGACCAACATGAATGAAGTTTTTTATATACTCGCAGACAGTCGCGAAGGAGACATGGTTCAGAAACTTATACCGGACTTCAAAGGCGTTCTGGTATCTGATTTCTACACGGCGTATGATTCCGTCGGGTGTCCTCAGCAGCGATGCCTCATTCATTTGATGCGCGACCTGAACGACGAGGTTTTAGATAATCCCTTCGACAACCAACTTAAAAAGATCGTAACGGCTTTTGGAGTTCTGTTGAAACCAATGATTGAGACCGTTGACCGATACGGTCTTAAAAAGCACTTTTTGAAGAAACATTTGGCCGGCGTGGAGCGCTTTTATCACGAACTTGAAAAGGCTGATTGGCAGAGCGAGGCGGCGTTGAAATGTAAAGATCGATTCGAGCGGAATCGCGATAAACTTTTCACGTTTCTGAACTACGATGGAGTCCCATGGAACAATAATAATGCCGAACATGCTGTAAAAGCTTTTGCACGAGTTCGAGATAATGTTGCCGGAGCCTCAACAGCAAAGGGGCTTGAGGAATATTTGGTGCTATTGAGCGTCTGCCAAACCTGCAAATACATGGGTGTGGACTTTCTGGATTTCCTCCGTTCGGGCGAGAAGGACATTCACGCCTTCGCGGAAAGCCGGCGCAGGCACAGGCGGCGGACGCAACCCAACCAGCCGCCCAACTTGCCGGCGAACGTAACCCCGGACAACGGCGGTCAGCCGTAACTTCGTAGCAGCCGACGTGAGGAGGCTCATTTCAATTCCGGCGTTTTCAGTCAGAGCCTCCTTACGTCGGCTGCTACGATGGGGCTGGATTCGTCGGCATTCTTGCCACACGATGGCGGCTCGCCGTGAATGAACCGGACCTCAACCGCGCGTTTTATCTGCCTCGCCTGCCACGCGAATACTATCAGGGCGACGCGGTCGTCCATTGGACGCTTCCGGTCTCGCACCGCCGGCGCGGCTGGCTAAACGAGGGATTTCACACGGCCTTTCGCGAGCTGATGCTGCACGCCGCGGTGCGCGAGGGCTTGTTCTGCCCGACGTATTGCCTGATGCCTGATCATTTGCACATGGTCTGGATGGGCCTGCAACTGGACTCCGACCAACTGAATGGAATGGCGTTTCTCCGAACCCACCTTAAGCACTCCCTTGCGCCGCAGAAATTTCAACATCAACCGCACGATCATGTGCTCAAGGAGGAGGAGCGGAAGCGAAACGCGTTCGTCCGTGTCTGCAATTACATCCTCGAAAACCCGCTGCGCGCTGAACTGGTGAAGCATCCCCTCGAATGGCCTTTCAGCGGCGGAGTCGTGCCCGGCTATCCAACGCTACATCCTCTGCAAGAGAATTTCTGGCCGAAGCTCTGGAAACTGTACGCGCAATTGAAACATCCGGACGCGGGCAACATCATTCGCCCGCCCATCCCGTAGCAGCCAACGCAAGGAGCCTCGAACTTCCTTCTCGACGCGGGAGTTTCAGACCCAAAAGCAAATGATCGGAGCCTCCTTACGTCGGCTGCTACGAACTCGGAGATCAATCCACATAGATAAATTCGTTCAGGGCGAAGATCGCCTGACAGAGATCTGCCAACGCCAGTGGTTGCGTTTCCGTTTTGGCTGGGTCGCGCGTCGAGCGCTGCTGAAGCTGGGTGTTGAGGAAGGCCATCCCCGATTTCAGTTCGGTGGTTGACGGTTCGTGTCCGAGCGCCAGGCGCCAGGCGAGACGAACTTGCGATTCAGGTTCCGCGCCCGCTTCTTTCTCCACTCGTTGCGCGAAGTCCAGCGCTCGCGCGCGGACAAACTTGTCGTTCAACAGCGCGAGCGCCTGCGGGGCGACGGTGGTGTTTTCGCGGCGACCGCAACTGGCCTGCGCATCCGGCCCGTCGAACGCCTGCATGAGCGGCTGTTGCACCACGCGTTTGTGGAACATGTAAACGGAGCGGCGGCGCGTGGCAGGAGTGTCCTTCAGATCCTTGGGATACGGGTCCTTCATGTTGCGGGCCTGAATGGCCTCGGGTGCGACGGGTGCCTTGAAGGCGGGACCGAACATCTCTGGATTCAGCGTGCCGCTCACCGCCAGCATGGCGTCGCGCAGGATCTCCGACTCAATCCGCTGCGGACGCCGCCGCCAGAGCAGGCGGTTGTCAGGATCGATGGCGGCCGGGTTGTTGGAGTGCTGGAGTGCTGGAGTATTGCCGTTCGTTTTCCAATGGCCCCACGACTCTTCTGCTCCGTCACTCCGCTGCCCGTACGTCGCGCTGTTCATGATGAGCCGGTGCAGCGATTTCAACTTCCAGCCGCCCTTTACGAACTGGCTCGTCAACCACTCCAACAATTCCGGGTGCGTGGGCGGGTCACAGCGCGCGCCGAAATCGTTGACGGTGCGAACGAGTCCCTGACCGAAGTGGTGCTGCCAGACACGATTCACTATCACCCGCGCAACGAGCGTGCCCGCGCCATGGTCGAGATCCGTCATCCATTCCGCCATGGCGCGCCGCTGTTGGGTGGAGTCAGATCGTTGGCTCCCGGCGCGCGCGGCCGCCCAATAATCCGCTGGCGTTTTACCCCGGGTGAGCGCGGTCAGGAACCCCAACTCCACCGGCTCGCTCTTCGCATGGAAATCACCGCGGGCCAGCAGGAAAGTCTCGCGCGGCTTCGGGCCGAAGTCGGCAAAACCATAAGCCGAGGGCGGCGCTTTCGGCTTGCGCGCTTCGACCGCTTTGACTGCCTTCTCCCGTGAATCCCATTCGACGCGTTCTGCTTCGGAGAGGAGCAGTCGGAAATCCTTGTCTTCGACTTTGAGTTCATTGGAAAACTTCTTCCCCAATTCTTTGGCGTCCTTGTCGTCAGGGTCGTTTTTCAGAAGGACCTTTTCGTCATCGCTGATCTTCAACGCATCGATCTTCGCGTGCCGCGCGGCTGGCTCGTGCAACCTCCTCATCTCCTTGAGCCAATTGTCCAACAGCTGCTTCACGACGTCATGTTCCCCCTTCCAACCTTCTTCCTCCTCGCGATAGCGCCGGACTTCCTCGAGCGGTGCGAGCGGCACCTCGGCGCGATCACCGCCGTTGAACGCGCATTGAATCCGGTAGTAGTCGCGGCGTGGAATCGGGTCGTACTTGTGATCGTGGCACCGGGCGCAGGCCAGCGTGAGGCCGAGCATCGCGGAGCCGGTCGTGGCAATCATGTCGTCCAGTTCGTTGAAACGCTCGCGCGTGCGCTCTTCCTCCATCAGGTTGGCCGTGAGCGCCGCATGCGTGCCGGCCACGATGAAGCCCGTCGCGGCGATGGCCTGAGGATTGTCCGGCTCCAGTTCGTCGCCAGCGAGTTGCCAGCGGACGAACGTGTCGAACGCGAGATCGTCATTCAGGCTGCGGATGACGAAGTCGCGATAATGATGGGCGGTGGGCCGGTCCGCGTCGCTTTCCTGTCCGTCGCTGTCGGCGTAACGCACCACATCGAGCCAATGCCGCGCCCAGCGTTCGCCGTAATGCGGACTGGCCAGCAGTTCATCAACAAGAGAAGCCACCGCCGATTGGGAGTTCTTCGAGAATTGCCGAACGAACGCATCGATTTGCTCTGGCGTTGGCGGCAGACCAGCGAGATCGAAATAAATTCGCCGGGTCAGCTTCCGCGCGTCCACTTGGAGTGAGAGTGCCAGATTCTTCTCTTCGAGCCGGGCCAGGATGAAACGGTCCACTGGAGTGCGAACGGCGTCCATGTTCCGCACGGCAGGCAGTGGCGGGTTGGTGAGGGGAAGGAAGGACCAATACTGTCGGTGCTTGTCCGTCACGATCATTTCCGGACGCGAAATCGGATTCCCGGCGGCACACCATTTAACCGGCGCGATTAAACATGCTACAAACAACGCGCCGAGCAAAATGGATTGACCAAGCTTCACGAAAGCCATGATGCGAATTAACCTCGTCAACGGACGCGAAAGCAAGCGCGAGTTGCGGTTTGGCGATGCTCGGTCGCGAAATCAGCGCGACAAGAAAAATTGTTCTGCTCGCAACGTCTTTTGGGTTCTGGTAGATGCCTCCATTCAAAATGAAATTGAATTATTTTCGTTACTTTGTCAGTTGCTGGGTTGTGCTGGTTTCGTTGGCGGCACTGGCGGCCGAGCCAACCCGCCCGGTGCCTCGGTTCTCGACTGCGCACATGGATCGAGGAGTCGATCCGTCGGTCGATTTTTACCGTTACGCCGCAGGCATCTGGCTGAAGAACAATCCCGTGCCGGCGGATAAAGCACGCTGGGGAGGATTTGATGAACTCCAGGAGCGCAACTGGCAACTGATTCACGAAATTCTGAACGCGAGCGCTGCCGAGTCCACCGGCCCCGCGAACTTGCCGCGCCGCGAAGTGGGCGACTTTTTCGCGTCTGCCGGGGACACGAATCGAATCGAAAAGTTCGCCTTCAAACCCATCGAGCGTGATTTGAGAAGGATCGATCAACTCAAGAACACCGCCGCGCTCTTTGCGTTGATCGCGGATTTTCATGAGCGGGGAATCGGCGGATTTTTCACCGACGACGTTTCGCCCGACGAGAAGAGCAGCGACATTTACGCGTTTCATCTGGCGCAAGGCGGGCTGGGGCTGCCGGACCGCGACTACTATTTGAAGAAAGATTTCGCGAAGCAGCGCGAGGATTATCGCCAGCACATTTCGCGGATGTTCACGCTGCTCGGCGAAATGACGATGGCGGCGGAGCAGCACGCCGCGCTGGTGATCGACATCGAAACCACGCTGGCCAAAAGCAGCCGGACGCGCGTCGAATTGCGCGATCCGAACGCCAATTATCACAAATTCAAAGTCGCCGATTTCGCGACGGCAAATTCGGCCTCAGCCTGGCCGCGCTACTTCGTCGCCAGCGGACTGGACAAAGTCCCCGAAGTCATCGTCGGTCAGCCGGAGTTTTTTGCCGCACTTGACCAGTTGGTCAAGGAACGCCCGCTGGCGGACTGGAAGGTTTACCTTCGCTGGCATCTGTTGCGCGGTGCCGCGTCTTATCTCCATCGCGCGGTCGAAGCGGAGAACTTCGCTTTCTACGGCACCAAGTTGCGCGGCCAGCCGGAGCCGGAGCCGCGCTGGCAGCGTGCCGCGCGCGTGATCGACAGCCACATCGGCGAGGCGCTCGGTCAACTCTACGTCGAGAAATACTTTCCGGCCTCGGCCCGCACGCGCATGAACGAGCTTATCGGCAATCTGCGCGAAGTCTTCCGCGACCGTTTGAAAAAACTGGCCTGGATGTCCGAATCGACGCGCGCGAAGGCGCTGGTGAAATTCGATCGGTTCACGCAGAAGATTGGGCACCCCGAAAAATTCCGCGATTACTCGCCGGTGAAATTGCGCCGCGATGATTATCTCGGCAACGTGCAGCGCGCCGCGGTTTTCGAGACGCGCCGGCAAATCGCGCGCGTCGGCAGGCCGGTGGACAAAACCGAGTGGCACATGACGCCGCAGACGGTGAACGCGTATTTCAATCCGCTGCAAAACGAAATCGTTTTCCCCGCCGGCATTCTGCAGCCGCCGTTCTTTGACGTGGAGGCTGATGATGCGGTGAACTATGGCGCCATCGGCGTGGTCATCGGCCACGAAATTACGCATGGCTACGACGACGAAGGCCGGAAGTACGACGCGAGCGGCAACTTGAGTGATTGGTGGACGGAAATGGACGCGAAGGAGTTCGATGCCCGCGCGCAGAAAGTCGTCGATCAATATGCCGGCTACGAAGCGCTGCCCGGCCTGAAAGTGAACGGGAAGTTGACGCTCGGGGAAAACATCGCCGACCTCGGCGGCACGAGCATCGCCTACGAAGCGCTCCAACGCGCGCTGGCCAAAGATCCGTCCAAGCGAAAGCCCATCGACGGCTTCACGCCCGAGCAGCGTTTCTTTCTCTCGCTCGCCCAGCTCTGGCGCACGAACTGGCGCGAAGCCGAACTGCGCCGCCGCATCACCGTCGATCCGCATTCGCCCGGACAATTCCGCGCCATCGGGCCGCATGTGAACCTGCCGGAGTTTTACGAAGCGTTTCAAATCAAGGAAGGCGCACCGATGTGGCGCGCGCCGGAACTGCGCGCGAAAATTTGGTAAACTCGATCCGCGAAACAGCATTCCACGACAAACACACGCCGTTTATTGACACTTTTCCAAAGTGAGCGCTTGCCGGGATACGTCCGCAAATTTAGATTCGACCGCGTGAAAAGCTATCAGGAATACGACATCAACTATTTCCAAGACGAGGACGGGATGTTCACTGCGGAAGTGCCGGCCATCCGCGGTTGCGTAGCTTGGGGTAAGACTCTGCGCGAAGCTTATCACAACACTGTTGACGCGATTGAAAGTTGTCTCGAAGCGCGGGCAAAAGTTGCGGCCAGGAAACCGCGCAAACCGCGCTATGCTGGCCTGAACATCTACCGTCGCCCGATTCATGCCTAAACTTGTGCCGATCTCGCACCGCGAGTTGGCGCGCAAACTTCGTCGAGTGGGCTTTGTGGAGATCCGCACCCGGCGTCATCCTGTTTACTACTCGGCGGAGAAAGACCTCACGATTCCAATCCCCATGCACCCCGGCGACGTGCCGAAAGGGACTCTGCGGAGCATCATTCGTGAAATGCAACTCAGCGTGGAAGAGTTCACCGCCTTGTAAGAACGGAGCGCGATCTTTCCGCTGACCCTGCCGATTTGGAAATCGGCGATACGGCAGATTGGGAAACCTGCGCTACGATTCTCGGAGCGCGACCTTCAGGTCGCTTCAACGGGCGAGGGCAGGAGGTATGGCGATTTCAATTTGGACGTTGAAGCGGCGTGAACGCCGCGCGCCGGCTAATCCTCTGCGCTGGCAAAAAGACTCCGCTCTTTCTGCAATCGAAGCTGACTTTCCACGCTCGATTTTTCTGCAAGGATTAAATCACAGGTAGCTTTGAAAACAGGAATGTTTGAATCCACCAATCCTTTGAAACCATTGGCATTGATGAAATGAGTCTTGAGTTGTTCAGTTAAGATTCGTGGGTCAACTGCCAACGGTTCGGCCATCTGCTCCTTGAGCAAATCTAACCTTGCTAAGATATGGCATAACTCAAAATGGCAATGGCTCACTTCCTTCACCAAATTCGGATTCTTGTGGAACGTGTTAATGGTGATTTTGCACTTCTCCAAGAAGTCAGGATAAATGCTGTAGGTTGGGATGATCCAATTCGTCTTCCACGTCTTGAGCGCATTCGCCAGATTCTCCAATTCGCCGGAAAGCTGCGTCAGCTTTCCCCTGTAGAAATCCAATTCGTTCGCTGCCGATTGAAGTGACGCGATATACTCTTTTAGCTCTTTAATCTTATCTTTGTCGTTTTGGTGACGCTGATTTAGGAAAAAGCCGATGAACGTGGCCACGATGCCGCCTGCGAAACTCGCGAGTTTGAAATACCACGCTTCATGTGAATCAGCATCCGCCAGCATAAAAGCAAAATTGAGAATCAGCATAATCAGTTGAGATTGTTAACTAAAACTTGTCTGCAATGCCCGCTCAATCCTCGCCTGCGTTTTTTCTTTCCCCATCACCTCCAGCAAATGATACAGGCTCGGGCCGTTGGGATTGCCGGTGACGGCGAGGCGGGTCGGATGGATGAGCACGCCGACTTTTATGCCGAGTTCGGTGGCGGTTGCTTTCAACGTGGCTTCAATGCTCGTGGCGTCGAAGGTGGCGAGTTTGGCGAAGGCGGCTCGGAGTTTTTCCACGCGCGGTTTGTTCTCGGGCACGAAACTTTTCTTCGCGGCTTCGGGGTCGTAGGTGATTTCGTCGCGGAAATAAAATCCGGCGTAGGCGGGAAGTTCGGCGAAGGTTTTGATCTTGCCGCGGCAGGTGTCGAGCGCGGCTTTGACGTAGTTCGTGTCGAACGTGTTGGTATCGACGCCGGCCTTGGCAAAGGCGTGGACGCCGAGTTCGTAGAAGCGATCGGGGGCGAGTTCGCGGCAGTATTCGCCTTGCAGCCAGACGAGTTTCTCGAAGTCGAACTTGGCGTTGTGCCGGAGAATTTGCGGCAGATCAAAACGCTCGACGACTTCGGCGAGGGAGAGTTTTTCGACGTTGTCCTTAGGCGACCAGCCGAGGAGGCAGAGGTAATTGTTCACGGCTTCGGGCAGGAAACCCTCATCGAGATAAGTCGTGAGCGACGCGCCGCGGTCGCGTTTGCTCATCTTGCTGCCGTCGGCGTTCAGGATGAGCGGGATGTGCGCATACTTGGGCGGCTCGACGCCAAACGCGCGGAAGAGCGCGATGTGCTTGGCGGTGTTGCTCAAATGATCCTCACCGCGAATGACGTGCGTGATGCCCATCTCCAAATCGTCCACCACGTTGACGAAGTGGAACACGGGCTGGCCGTCGCTGCGGACGATGACGAAGTCGGGATCAACTTCCTCGCGGTCGGTGAGTTTGCGCAGCACGTCGCCGACGACAAGGTCGGGAATGAGAACCGGCGCGCGCTGCATTTTGAATTTGATCGCGCCTTGATGTTCGTAGGCGAGGCCGTGCGAAAGCAACGCCTCAACGCGGCGATCGTAATTTTCCTTCCGTTGCGATTGGAAATACGGACCGCGGTCGCCTTTACCTGGGCCGGTGGCGTCGCTGGTGAGCGGACCTTCATCCCAATGCAGACCGAGCCAGCGAAGCCCGTTCAAAATCACGTCCACGGCTTCGTGCGTATTGCGCGCGGCGTCGGTATCCTCGATGCGCAGGACAAACGTGCCGCCGGTGTGGCGGGCGTAAAGCCAGTTGAACAGCGCGGTGCGCGCGCCGCCGATGTGCAAATAACCAGTGGGCGATGGTGCGAAACGAACGCGAGGTTTCATGGGCCAATTAAAAAGTCAAAACGCAAAAAGCAAAAGGCAAAACGAGTTTCGCCAGGTGGGAAAAACGTCCGCTGGGCTGGTTGGCAGCGACGGCCAGCGCACTTTCCGAGCGGCAAGTCCGCAGCGGATTGGACGAACACTTGCGTCCTCTCCATCGTTCCGCTAACTAAACCGCGTGCTAGATACGACCGAAAAATTGGCCGCGCTCGTCGCGCGTTTGCGAGATATGGATTGGGTCGCCGTGGACACGGAGGCCGACAGCTTGCACGCGTATCCGGAAAAATTGTGCCTCATCCAAGTGAGCGCCCGCGGCTTGAACGAGTTGGTTGACCCGCTCGCGCAGACGGATTTGCGCCCGCTGTTGGAAGTTTTTCGGCAACACGAATTGATTTTCCACGCGGCGGATTATGATTTGCGGTTGCTGCGGCGCGCGTTCGATTTCACGCCCGCGCAGATTTTCGACACGATGGAAGCCGCGCGGTTGCTCGGCCATCGCGAATTCGGGCTGACTCACCTCGTCAAAAAATATCTCGACGTGACGCTCGAAAAAGGGCCGCAGAAAGCCAACTGGGCCCGCCGGCCGTTGACCGAGCGAATGCAGATTTACGCGCGCAACGACACGCGCCACTTGAAGGCGGTCGCGGATTTGTTGCGCGCGGAACTGCAGCAGAAAGGCCGGCTGAGGTGGCACCAGGAGGTTTGCGCGCGGTTGGTGACGGCGTGCGCGCAGCCGCGAACGGTGGATCCCGATCGCGTCTGGCGTTTGAGCGGCAGCGCGCGGCTCACGCGGCAAGGGTTGGCGGTCTTGCGCGAGTTGTGGCACTGGCGCGAGCGCGAGGCGGTGGCGGCCAACAAGCCGCCGTTCTTCGTTTTAAGCCACGAGCAATTGGTGGCGATTGCAGCGGCGGCTTCGCATAGCCGGAAAAGCGCCGGCGGGCGGCGTTGGCCAAGAAGCGCGACCTGCGAGCGGTGGAATTGGGCATTGATGCTACGCTCATCGCCAGCCGGGCAACTCTCGATTTGCTCGCGCGCGACGAGCATAATCACCACGATTTATTGATGACGTGGCAGCGCGATTTGTTGCTCGCCTAACGCACGATTTCGAAAGCGAACCCTTTCAAGTATTCTGTTTCCGGAATGGCGGGGATGACCGGGTGGTCGGGGGACTGGGTGAACACCGCCACGCGCCGCAGCAGACAGCGCGCGTCGTACGCCGCGTCGAGAATGACTTGCTGAAACAAGTTGGCATCGACGTGATGCGAACAACAAAAGGTCGCCAGCGTGCCGCCGGTTTTCAGAAGCTTCATCGCACGCAGATGAATTTCCTTGTAGCCCCGCAGCGCATCGCCGACAGACGCGCGGTTTCGGGTGAATGACGGTGGGTCCAACACGACGAGATCGAAGCGCGGAATGAGTTTTTCATGCGGCGCCGTCGTCGTCTGCGCCTTCAACCAGTCAAAAACGTTCGCCGTTTCAAACGAGACTTTTTCTGCCAGGCCGTTTTCGGCGGCGTTGCGGGCGGCAGCGGCGTTGGCCTCCGCGCTTTGATCGATGGCGTGGACTCGCGCCGCGCCGGCGCGAACAGCATGGAGCGCAAAGCCGCCGAGAAAACTGAAGCAATCGAGCACTTGCCCGCCTTTCGCCAGTCCGGCGACGCGCTGGTAGTTCGCCTGCTGGTCCAGGTAAAGCCCCGTCTTGTGTCCGGTCAACAAATTGGTGAAAAATTTCAGACCGTTCAATTTTACGATCAACTCCCCTTCGAACGTGCCGGCCAGAACTCCGTTCGCGTCGGGCAAGCCTTCAAATTTGCGCGAAGCCATTTCGTTGCGCTCGACGATGGCGCGGGGCGAAAAAATCTTTTGGAGCGCGGCGAGGATCTCTGGCTTTCTCCTGTCCATGCCGAGGGAGGAAGTTTGCACGACCAGCACATCTTCGTATTTGTCCACAATCAACCCGCTCAAAAAGTCACTTTCCGCATTGACGACGCGGAAGGAAGTGGCCGCAGGCAGGTGGCGCTGGCGGACCGCGAGCGCCGCACGGATGCCGGTTTCAAAGAAAGTTTGATCGATTTCAACGCGCTCGCGGGAGAGAAGGCGGACGTTGATTTTTGATTTTGAGTTGAAAAATCCGACACCGAGAAATCGCTGGCGATGGTCCTTCACCTGCACGACGTCGCCATCGGCGGCGGGTGCGGTGAGGCGCAGGATTGAGCCTTGATAAATCCAAGGGTGGCCGGCGATGAGGCGATCAGCCTCGCCGGGACGAAGCAAAACCGTGGGCAATGTGTCCATGATAGTTTGTAAACAGTTGGGCGAAATTTTCGCCGAGTGCGCTTGAATGATGGCGCGTTGCGGAGGGGATGAAGCCAGAAGGCGGCTCGGCAGCAAAGGAAATTACTTGGATTTTTTCGGCGTCGCACACGCTATATGCACGGGTTCTCGTCTTGAAATGGAACCGGCCCCGGTTAAACTTTGGCCATGCAACTGCCGTCCGAAATCGCCGTGATGACGCTGCCGAACGTGATTCTGTTTCCGCAAGCGATGATGCCGCTGTTTATTTTCGAGCCGCGTTACCGGCAGATGCTGGCGGTCGCGTTGGAATCCCACCGGATGTTTTCGGTGGCGATGCAGAAGCCGGGGCGCGTCCGCGAAGCGCCTTGCGCAGTGGCCGGGCTGGGTTTGATTCGCGCGTCGGTGGCGAACCAGAACGGCACTTCCAATTTGATTTTGCAGGGCATCGCGCGTGTCGAGCTGGGCGAGGCTGTCCAGACGAAACCGTACCGCATCCACACCATCCGCCCGCTGCTGGCCGAAGATTGCGCCGGTTCCGCACTTGGCGGGTTGACCAAAACCGTGCGGACTTTGGTTCGTGCCCGACTCAAGCAGGGATTGCAACTGCCGCCGCAAGTCATGAAAAAACTGGCGGAAGCAAATGGCGGCGTGGATTTGCCGGCGTTGAATTCATTTTCGCTTGAGCAAATTCTCAAGTACCTGGAAGAAATCGAAGATCCCGAACAAATTGTGGACATCGTATCGCATACACTGCTGACGATCCCGACGGAGCGGCAAAAAATCCTGGAAACGATCGATTTGGAGAAGCGCCTGGAAAAACTGGTGCGCTTTTTGGTGGCGGAAATCGAAAGACATCGCGACACTGACTGACGCATGAGCAACGACCTTACCTCGCCGGGCGACGCATCGGCTCCGGCCAATCGCGAAGAGATGATGGCCGCGATGTTCGCCAACATGATTGTCCAGCAAACCAACATGGCGCTGATGCTGCTGGGGAGGATACCCCATCCGCAGACCGGGCAGCCGGAGCAGGATTTGGAGGGCGCGAAAATGTTCATCGACCAGCTCGAGATGCTCGCTGCCAAAACCAAGGGGAACTTGGGCAAGGATGAGGATCGGCTCCTGCAACAAAGTTTGACCGGTTTGCGCATGGCGTTCGTGGAAACGTTGGGCGCGGCTGAAGGCGGACCACAGGCTGCTCCCGTCGCGCCGCCGCCGAGCTTCCCGGCTCCGCAGACGCCGCCACCGGCTGCTTCGGCCCCCATCCCCGAGGAGGAATCACGGAAAAAGTTTTCAAAGAAATACTGAACCGTCTCCACGGCTTAAAAAATGAAACATAAGTATTGACTAACTCATCGGAAACCAATAGTAACAGGCACGAAATACGCGAATTGGTAATCAATTGTGAATTTACTTAGCAAAAAAGGTAGCTGAAAACTCGAAGGAATATGAAAATAAACTGCCTGCAAATCTCAACCGGAGTCGCTTTCCTGACTGTCGCCTTGGCTGGCTTTGATGCCAAAGCGGACACTGTTGTTTACGATAACACCGCCGCCACATCGTACTTGAACCAGTTCTTTTCCGCCAACAACGAGTTTGGCGATGAAATCAATCTGGCGGGTTCCGCTCGCACCGTTACCGACTTCAAATTTGAATACTTTGCAAATCTGACGACCCTCGGAGACGATACTGTCCATTTCCGAATTTATGCGAATGGCAGTGGCACAGGTGCCGCTCCGCAGACATTGCTTTATGACAGCAATACTGATGCACCCGGCGGTATCCCGCTCTTTAACGGGCTCCAGACAGTAGATATTTCTGGTCTGTCGTTGAGCGTCCCGTCAAAACTTACTTGGACGGCCCAGTTCACCACCAGCACTGGCGACACTGCGGGTCTTCCCCTCTACAGCCCGGCGACGATCGGTGGCGTTTTGCTCGGTGGGGAAATTGGGAGCCGGGACGACTTCTGGCAGAATATCAATGGAACTTGGACTTTGACCCGTTATCCGAACGGAACTCCGGCTGGAAACTTTGCAGCACAAGTCACGGCGGTGCCTGAACCGAGTTCAATTGCTCTCGGAGTTTTGGGTGGTCTTGCCTTGTTGGGAAGTCAGGCAGTTCGTCGTCGTAACGCGAAGTAGAATTTGTTCGTTTTGAGTTTCTCGAATGAGCGGGCGTGAATGCGCCCGCTCATTTTCTTGTACATTTTTTACACTCCGACCGGTGTTCGTGAAAACTGCCTGCTTTTCGTCCTGATTTCATGAGCAATGCCACGGTTACTTCGGTGGCCAGCCATTCCCGCAGGAACCCGTTTCTTGCTGCGATGATCGAGCGACGATATCTGACTCTCCCAGGCTCGGCCAAGGAAACAATCCATTGCGTGATAAACATTCAAGCGAGTGGCTTGGACCACACGCCGGGTGATTCGTTGGGAGTCTTCGCCCGGAATCCGGAAGCCTTGGTGGATCCCATCATCGCGCAACTCCAATTCCGCGCCGACTCTCCGGTTGCGTCACCTTCCGGCGCGACAATTTCTTTTCGCCAAGCCCTGATCGAGCACGTGGTGCTGAACCGGGCCAACCGAAAAATCATGTTCGCGCTGGCGGATCGCGTTCCGCAAGGCGAGCAGCGCAACCGGCTGATGGAACTCGTGGACAACAGCGAGCTTCTCAGCGACTATCTGCATACGCGCGATTATCTCGATGTGCTACGTGAATTTGACGAAGTCACGTTCGGCACTCCGGATGAATTTCTCGCGCAGCTTTCCCCAATTCCACCACGGCTTTACTCGATTGCCTCGGTGCCAGCCGCCCATCAGGGCGAAGTCCATCTTTGCGTCGCGGTTGTTCGCTACGAAACACACGGCCGCAGCAAGGCCGGGCTTTGTTCTGGTTTTCTATCGGATGTCGTCAGCTTGGGAAAAAGAGAGATTCCAGTATTCATTCAGGAATCGCGTAATTTCCGACTACCGGCGGACTCCCGCCGCGACATCATCATGTGTGGGCCAGGCACGGGCATCGCGCCCTTCCGCGCTTTTCTGGAGCAGCGCTCGCTCGCTCGTGCCACAGGCCGCAACTGGCTGTTTTTCGGCGAACAGCATCACGCCACCGATTTTCTCTACGGCGAGGAATTGCTGGCCTGGCATCATTCCGGCGTGCTGCACCGCCTCGATCTGGCTTTTTCGCGCGACCAGGCGCAGAAGATCTACGTTCAACATCGGATGCGGGAGCACGGCAAAGAAATCTGGGAGTGGTTACAGAATGGCGCTTATTTCTACGTTTGTGGCGATGCTCGCCGCATGGCCAGAGATGTTCACCAAACTTTGCTCGACATCGCTCGCACGGCGGGCGGTTTGACGGCGGAAGCAGCCGATGAATACGTCAACGTCACGCTGATGAAAGCCGAGAAACGCTATTTGCGAGACGTTTATTGATGAAATTTTGCCGACACTTCCAGCTCGCTTGACACCAGACGCCGACGGCCTCTAGCTTTTATCGAAAATCTTTTCTCGACCATGATCATTCAAGGCATCGTTAACCCACTGGTCAGTTCACTGGTATGCCGCGTCCGCCACACCAATACCCTCGTCATCGCCGACGCAGCATTTCCGTTCTGGCCGGAGATCGAGACGGTGGACATCTCACTTGTCAAGGGCGTGCCCACAATCCTCCAGGTGCTCGATGCCATCCTGCCCAACTTCAAGGCCGGGGAAATTTTCATGGCGCGGGAATTCAAGGAATGCAACGACGCCAAAACTCAGTCCGCCTTCAAACGGGCCTGCCGCGGCGTGAAAATGACTTTCGAGCCACACCTCGAGTTCAAAAAACGCGTGCCGCAGGCCATCGGCTTGATTCGCGCCGGCGACACGACCCCTTACGGCAACCTGATTCTGGTGTCCGTCTAGTTTCATGAAACCAAGCGTGACAATTTCCATGGTGCCGCAGGCCAAAGGCGGGCCATTTGTTTTTTGGGGCGACCTGGCGGGCAGTTGCGCACAGGCGGCGGAACTGGGCTATGCCGCGGTCGAGCTTTTCCTGCCCGACCCAGACGCGGTCCAGAAAACGCAATTGCGCGACTTGTTGGATCGGCATCGGCTCAAGCTCGCCGCCGTGGGCACCGGCGCGGGCTGGGTCATCCACCGATGGACACTGACGCATCCCAACGCGGCGATTCGCGGGCAGGCAAAAAAGTTCATCGCCAGCATGATCGACTTCGGCGCGGACTTCGGCGCGCCAGCGATCGTGGGTTCGATGCAGGGCCGCTACGAGAACGAGGTCACGCGCGAACAGGCATTCAGGTGGCTGGGCGAAGCGTTGAACGATCTTGGGGCTCATGCGGAGAGCCGTGGCGTGCCTTTGTTTTTTGAGCCGATCAATCGCTACGAAACCAATCTTTGCAATCGACTTGGCGACACGGTCGCATGGCTCGCTTCGCTGCACACCCGCAACGTGAAACTGCTGGCGGATTTGTTTCACATGAACATCGAAGAAGTTTCCATCTCAGAAGCTTTGCGCGCTGCTGGCTCGCACGTCGGACACGTTCACTTCGTGGACAGCAATCGACGGCCAGCGGGCGGCGGCCACATTGATTTCACGCCCGTCGTCGCGGCGCTGCGGGAAATCGGCTTCGCCGGCTACCTCTCGGCGGAGTCGTTTCCGTATCCAGATTCGCAAAGCGCCGCTCAACAAACCATGACGACTTTTCGGCGGATTGCTTCTGCAAACTGACACTCGATTATTTTGAAGCAACGTAGCTCGTGCTGCGTCGATGAAACTGGCGCGGATTGGATCGTTGGGTTCGGAAAATTTTCCTGAAACGAAACAAATTCGCGCGTGTATTGTCTATAGCCTGTGATGGTGGTGGTCCGCCGGCAGATGCGAACGACTTGGTTGATCCGTCGGCGCGGTCGATAATACATCTGCGACACATGAAATTTTTCATACCAATTCCGCAGCGAAGCGCCGGCCGCTCTTTGGCGCGGGCTTTCACGCTGATCGAGTTGTTGGTCGTCATCGGCATCATCGGCATTCTCGCCTCGATGCTCATGCCTGCCTTGAGCCGGGCCAAGATGAAGGCCACGCGCATCAAATGCGTCAGCAATGCGCGCCAACTCGGACTGGCCTTGACGATGTATGCCAGCGACCACGATGGCTACTTTCCGCCGCGTGCGATGGCGACCAACAACTGGATTTACAAGCTCAAGCCTTTTTATCTTGATGCCGCCGTGCTCATTTGTCCGATGGACAAGTTTTCCTTCCTGTTGCCGAAAGAACTCAAGCGCAGCTACATCATCAATGGCTGGAACGATTATTTCGAGGCGACGTTGACGCAGAAGGAATACGAAATCTACAAACAGTGGAGCTGGCCACAGGGCATGAAGGAGTCGGCTATTCCGTATCCGTCGGACACGATTTCGTTTGGCGAAAAAACGAAAGGTTCGTTTCACGTCCACATGGACTTTTATCAGGGCAATGGCAACGACATCGAAGAGATTGCGCAGAACAAGCATCTCTCCGGCGACAGCAAAACTTCCGGTGGATCGAATTTCACTTTCGCCGACGGCAGCGTCCGCTACCTGCTTTTCGGCCGCTCCGTGTCGCCGATGAATTTGTGGGCCGTGACCGACAAGTATCGCAGCGTGGCCATTCCACCGAAGTAGCACTCGACGAAGCACGGCCGGCGATTTCGCAGCCGCTGCTGATTTTTCCAACTATGAAATTCGTTCGTTGCATTTTCTGGTGCGTGACCATCGCGGCCTGGCTTGTCCTTGCTACGCTGCCCGACGCGTCGGCCAAAGAGCCGGGTGTGATCATCAACGAAATCATGTATCACCCGCCGAACGAACAGGAGGAGCTTCAATTCGTTGAGTTGTTCAATCGCGGCGAGGCAGAAGTTGATCTCTCGGGCTGGGCCTTCACAAAGGGAATCAAATTCACGTTTCCGGCCAGCACTCGGCTCGCGCGGGGCGGTTACGTGGTCGTTTGCCGCAATCGCGAGCGTTTCGTTGCGCATTACGGTACAAATGTCGTCGTGCTCGGAAATTTTTCCGGCAAGTTGAGCCATCAGGGCGATCGCGTGGAACTGGCCGACGCCCAACATGCGCCCGTCGATTCGGTGAAGTATTCCGATCACACACCGTGGCCTGGCGGTGCGGACGGCCACAGTTCATCGCTCGAGCGCATCTCGCCGGGAGGTCGCAGTGACGACGCGGAGAACTGGGCCGCGTCCAGCCCACCCGCGACGAAAACCGCCGGCGGAACTCCCGGTGCCAGAAACACTGTCTTCTCGGAAATCATTTTGCCGGCGGTGAGCGAAGTGGCATTCACGCCAATGGTGCCGACACCGCAACAACCAGTTCGAATCACCGCGACCGTCGCTGACGTGCAGTCTGTGAAGACAGTCGTGCTCGTTTGGCGGCGCGCTTCCACTTCGCCCGATTCCTCCGAGGAATCCGTTCCAATGCAGCGCATTTCGGGTGACGAAAAGCGCGGTGTTTACGAAGCCAGCATTCCGGCGCAGTCCTCCGCCACGCTCGTCCGCTTCCGCATCAAAGCCGTCAACGCCGGCGGCGCCTCACGTCTCCAACCACACGAAAACGAACTGCGCCCGAACTTCTCGTATTTCAGTTTCAGCGGCACCAACAGCGCGCTCGTTCCATTGAGCTACGTGTTTACGACCGGCGCGCGCGAACGCAGCGCACCGCGTTACGGCCGGACAATTCGCAGCGATCAAGTGGCTGCGCGCGGCAACGGCGCTTTTATTTATGTGCCGGCGGGTGGCGGCGCGCTTCAGGTTTTTGATCACGTGCGCGTCAGCCCGCGCCACGGCGGTTTCAAAGTTCATTTTTGGAAAGATCAACCGTTCAAAC
>JACPZS010000061.1 GCA_016195385.1 Verrucomicrobiota bacterium
AGGTTCGTGGCGGGCGTGAAGGTGAGCGTGCCGTTGGCGGCGATGGCCGGCGGCGCAGAGAACAGCGCGTTGAAATTGTTCGACACGATGAAGTTGAGAATCTCCGTGCTTTCGTTGGGCGGGCCCGGGCTGATGGCGGTGGCCCAGCCGTTGATGGTTTGCGCGCCCGCGTTTTGCGCCACGGTTTGATCGGCGCCTTTGGTGAAGCTCGGCGCGTGGTTTACGAACCCGATGAACCCAAAGTCCACCGTGCTGTTGATGTTGGGGCCATCGCCATCGACCGCGACATCCGGTTCGCCGCCGACGCTCAGCGTCACCAACGTGCTGTGGATCCCGTTGAGTTGAGGAAACGGGTCGTCCTGTCCGCTGTCATCGTTGACGAGGTCATTGTCTGCCGCCCCAACGCCCGGACTGCTCACCAAGCCGTAGAGCGCGTTGAGGGAATTGAAATCGTTGTTGTTCAATTCCACCCAATACTGGCCCGGAGCCAGGCTCGTGATGAGGTAGCGCCCGTTGGCGTCGGTTGACACGTTTCCCGCCAATGAGTCTGAAATATACGGCTGGAAAATCCCGTCGCCGTCGTCGCGGAACACTTGTACCCAAACGTTGCTGATGCCCGGCTCGCCAGCCTGGCGAATGCTGTCCCCGTTCAAGTCGTTCCACAACGTGCCGCCCACACCCAAGCATGGCACCAGCAGCCCAGTGTCATTGACAACCACGTTGAAACTACAGGTCGTCGTCAGAGCCTCAGCATCAGTTGCCATACAAGTAACTCTTGTTACGCCAACAGGAAAGGACGAACCAGAAGGCGGATCACAACTCACTTTCACGGCGTTCCCAAGTACGCTCGGTTCGGGATAGCTCACCACGGCGAAACACTGACCAGGATCACTGTTGGCCGTGATATCTGTCGGGCAGGAGATGGTGGGCGGCGGATTCACCGCGAGGCCCCATGGACCATTGATCATCGTGGATGCAAAAATGGAACCGATGCCATTCGTATCGAATCTTTCGACACTGTTGCCAGCACGCGCCACGTACAGTGTGCTATCGGGATAAAAGGCCATGCCGAGCGGGTTGTTATATCCGGGGCCCATGTTTGCAAAAAGCGACACATTCCCAGCGGAATCAATCTTCACTATATTAGCGGCTCCATAATTCGCCACATAGAGCGTACCGCTACCGTCAAAGGCAAGGCCGACAGGATTGCTTATTCCGGAGCTGGCGAAAACAGTTCCATTGCCGCTTGAATCGTATTTAAGAATCGTGCTTAGGTGTCCGTTAGCCACGTAAAGATTGTCATCTTTGTCAAATATCAGATTCCGCGGCCCATCTAGTCCGGCTCTGGTAAATAGTGATCCTTGTCCACTTGCATCGAATTTCACGATGCTGTTGCCCCAATAATTCGCTACAAAAAGGTTCCCGGATTTGTCAAACGCAAGTCCCATCGGATAATCCAAGCCCCAGGTGGCAAACACAGAAGCTTGTCCGGAAGGATCAATTTTTAATATGTTGTTGTTTCCGTAATTCGCCACGTAAAGATTACCATCTTTGGAAAATGTTATTCCTAGTGGCGAAGCCAGGCCAGAAGTCGCAAATACTGACTCATTTCCGTTGGTATCAAACCTTGTAATCGAGTGGTTTCCTGCCAAATAAATATAACTGGTTGCTTGTGTTCCAGCGCACCAACAAAGCAACCAGAAACTGATAATTGTGATTCTCATAGAGAGATCAGTGAAAGAGTTCGTTGACGGTGGAAGCCGTAAAAACTCGTTGTTTCAAGATGGACATTGTTGATTCTCACTGCGCCATCCTGATGGGCTGGGTCGCTCCATCCGGCCCGCCGCACCCACGGCGGCACGGCGGAAACCAGTAACGTCCTCCGTTCGTCAGGCGGGCCCAGTGCATTTGCTTTTGGGGCTGGGCAAACAGCAGGCTCGCTTGATGGCACCGGCCAATCGCGATGACACAAGAATGAAGCGATCATCAACGCCGGTTGGAGTCATGGACGAATTGACTACACGCATGGCAGAATTCAGTCAACGCGCATCGTAACGGCTTTTTGGCGAACGGTGAAGCTCCACGAAAGGTTGCAATTGTGTGGCGGGCAACTCAAAGTCGTTTTGAAATTTTTCCGCAGAAAAATGCAACGTCATTAAAACAAACTCGATTGCCCTATGCCGAATCCCTGGACTGGAAAAGGAAACCCCTACACGCGCAAAGAAGTGGTCGAACGCCTCCGCGCCACGCTCAAGAAAGGCGAGCCGATCATCGCGGCAGGCGCCGGCACGGGCATCAGCGCCAAGTTCATCGAGCGCGGCGGGGCCGATTTGATCATCATTTACAACTCGGGGCGCTTTCGCATGGCAGGGCGCGGTTCGACCTGCGGCCTGATGGCCTACGGCGACGCCAACGCCATCGCGATGGAAATCGGCGAGCATGAGGTGCTGCCCGTCGTCGAGGAAATTCCAGTCATCTGCGGCGTCCACGCGACCGATCCGCGCCGACGCATGTGGCACTGGCTGCTGCAAGTGAAGGACATGGGCTTCTCCGGCGTGAATAATTTTCCCACGCATTGCATCATCGACGGGCATTTCCGCGGCGTGCTCGAAGAAACCGGCATGAGCGTGAAGCTGGAATTCGAAATGGTCGCCCTGGCGCGCAAGATGGATCTTTTTTCCATCGTTTATGTCGCCACGCCGGACGAAGCGAAGGCAATGGCGCAAGCGGGCGCGGACGCCATCATCGCGCACGTCGGCACGACGGTCGGCGGCAGCATCGGTGTCAAGGGCGCGGTCTGCACGATGGACGACGCCGTCGAGCGTGTCCAAAGCATCATCGAAGGCGGGCGGCGAGTCCGCAAAGACATCATCTTTCTCTCGCACGGCGGCCCAATCGCGACGCCCGAGGACGCGGCCTACGTGAACGCACACACCGACGCAGTGGGCTTCGTGGGCGCGTCGAGCTTGGAGCGGCTGGCCGTCGAAGATTCGCTGACGCAACTCACGCGGAAGTTCAAAAAAGTTCCGGTGACGAAACAGGCGCTCAAGCCGTTCAGCAAACGTTGAACTCGACCAGCAACCGCCCACGGGGAACAATTCCTCGCCAGGCAGCCGGACCGATTCAGCGCAAGGGCGAGACCGTGAATTTACCGTTGGCCTGCCGGACAACTTGAAGCTCCCGCACGTTGTCGAAATCAATAAAGTCCTGCACGACTTCGCCGACTTTATCCGGCGGCACGTCAGTAATGGGCGGTGGCATAGGCATTCGGTTCGTTCACTTTAGTTTCAAGGCGGCCACGAGCTTCCGTCGCAACGCGGCCGAGCCAGCTCCGTGAAGCGCGTGAGTAATGCCCTGTTCTGCCTGATTTTCCGCGTGAATAAATTCCCGCAACAGTTTGGCGCGCGCGCCGGCCTTGGTGCGTATCCACTTCTGGAGCTTGCGGCTGTTTTGGTCGGAATGATGTTTTAAGCGGCTCATTCGATTTTGAAGTGATCCACAATTTCCTGCCTGGTTTTGGCGAATGGTTTGCCATCGAGAAGGTTCGTGATTCCAAACTGTTCAAGATGCTGCCCTTCCAACCAAACCTTGAGCTTGAGCTTGTTGGCCGCGTCCATCTTGAGCCAGCCACGGATTTTTGCCGAGTTGATGTCCTGACCGAAAGTAGTTGGTGCCAGCGCTGCCGAAATGCGGTCGCCGGGACCGCCACTGGTCTTGAACTCCTGTCGGTGGCCGCGGGTTTCCGCTTCGGTTGCGATCACCACTTGCGAGTCGGCGGGCACTGCGGCCACGGTCGCGGCCGTGCCGGAGATGAGTCCCGTGTCGGCCCGCAACACTTTGGAGGTGTCGGTGAGCGCGGGAGAGACGACCGAACCGATGTCCTGCCAGGAGATGATGGAGCAGGCCTCGCCCGAGTTGCCGGCCAGTTTGGGCACGTACGCCACGACCCCGCGATCGTACCCCAGCACGACTTTGACGGGAGCGCCGGACTCGGCGGTGGACCGCACGTCGAGCGCAAATTGACTGTATTCGGAATAGACCGCTCCGTGATAGGCGCAGCCGGAAAGCACGCCGAGGACAACCAACGCAGTCAAGAGCCGCAGCGTTTTCATTTGTCACCTCCCTTTTCGGCCGAGGAATTTTTTAGCGCATCGGTGAGATTTCTTAACTCATCGCGGTCGGCGAGCAATGAAGTGGCCGCCTTGCCCGTGGCCAGAAAATGGTTAATCTGCACCGGGTTGTTGAAACCAATGTTCGCTTTGAACGTCGTGTAAAGGCTCATCAATTCGTGCGGGTTGGTCACGATCACGACGACCTTTTTCCCGTCGGCGCCGTTCGTTTGCGTCACGCTCAATGGCTGGGAACGGGCTTTGTCGCCCGCATCGGATTTCTGCGGAATGACCGCCACGACCCCGCGCCGGTAGCCAACACTGAATTGCGCCGGTGCCGGGTTGTTGGGTTCAAAGGCGGCCTTCAGCCCGACGTGATCCTCCTCGAAGAACACCAGGTGGCTGGTGCAGCCCACCAACCAGAACAGGCCCAGTGAGGTGACTGCGATTTTGTGGTTCATCTGCTTGCTTCCTTTCTTTGAACGATGGTGTTGGATGGATTCTCCGCCGAGTAGGAAATCATTTGCACAACGTTCGTTCCCTTCGGCATCGGAATCGCAAAGATCCGGTCATAGCCCGCCATCACCCGCCCCGGCGCCAGGTCCAAGCCAACGCTGCGCGTTTGAATTGCGACCGGCTCGAAGTTCAGCCCGGCCCCCGCTGGCGCCAGCGGATAAAACAATTCCGTCTCGTTCCAGCCCAAGGAAACTCCGGGCGCATACGCATGAAAGCGCAACGACAGCCCCGGCGCGGTAATCCGGTAAATCTGCCCGTTCGCTCCCTTCACCGACTCCACGCGGCCAAAGCCGATCAGCTTCGGCCTGCCGTCGGCGGAAGATACCTGAACCGAAGCACAACCTTGAAGCAAAAGCATCATGATCAACAGCACCGCGACCGACCGGCAAATGTTGAGTCGGTCAAAATTGGTCATCGGCGAAATCGGACTCGCGAACGCTCACGCCGCGTTCCGCGCGCCCTGGCAAAACTTTCTCCGCGCTCATTCAATTCTCCAACCGTCAGAAGACAAACTCTGGCGGCCTGGAAAAGCAAACACCTTTTCCCGGCGCAGGAAACACAAAGTGTGCTGTTGATAACCTGCCGGCCAACTCGGGCGCGCAGTCCGAACGAGCGTGTTTCCGCGCCGCCAGGCGATTTCAGGCGGTCTTGAATTTGGAACTCAGGAACTCAGGAATTGAAATGAAATCAATTTTCCTGAGTTCTTGAGTTCCTAATTTCTTCCTCGGGAATTCCTGCTCGCGAAATAGATTTGACCATCCGGCAGCGATGACGTTCCTTGCTCCCATCTATGAAAGGATTCATTTCTCTGCTCCAGTTCTCGGCTTCGCGGTTCCGCGCCTTGCTTGTTACCGCCGCGCTCGCTGCCAGCACCGTGCAGCCGAAATGCCTCGCCCGCGATTTGACGGCGCCGACCAATCATCCGCCGACGATTTCAAGAATTGCAGACATTGGAACCTGCCCGTTCTTGGCTATTCCTGGAATCTTGTTCGCTGTTGGCGATGATGAAACCGATTCAAGTTCATTAAGTCTAAGCGCGGTTTCTTCCAACGAGCAATTTGTTCGTAGCGCGGACATCGTCTTTAGCGGTACCGGCACAAACCGGACATTATCAATTCCTCACGGAACTAGCGGCGGGTAGCCGACAACAATTACTGTCACCGTTACCGATGCTGATGGTGCGAGTGCCAACACAACGTTCAACATAACAATTGGAGAATGTGGGCCGGCGTTGCTACCAAACGATTTCAACTACGACGGCTTGCCCGACATCCTTTTCCAGCACACCGACGATTCTCTTGGAATCTGGTTCATGAACAAAGATCAAGACTCGTTTGCAGCGAGTTACTTAAATCCATCCAACGTCGGCGATCCCGGCTGGAAGCTCGTGGCCACCGCCGACATGAACGGCCACTTCAAGACCGACCTCATCTTCCAGCACGCCGACGGCACCGTCGGCGCGTGGCTGATGGACGGCATCAATCTCGTCACCGCCACTTTGCTCTCCCCAAGCAATCCCGGCCCCGGCTGGCGTATCGTCGGCGCGGGCGATGTCAACCGCGACAACCACGACGACATTCTTTTCCAGCACGACGACGGCACGCTTGCGGTGTGGCTCATGAACGGAACAAATCTCATTTACGCGGCGTATTTGAATCCGTCGCGGCCCGCCGATCCGCGCTGGCGCGTTGTCGGCACGGGCGACTTCACGCAAGTGGGCGCGGTCGATTTGGTTTTCCAGCATGAGGACGGCACGCTCGCCGTGTGGTTGATGAACGGCGTCGATTTGGTTCAGGGAGAACTTCTGAATCCTGCCGCGCCACTCGACAAGAACTGGCGCGTCGCCGGAACCGTGGATTTGAACAAAGACGGCAAGACCGATTTACTTTTCCAGCACAGCGACGGCTCGATCGGCGTCTGGTTCATGGACGGCATCAATCTGGATCACGCAACCTTGTTAAATCCGTCGCAGCCCGGCCCGGGTTGGCGCATCGCCGGGCCGAAGTGATAACGTTGCTTACCTTCAACTTTGAAACACCTCGATTCATTTCTTCCGTCTTCGGTTTTGAAGCTTCGTGGTGTGATCGTCATTGCCGTGCTCGCTGCCTGCGTCACGCAACCGAGATGCCTCGCCCGCGATTTGACCGCGCCGACCAATCAGCCACCGACGATTTCAACAATCTCCGATTACGTCGCTTGCCTCGGACAATGCCTCAACGGCCTCAAGTTTAATGTTGATGACACCGACACAGCGCCTGAATTGCTGACTGTCAAAGCCTATTCGTCGAATCAACAACTGGTTCCAAACTCGAACTTGTTCCCCGGCGGCACTGGAAGGAACCGAACCCTGTCGGTCTTCCCAATAGCCAATCAATGCGGCGAAACCGCACTCTCCGTGGTTGTGACCGACAGCGATGGCGCTTCGTCGGGCACGCAGTTCAAATTCACGGTGCCGTGTCAGACCAATCACCCGCCGACGATTTCACCGATTGCGAATCTGTGCCTTTTGCCAAGTCACGAGATTTCGGGAGTCACGTTTAGGGTTTCCGACCTAGAAACGCCGAGTGGCTTATTGACGGTTGCGGCTAACTCATCAAGTTCGCAGCTTGTTCCTGATCAAAACTTGTTGTTGGGTGGTGGCGGAACCAATCGAACACTTTCAATCTTCCCTTGGCTCGGCCGGAGAGGTCAATCAGCCATCACAGTAACGGTCACTGACTCTGAAGGCGCAGCCGCCAGCACCTCGTTCAACTTAACAGTCGGCGAGTGTTTTGATCCCATCGTGGACAATGTCGGAGACTTCAACGGCGACAGATTGCCTGACATTCTCTTCCAACACAGCGACGGCTCGCTTGGCGTCTGGTTCATGAATAAGAGCGAGGAACTTGTCTCCGCGAGTTTCTTCAATCCGACCGGACTCGCTGACCCACGCTGGAAAATTGCGGCCACTGCCGATTTGAACGACGACCACTATCCTGACCTCATTTTCCAGCACGCCGACGGCACCGTCGGCGCGTGGCTGATGTACGGCATCAATCTTGTCACCGCCACCCTGCTCTCGCCCAGCGATCCCGGCCCCGGCTGGCGCGTCGTGGGCGCGGGCGATGTCAACCGCGACAATCACGACGACATTCTTTTTCAGCATGACGACGGCACGCTCGCGGTGTGGCTCATGAACGGAACGAATCTCGTTTACGCGGCGTATTTGAATCCAACGCGGCCCGCCGATCCGCGCTGGCGCGTCGTCGGCACCGGCAAATTCACGCAAGTGGGTGAGGTGGATTTAGTTTTCCAACACGAGGATGGCACGTTAGCCGTGTGGTTGATGAACGGCGTCGATTTGGTTCAGGGAGAACTTCTGAATCCTGCCACGCCGTCTGACAAAAACTGGCGCGTCGTCGGAACCGTGGATTTGAACAAAGACGGCAAGACTGACCTGCTCTTCCAACACACCGACGGCTCGGTCGGCGTCTGGTTCATGGACGGTAACAATCTGGATCGCGCAACCTTGTTAAATCCGTCGCAGCCCGGTCCCGGCTGGCGCATCGCCGGGCCAAAATAGCCACGCGAAGCGCCGAGCATTGCCCGGTTTCCAATTTCACGCGCCGTGGAGGTAGAGCACCTGGATGTCGCGCGGGCTGTTCGGGCTGTTCCGGCGCAGCATGGCCTTGTATTGTTTTTTCACGCCGGCAATTTCGGCATCCACCGTCACCTCGAACGTGAAGCTGCGCACGCTGAAGAGCGCCTGGCCCACGCCGGGCATCAACGCCGCGAGTTCGCCCGGCCCGATGGGAAATTCACCGCGATGCCGCAAGATGTTTTGCACCATCAGCGGATCGACGCCCGGCACGAGTTGCAAAACTTCCGCCGAAGCCGTGTTCACGTTGATCTGCCGCGCCGAGATGGCGGTGAACAAATCCGCGAGACCGACGCGTGGCGGCAAATCCGTCTCATCGCGCGACAAACGGCGGCGGCCGCGCGCCAGCGGCTGGGACGAATGGGGGAGGAGGTGATTTCCGGCGCCACTCTGGCCGCCCCAGAACATTTCTGGCGTGATGTCGCGGATGAGCAGCAGTTCGCTGATGTCGTCAATTGGCCCGTTTTTCGCGACATAGGGCGGATCGAGTTTCAAGTAGTAGGCGCTCTCCGCGCCACCGATGCGCGGGTCGTCGTCGGGATCGCGCCAATCCAGGATCGCCTCCACGATGCTCGATGACGCCGACGGATCGACACCCGCCAGGAACAGCGCCTGTTTGAGGATTGGTTCATCGGCGAGGTTGATGTTCATCTTGCGCTCGGCATCGACGATTTTGATCGAGAAGCGACCTTCGCCGACCTGGTTGTTCTCCAGGGAAATTTCTTCGAGGATGGTTGGCACCGTATTCATCGCCTGCGTGCCAGGGCGAATACCGGAACCGCCGGCCCATTTTTGATCCAGTGAATCCCACGGCTCGTTGGGAATCGGCTGGGCGAGGACGAAGCGCGCCAGCTCCACGCCCGAGCGGCCGATCCATTCGAGGTCCGGCTCGAAATTCGCGCGCCGCGCGAGCGTCATCTCGACGCGCATCGAATACGCAAAGCCGCCCGCCAGCACGCCCAGCACGATGATGACGATCATCACGATGATGAGCGCGATACCGCGGCGGGAATTTTGGACACGAAGTTTCATCGACGGATCGGCGGTTGCACGGGCGGACTCAACGGATTCGGGCGGATGCCGCCGGGGTTCGGCACGACGTTCGTCGGAGCGATCGGATTTCCCGGGCCGCCCACGCCCATTTGATACGCGCGCGGCACGGTGATCGCCGGCAGCGCGATGTCGCGAAACACCACGTCCGCCTCGCGCTTGGCGTAGCGATCCCGCCGGCCGCCGAACGCCAGCGCCACGCGCACGCGGCGCGGGAGCTGGTTCGTCAGCATTTGTTTGTTCAACATCCACGAGTCCATCCATTCGCCTTTGCGCGGATCCCAAAATTCGACGACGAATTTGTTGACGCCGTGCGCCAGCACGATGGGATACGCCTCCTCGCCTTTTTCGAGCGGCTGGAGCATCGGCATCTGCCGCATCACTAGTTGCGCATCGCCGTGCTTGTTTTCGACGCCGAAGCTGACGCGGCGTAAAACTTGATCACCAAACAAGCCGCTGCCCGGAAATGATTCCGGCAAGTGCCCGACGAAACTCAGATAGGCGAAGTCGCCGCTCGTGTCCGCGATGAAAGAATAATACTTGAGGTTCGACTCGAACATTTGCGCGCAGCCCAGCGCCATCTCCACGGCGCTGATCGCCATCCGCCCGCGTTGTGCATCCGCCGCCGCTTCCTGCCCAACCTTGGAACCTCGCAGAATGGAACTCCAGCAAGTGTAGATTGCCACCATGATCATGCCGAGAATCCCGATCGCGATCAAAATCTCGACGAGAGTGAAGGCAAGGTGTTCCGGAAGTCGAACAACCGGCGGATAGTGCGTGAGTGTAAATCCCTTTTCCCGCCGCTCAACCCGATGTGCTCGCGAAAATGGCTTCATCGCGGTGCTCCTGCCCGGCGTTGCGTCGATTCAGGCCGGAACAACAAAATGCTCATCTTCGACTCGACGCGCGATTTGCGATGGGAGTTTGCGTACACGGTGAAATCCACCTGGAACATTCCGTTCGTCGGCGCGGTGGGCCACAGATAAATCTCCCGCGTCCAAGTGTAACCGGGGTAGATATCCCCGAAGTCACCCGACTCCACGCCTTCCTCCAGCCGGTTCGTGAGACACAATTCGGCGGCGAGCGTGCTCGCCGTAACCGTGGTCTGTCTTAGCGCGCGTGCCGCCCGCAACGATTGGCCGGTGAGATCGAGAATCGCAAACATCGCAATGGAGAATATCCCCAGCGCGATCACGACTTCCAGCAGCGTGAACGCCGCGGTCGCGCGTAAACTGTTTTGTTGCCGCAGATTCACGTGCTCATCTCCATCGCTTCGGATCCGAATCGATGTCCGCCAGGCCGGTGATGACATCGAGGGTGATCTTCCGCAATTGCCAGGCGCGGTAATTGAGGATGATGGTGAATTCGTCGCTGGTTCCATTCGGATAAAAGCGCACGCGCACCTCCTCGGCGTCCTTGTAAGGCAGAAAATTCACCGCCAGTTCTTCGATGAACACGTCGTCGGAAATGCGCGCCGAAAAATTCTGCGCGCGCGCGGAGAGCGAAGGCGCGCTCGGCACGCTGGCTCCGCCGTCGCCGCCCGGCGCGATGCCAGTGGCAGCCGGCGCCGCTTGAATCGAAAGCGTGCGCTCTTGCGGACGGAAAACCAGTTCCGTGGGCGACCCGCTGAAGATCGCCCGCGCGCGCGCGTGGCTGCACGCCTCCGCGACATCGCTTGTGGCCTGGCGCATCGGATCTTTTTTGAGCGCGCTCCAGACAAACGGCACCGACATGGACATCACGAGCGCGGCAATGCCCGCCACGATCATGATTTCGATAAGTGTGAAAGCGTCGCGGCTGTGAGCGCGCGGATTTCGGAAAAAGTTCATCCGCGGTTGATGCTCGACGTGATGGCGAACATCGCCGAGAGCACGCTGAACAGCAGCAGGCCGACGCCGAGGGCCATGCAGATGATCATCGCCGGCTCGATCAAATTGGTCATCACGCGCAGCGCGATGGTCAACTCGCCCTCGTAAGTGTCGGCCACATTCTGCAGCGCGCCCGGCACGTCGCCGGTGTCTTCGCCGATTTTCAACAAATCGATCATGAGTTGCGGAAAAATTTTGCTGCGCGCGAGCGGCTCGGCGATGGTTTTGCCGTCGGTCACCGCTTCGCGTGTCTGCGCGATCGCGTCCTTGATGATGCAGTTGCCGATGACCTGCTCGGTGATTTTCAGCGCCGTCAAAACCGGCACGCCGTTGATGAGCAACGTGGAAAGCGTGCGCGCGAACTGGCCAAACAAATTCAGCTTCACGACTTTGCCGAGCACCGGCGCGTTCATCTTCCAACCGTCGAGGGTTCGCCGTCCCGACTCCGTGGAGCGGAAACGCAGGAACACGACTACGATCGCCGCGATAACCAAGCCGCCAACCGCTATGTAAACCGGGTTGCCAAAAAAATTGCTCACGGAGATCAGCATCTGCGTCGAGGCCGGGAGCTGCACTTTCATGCCATCGAAGATGCTCAGAAAACGCGGCAGCATGAAGGTCATGAAAAAAATGATAATCACCACCCCCACGCACGCGACGATGGCTGGATAGATAAGTGCCGAGATGAACTTGGACTGCACTTCGGCAAACCGTTCGTAATGATCCGCCAGCCGCCGGAGCACATCGACGAGCGAGCCGCTCTGCTCGCCCGCGCGCACCATGTTGATGTACATGTCCGAAAAAATCCGCGGCTGTTTGGCCATCGCATCGGAAAGACTGCGCCCCTCCATGACTTCCTGCTTGAGCTGGGCGCTCACTGCCTTCGAGATCCCCTTCGATTCCAAATGCGTCATGCTGTTGAGCGCGACGGTGAGCGGCATGCCGGACTTGATCAAGTTGGCAAGTTGCTGCGTAAACGTCGCCAGCTCCTGCAATTTTGGTTTGCGCTGCCGGCTTAACAATGCGCGCAGCGTCGGCGGCAAAAGATCCGCCGCGGTTCCCTTGGCAGCCGCGACCTTGGCGTCCTGTTTCGCCGCGGCCTTGCTGCCGCGCGCCGCATCGACGGCAACGGGAAACAACCCCAGCTTCTCGATCTGCAGCAAGGCCGCCGAACGATCCGCGACATCAAGCACGCCCTGCACGACTTCACCCGACCGCCGGCGCGCTCTATACGAAAATTGTGCCATACGAAAACACTGGCAGATAGTAAACCGCGCCGCCAGAAAAGTTGTCACCGGATCTGATTCAGGGAGTCTCCTCGGCGACACTCCGCTCGCGGCTCAACCCGCGGTTCACTGGACATTCTCCGCACAGCCGTGCTAGCCCGCATATTTCATCAGAGTGACGATTGAGCTTTGCACCGTCGAAACTTGGCAAAAAGTTTTCGGCGACGGTCTGGAGGCCACTTTTTTCAACACGCGGGCACACGCCCCCTTACCCCCGTTGTTTGTCGTCGTGCC
>JACPZS010000062.1 GCA_016195385.1 Verrucomicrobiota bacterium
ATTTGCCGCCGGGTCTGGTGCAAGGCAAAATGGAACTCGTCGCCGACAAGGAACCGATCATTTATCGCAACTTCATTGCGGGCGCCGGCTCGCGTGCCATCGGCGTCGGCTATCCGGAAAAAGTAAACCTCGCCTTCGATGCGAATGAACTTCGGCTCGCGCTCATCTGGCAGGGCGCGTTCATCGACGCCGCGCGGCATCGTATCGGGCGCGGCGAAGGCTACGAGCCGCCGCTCGGCGACAACGTCGTCAAGCTGCCGCCCGGCGCGCCGTTTGCATTCCTCGTGGACACGAACGCCCTGTGGCCCGACGCCGTCGGCAAAAAGGCGAATTATCAAATGCACGGCTACGGTCTGGACGACCAGCGACGCCCGATTTTTCTCTACACTTTCGAGCGGATTGAGATTGAGGATTTGCCGATGCCCGTGGTGGGTGAAATTGACAACTCACTCCGGCGCGGATTGGTTTTGCGCAGCGAACGGCCCGCGACGAATCTGTGGTTCCGCGCGGCGATTGGCTCCAAAATCGAAGAGGCTCCCGACGAGACATTCGTCGTCGATGACAAGGTGAAAATGAAATTCGGCATAGCTGAAAACTACAAGCCGCTCGTGCGTCGAAGCGCGGGACGGTTTGAACTGTTGGTGCCGGTCATCTTTGGCCGCAAGGAATCCCAAATCGTGGAAGAAATTGTGTGGTGAACTCGGGAATGAAAAACAGCGAAACAAAACCAAACATTTCGGTGAAGAGAGGCAATCTCGCGGCGATATTTGCCACGGCACTCCTTTTCATTTGTTCGCTCATCAACTTGCCCGCCGCCGATCACGCGGCGGCAGAAGCGAAATTTTATCCCATCCTCACGCTGCCGATCCCCGAGGGCATCACGCTCGAAGCCGGCGCGTTGCAAATCATGCCCAGCAACCGCGTCGCCGTCTCCACGCGGCTCGGTGATGTTTATTTGATCGACGGCGCATTCGACAATCCGCCGGCCAAAGTAAAGTTCAATCTTTACGCGAGCGGCCTGCACGAAGTGCTCGGGCTGGCACTGCGCGAAAAATCGCTTTACGCCACACAACGCGGCGAAGTGACGCGCATGGAGGATCTCGATGGGGATGGTCGCGCAGATTTATTCCAAACAGTCAGCGACGGCTGGGGCATCGGCGGCGATTACCACGAGTACGCATTCGGTTCCAAGTTCGATCGTGACACGAACATTTGGGTCGTGCTTTGCCTCACGGGATCGTTCACCAGCGAAAATCTTTATCGCGGCTGGTGCCTGCGCATCGGGCCGGGCGGCAAGGTCACGCCCACGTGCAGCGGTATCCGCTCGCCCGGCGGCATCGGCACGAACTCCCTCGGTGAAATGTTTTACACCGACAACCAGGGGCCGTGGAACGGTGCCTGTGCGCTAAAACACCTCGTGCCCGGCGGCTTCATGGGCAACCCTTCTGGCAATAAATGGTACGAAGTCGCCAACCTGCCCGGCCCGAGTCCGCTTGAGCCAAAGAGCGGCAGCCGAATGCACATCGAGGCGAAAAAAATCCCGGAGCTGATTCCGCCAGCGGTGCTTTTCCGCGGCGGAAAACCGTTCGCGCTGCAGCGGATGCTTTGGAACGGCCAGACACCTTTCGAGATTCACGAAATGCGCGCCAGGCCGGACGGCTTTGAACTCACCTTCACGCAGCCGGTCGATCCCGTGACTGCGGGCAAAATTGATTCCTACAAACTCGAAACGTTCACCTACATTTATCGCGCCGAATACGGCAGCCCGGAAGTCGATCAAACTACGCCGACAATCAAAAACGTCAGCGTCGCGAAAAACGGCTTGAGCGCGCAGCTCAGCGTGGACGGGTTGCAAGAAGGCCATATCCACGAACTGCATCTGCCTGGTGTGCGTTCGACGAGTGGCGCGCCGTTGCTTCACGACGTCGCGTATTACACGATGAATTACATCCCCGCGAAGTAGCGCGAGTTGCTGACGTTTCTCGTTCGTTAAGTCTGAATACCGAGGTAAGAACCACGGATTTCACGGATGGGCACGGATGGCGGAGCATCGAACTTGATCGGATTGGAAAACATTTCCTGACGGCTGACCTCTCCGCGGCGTTTCTATCTGTGATTATCCGCGTCATCCGTGGTTTCGATTTCGGGATTCTGGTGAGGCTCAAAACGTCAACTTGTCTTTTCCCTGCGCTCACGGCTTAACTTACTCATGCCACAGACAGGCACCGAAGAGCGCAAGCTGGCCGCGATCATGTTCACGGATATCGTGGGCTACACCGCGTTGTCGCAGCGCCACGAGGCGCTCGCGCTCGAATTGATCGAAGAACATCGCCGGTTGCTCCGGCTCATTTTCCCCAAACACCAAGGCACCGAAATCAAGACGATGGGCGATGGGTTTCTCGTCCAGTTCAACAGCGCATTGGCGGCGGCGCGGTGCGCGATTGAGATTCAGAAAATTCTTTTCAGCCGCAATGCCAGCGAGCCGGACGAGCGAAAGATTCAACTGCGCATTGGCATTCACGTGGGCGACGTGATTCAGCGCGAGGGCGATGTGCTCGGCGACGGCGTGAACATCGCGTCGCGGTTGCAACCGCTCGCGGAACCGGGCGGGATATGCATCTCGGTGGATGTGGCACGGCAGATTCGACACAACCTCGAAGCGAGCGTGGTGACGGTGGGCCAGGCAGAGTTGAAGAACGTGGAGTTGCCGCTGGAAGTTTGTCGCATCGTGCTGCCGTGGGAGCCGCAAGCGAAGGCAGAAGGACAAAGGCAAAAGGAAAAATTCAATGCGGAGGTAGGGCGAGGCGTCTCGCCGAGCCGGGCTGGCGTGTTGAAATTGGCTGCGGTCGCCGTCGTCTTGTTGCTCGCGGTCGCAGTCGGCTGGTGGCTCGTTCATCAATCCGGCCAGGCGACGAAGCAAGTTGGGAGTTCACCAAGCACTTCGACTTCACCGACTCCGTCGAGTGTCACGCCCACCGACCAAAAATCCATCGCGGTGCTGGCGTTCGTGAACATGAGCGCGGACAAGGACAACGAGTATTTCAGCGACGGCATCACGGAGGAGATTCTCAATGCGCTGGCCCGCACGCCGGGTTTGCGCGTGGCGGCGCGGACCTCGGCCTTTTCGTTCAAGAGCAAGAACGAATCGGTGCAGCGCATCGGCGAGACGCTCAAAGTGGGCGTGGTGTTGGAAGGCAGCGTGCGGCGCGCGGGCGACCAACTCCGCATCACCGCCCAGCTCATCAACGTGGCTGACGGGTTTCATCTGTGGTCGGACACGTTTGATCGGAAGGCGGAGGACGTGTTCGCGATCCAGAGCGAGGTGGCGCAGCGGGTGCAGGAAGTGTTGAAAGTGAAACTGTTGGCGGGAGGCAGCCCTAGCGCCACACTCGCCGGGACGGACAATCTGGAGGCGTACGATCTGTATCTGCGCGGGCGTGAACTCTGGAACAAACGAACCGGCGCCGACCTGGAGCGCGCGGTGGGTTTGTTCCAGCAAGCCACGGAGAAAGATCCGAAGTTTGCGGCGGCTTACGCCGGGCTGGCGGCCAGCTACGTGTTGCTGCCGAACTACGCTGCGGTGCCGGTGCGCGAAGCGATTCTCAAGGCGCGGGCGGCGGCGCGGCGGGCGCTCGAATTAGATGGCCGGCTGGCTGAAGCTCACGCGGTGCTCGGCATGTGTGCGGAGTATGATTGGGATCTCGTCGGGGCGGAACAGGAGTATCAAGAGGCGCTGCGCTTGAACCCAAACCACGGCACCGGTCACGCTTGGTACGCGGGAATGCTGCGAGACCAGGGAAAAAGGGATGAAGCCCTCGCTGAGATTCGCAAGGCTCTGGCGGTGGACCCGCTGTCTGCCGTGATTCAATCCGACATGGGCTACACTCTTTACTCTGCCGGACGATACGACGAGGCGTTGGTTGAGGCCGATAAATCCCTCAAACTTGCACCGGACTTCTTGCCTGCCTATAGTCTGCGCGGCCGGATTTTCCTCGCGCAAAAGAAAATTTCGGAAGCCATTGCCGAATTCGAAAAAGTCCGGAAAAAGATGGGCGACACACTCTCCGGACTTGACGGCTTGGCCTACGCTTATGCCCGCGCGGGTCGGACGAATGAGGCGCGACAAATACTCGAAAAATTGAAGAGCGTCTCGGCCAGCGGCGGTTCCGTCTCCCGCAGTATTGCGTTTGTTTACTTGGGACTGGGTGAGAAGGATCAAAGTTGGGTCTGGTTAGAACGCGCGGTTGAGAGTCGCAATTTGGCTCCGCGGTCGTGGAAGTTCGATCCGCTCATGGGCGACGTGGTCAAAGACCCGCGCTACGCGGCGCTGCTCAAGAAATTCGGTTTGGACAAATGAGCGCCCACACCGAACAACGCAAGCTGGCTGCGATCATGTTCACGGACATGCTGGACTACAGCGCGCCAGCGCAGCGCAACGAAGTGCTAGCAACATTTGAAGTCCCGCAGGGCCGCCCGACAATAGCCCAGCGATTCATCGCTGGGTTGGCCGAGCCAAGCGGCAAAGTCCCGCAGGGACGAAAGAAGATTGCTTTTTCGGGATGGCGCATTCGTTCGACTCTTTCGCCCCTCCGGGGCTTGGCGGCTCTCGGTCGCTTCCCCAGCGTTGAAACGCTGGGCTATGGTCTTTCGCCCTCCGGGCTTGTGAAATGAACATCTGCACCGAACAAAGCAAGCGCGCCGCGCGCCCTGAACTTTCCACCCACGTGGTTTCCATTTATGGCCATCCTCGTCTTTGACATCGAAACGTCGTCGCTGCCGTTGGAAAATTTCGACGAGGCGCAGCAAGAATATCTTTTTCGCGAGGCAGAGAAAATTGCTGACGAACCCGCGCGCGAGGCGAAGCGCGCCGAGATTCGGATGCAATTCAATTTGTGGCCGTTCACCGCGCAAGTGATCTGCATCGCGATGCTCAACGCGGAGACTGCGCGCGGCCAGGTGCTCTTCACGGCAGCGGATTTCGAATCGGCAGGCGATGCCGGCCCGGTCGAGTTCGTTGCCTGCGCGGACGAAGTCGAGTTGCTGACCGCGTTCTGGGATGTGGCCAAACATTACGACACCATCGTCACCTTCAATGGGCGCGGCTTTGACGTGCCGTTCATCTATCTGCGCTCGGCGATTTTGAACATCCCGATCTCGCGCAAGGACTGGCTCGGCTATCGCTACCAGACGGATCCTCACTGCGACCTCGCCGAACAATTCACTTTTTACAGCGTCAGCGGACGCGACGGCGCGGCGCGGCGCTTCAATCTGGATTTTTATTGCAAGGCGTTCGGCATCGAATCGCCCAAGAGCCAGGGCGTGACCGGCCTGGACATGAATCATCTCCTCGCCGAAGGCCGGCAGCGCGAAATCGCTGAATATTGCCTCCGCGACGTGCGGGCCACCGTGCTGCTCTATCAAGTCTGGAAAAGCCGGCTGGCGGGGATCAAATGAAAGAGCAAGTGCGAAATGCGCGAAGAAGCCAACCAGCGGCCAGGGAAGTTTTTCGCGCGCGCAGCATGGACAATTTTGCGTCGTGGCTCAAGCTGACAACGTGAAATCGGTGGCTGAAATTATTTCCACGCCCGCGCCCGAGCAGTCAGGCAAACGGCACTGGTCCGGCCGGCATTGGCTGCTCGGCAGTTTGACCGCGATCACGATCGCGCTGGCCATTTTGATTTCACTGAGCCTCGCGCAGCGCGAGCCTTTGTATCAGGGAAAAACCGTCGCGGCCTGGGCGCAAGACTTGAGCAATCCGGACGCGAAAGTCCGCGCCCACGCGGAAGAGGCGTTGCGCGCGCTGGGACCGGACGCGTTGCGACCGCTGACTTTCGCGCTCCACCGGCAGGATTTTCCCGGCAAGAAATGGATTGTTGGTCTCGTGATCAAACTTCCTCGCCCGTTCAAAAACACGCTTCTTCGCGTCTTCAAAACTGCGGATGCCACCTCGATGCGCATCAGCGCGGCACAGGCGCTCGCGGTGCTCGGCCCGGAGGCACAAGCCGCAATCCCTTCGCTGGCCCGCGCGCTGAACGACGTCAACCCGACAGTTTGCATTCGCTCCGCCGAGGCGCTGGCGCGGATCGGCAAACCTGCGGTGCCGGCCTTGATCGCCGCCGTGCGCACGGGCGGACTCGAAGTTCGTAACTCGGCGGCATCTTCGCTTGGTTTGATCGGGCCGGACGCCGCCGAGGCCGTTCCTGCCCTGCTCGAAACACTCCAGCACGGGCCGACTTATGACGCGAAACAGGCCGCGCATTCGTTGGGAAAGATTGGAACCACAGCCCAACCCGCATTGCTCGGCCTGCTCAAGACGAAGGATGCGCCGCATCGTTACCTGGCGGCCTACGCGCTGGGCGTCATGGGGAATGCGGCAAGCAACGCAATTCCTGCTTTGCTCGAAACTCTCGCTGACGCGGATACCGAAGTGCGCCGACAAGCGCTGGCGAGCTTGCAACAAATCAAGCTGGCCGATCGACGCGTGATTGCGGCGTGCATTCAGCGACTTGACGACCCGGACGAAAACATGCGCGTCGCAGTGCTCAAAGCACTGGCGCTGGTCGGCTCGGCCGCGAGCAATGCAGTGCCCAAATTGGAGATGGCTTTGAAAGATCCGAGTGGAAGTGTGCGCGCCGGCGCGATCATGCTTGCTGGACGGATCGGCTCCGCCGCAAAACCGACCATGCCATCGCTGCGCGCTGCGTTGCGGGACACGGACGAATCCGTGCGCGAGCAAGCGGAGTTTGCCATTCGGAGCATCGAACCTCCGCCAACGTCGCGAAACTGATTCGACAGCGGAAAATTCCAAACCCGCAACTGACTGCAAAATTCTTTGCGTCTTTGCGCCTTTGCGTGAGAATTGTTTTATGAGCGCAGTTGCCAATTCAAATTTACCCGACGCCCAAGGCCACTTCGGTCCTTACGGCGGACGTTATGTGCCGGAGACTTTGATGCACCCGTTGCAGGAGCTGGAGGCCGAATACTTCCGCGCGCAGCACGACCCGGAATTTCAGAAGGAGTTGAGTTACTACCTCACGGAATTTGTCGGCCGTCCCACGCCGCTTTATTTTGCGGAGCGCCTGACCAAGGAACTCGGCGGCGCGAAAATTTATCTCAAGCGCGAAGACCTCAATCACACCGGCGCGCACAAGATCAACAATGCGGTCGGCCAGTTTGTGTTGGCCCGGCGCATGGGCAAAACGCGCATTATCGCCGAAAC
>JACPZS010000064.1 GCA_016195385.1 Verrucomicrobiota bacterium
AGGACTGCTTGTGTCTGTGGCCAACAGCGTCGTGCCATCGTAAAGCTCGACTTTGGTGATGGTGCCATCGCTGTCACTGGCGTTGGCGTCAATGGCGATGCTACCCGGCGAAATAAAGCTCGCATTGTTTGCCGGGTTGGTAATCGCCACGCTTGGAGGCAGATTCGACGGTGAGACCACGATGATACTTACTGACGCCGAAGTCGCTACCGCTCCGGAGTTATCGGTGGCTTTGGCGGACAACGAATATGTTCCGGCGGCGACATTTGGCCAGACAAAGGAATACGGAGCGGTTGTAACCGTGGCTAGCAGAGTTGAACTTTGATAAAACTCAACCTTTGTGACAGAGCCGTCACTGTCCGCAGCGCTCGCCGCGATTGTGATGCTGCCCGGTGCCGTGAAGCTGGCGTTGTTAGCTGGCGAAGTAACATTCACCGTCGGGGGAATGTTTACGGGCGTAATCACAGTGATCGCGACCGGTGTCGAAGTTGTGACCGCACCGTTGTTATCCGTGGCCTTGCAGACGAGCGAATAGCCTCCCGCCGAGACATTGTTCCAAGCAAAGGCATAAGGAGCCGTTGTAGAGGTGCCAAGGAGTGTCGTGCCCTGATAAAAGTCCACCTTGGTAACGGTGCCATTGCTATCCGCAGCATTGGCCGAGATTACGATGTTGGCCGGTGTCGTGAACATTGCGCTGTTAGCCGGTGCAGTTATGTTGACGGTCGGTGGACTGTTCACGGGCGCGTTCACCGCAACCGTAACAGCTGTGGAAGTCGTGACAGCGCCGCTGTTGTCCGTAGCTTTGCAGGTGAGGGAATAGCTTCCTGCCGCAACATTGTTCCAGACAAAGCTGTAGGGTGCGCTTGAATCGGTACCCAAGAGTGTTGCGCCTTGATAAAAATCAACCTTGGCCACAGTGCCATCGCTATCCGCGGCGTTCGCCGAGATCGTAATACTGGCCGGGCCACTGAACGTGGCATTATTGGCCGGACTGCTGATATTGACCGTCGGCGCCACATTCGGAGGCGGGTTCACGGTGATGCCAATGGCTGCCGAAATTGTTGTGGCTCCCGCATTGTCCGTGGCTTTGGCAGTGAGCGAGTAAGCGCCTGGGCTCACGTTGGCCCAACTAAAATTGAAGGGCGCGCTGGTGAGCGTCGTTAGCAGAGTCGCGCCTTGAAAGATTTCAACTTTAGCGATCGTACCATTTGGGTCCGATGCATTCACAGCAAGTGCAACCGTTGCGGGCGCTGCGTAGATGGCGCCACTGCCGGGCGTAGCGATGGCGACCGTTGGGGGCGTATTGACGTTCGAGCTTCCGGTCCCAGTAATTCGCACCACAAAAGCATTCATGATTTCCCCTGCGCTTATTCCTTTCATGGGGATGGCAATCAAGCCACCCGAGTAAGTTCCGCCGGCCACCGGGGTTCCGAAATAGTCCTGTGCGTCGCGCACCTCGTACACCGCGCCGATGGCGAGCACATTGCCAAGATCCACATTAACCGTTGGCTGTAGATTCCAGTTGTACACAGCGATGTTGGCACGGCCTGTTTCGTAAACATTTGGATAAACAATTACCTTGGCTACCTTGGGGGTTCCAACCGTGTAGGTACTGGCCTTGTCAAGCCCCGTGTTTGCCTGCCATTGTGGGAAGGTGTACATCGCAATACCATTATTAAGGAATGTAGCACTGCCGGTGTCCTCCGTGTTGTAGTACGTATTCCGGTTAATGTTGTGGATCGATAATGGCAGGCCAGGGCTTTGCTGGATGGTAACGGAATGAGCGTAACCAACCGTGGTATTGTTGGTGACAGTCACCGGGCTTGTGAATTCATCGATTTGGTATGTGTTGTTTCCGCCAACCATATAGTTATTGATTACGGTGACATTCGTATTGGCTACTTTGACATAGCCAAATTGGTTTGCTCCATGCAAAACATGCAAAGGATGATAAGTGGCATTACCATCAAAGCTAATGTTCATCACAGGGGTAAAACCACCGCAGAATAAATTGGCGCGCCCATTTGCACGGTAGACAGACACTCCATTGATGAAGGATATATTGTCCTTGACCAGGTAACCCTGAATGGTGGCCTGAGTGGCGTAAATATGAAGTCCGTAATCGTACGCACTGAAAATCATGTTGCCACGAATCGTTTTTATTCCGTTAATGTTCTGCGTGTAAATGTTGTGGCCTCGCGGACGGAGTTGAACTGTATCCCAAAAACCGTTGTTATAAACGAGCGAGCCAAAGAGTTCCGTGTTCGTAGCGAGTTCCCAAAGTTCCACGCCATCGCCAATTGCATCATGCACTACCAAGTTAATGAATTTGCTGTCAGGGGCATAAATCACCAAACCATTATGGCTTGTCGTCTGGTCGCGCACGGTATCGGAGTTCATGATTTCCAAATCGCGCATGATGATATCCGAGCCGTATGCATACACCCAGCCGTCGATAATAGCCCACTCTCCAGGATAGGAGCGGATGGTGATTGGCTGGTTTGTCATGCCACGGATGTTGCTGACCACATCGGTTCGGTAGGTGTAAGTGCCGCCGCGTAACCAAATGGTGCCGCCTGGTTGCCCACGCGTGGTAGTGATGTCAAGCGCGGTCAAGAGATCGGTTGGTTGAGTTAAACTGCCGTTACCGGCGGGAGAACCACTCGGTGACACATACACGTTCAGTGCGGGGGAAGACGGAGTAAGCGGTGTCCCGGTTGATCCGTTGGTGTAATCCTGCGCGCGCTCCGTTGCAGTCAAGGTGCGGTTCCAAATTTTCACCTCGTCGATGCCACCATTCCAAATGTCATTCCAGCCTTCGAGTGAGCCGATCCAAAAGTTGTTGCTGCCAACATTCAGGCCGGTGGTGTGAGCAACGGTGGTTACGGCACCGTTGTTGATTTGAATGCTTTTGGTTTGCGCCGTGTTGTCGTACCACGCAACGACATGATACCATGTATTCGTGGCAGGCGAGCCCAGAGCCGAGGCCGCTGCGGTGGAGAACATGCCGTTTACGCCGAAGACGAAGCGATCGAGTGAGGCGTCGTAGCGCAGAGCGTATTCGTATCGTGATTTGTTAACTGCGGTCATCGACACTTTGGTGTTGATCTTCAACCAGGCTGAAATTGTGAAGCTGTGATTGATGAAACTCAACGAGCCGTTGTTTGTGGCGATTAAATAGGTCGAGCCTAAAGCCCCTCCGGCAAAGTTAACGGCATTACCAATCTTGCCCGGGCCGGAGGTTGCCTGCGCCAGGTGGTTTATCAAGTGGTTCGGGCCAACGGAATCGACCCTCGCTCCGATGGTTTCGTCTAGCTTCCAGTAGGAAACCAATCCATTCAGAAGCGTGGATTGAGCGGAAGCGTTGCGGGCGGCCAACAATCCGCACCCGAGAAGAGACGCACTTAGCAATTTCTTTAGCATATAGTTTTCTTTTTCTGGGAGAGCTATAGCGTCCGCCGTGCCAAGAAGTGTGCTGCCTCTTTAAGGGCGTTCCGTGAATGACTTCGTGATTAAATTGGAAAAAGATCCCGCCCCTCGACTGTCCAATAATGGAACACACGATCCAAAAAACGTACACAGGATGGCGGTGATTTCGCTCTAAAGCAGCAGAAACGTGGTTGTCCGGCCGGAGGATCGGCCGTTTTGAGTTGGCAGCCGAGCGAGAATCGCGTTTCCGTCGTTGCGAAGGAGTGTGTTCCCAGCGCGGAGTATCAACGATCGCGGCGGTATGACCTCAGCAAGAGTATGGTTTGTGTCCACTTCTTTGGCATTGGCTGGCCAAAAATTGGACAGTCGGAAACCTTTCTCGAATCAGCCGCCAGCGGCTTGTGCTTTGGCATGAAATTTTCCCTTCAGAAGTGCGGCGGCGTAGTCACGATTCATGCGGGCGATGAAGTCCAGGCTGATTTCCTTGGGGCAAACCGCCTCGCAGGAACCCGTGACGCTACAATTGCCGAAACCGGCTTCGTCCATCGCTTTGACCATGTTCAGCGCGCGCCGATCCTTCTCGGCTTTGCCTTGGGGCAGCAGATTCAAGTGAGAAACTTTAGCTGCAACAAACAGCATCGCGGAGGCGTTTTTGCAAGCGGCAACACACGCGCCGCACCCGATGCATTGCGCGGCGTCCATCGCCAGGTCGGAATCGTCCTTGGGCACCGGCAGGCAATTCGCGTCCACGGCCTGGCCGGTGTTCACGGACACGAACCCGCCCGATTGAACGATGCGGTCAAACGGTGAACGATCGACGACCAGGTCGCGCAAAACAGGAAATGCCCGCGCGCGCCAGGGTTCAATCGTGATTCGGTCGCCGTCTTTGAAATGCCGCATGTGCAACTGGCACGCGGTGGTGCCGCGCTGTCCGCCGTGGGGAATGCCGTTGATGACCAGTGAACACGTGCCGCAGATGCCTTCGCGGCAATCGGAATCGAACGCGATGGGTTCCCCGCCCCGCGCGATCAATCCCTCGTTCACCACGTCGAGCATCTCGAGGAAGGACATGTCGGGGACGATCCCGGTCGCTTCATATTCTCTGAATTCGCCGGGCGTGTGCGCATTTTTTTGTCGCCAGACGCGGAGGGTTAAATTCATGGCTGAAAAATTACGGGCCGCGCAATCCTATTTGTAACTGCGCTGCGACATTTTGAGCTCTTCATAAACCAGCGGTTCTTTGTGCAGCATTGGTGGCTGGTCCGTTCCCTGGAATTCCCAAGCCGACACAAACGAAAAATTCGCGTCGTCCCGCAGCGCCTCGCCTTCTTCAGTCTGGAACTCCGTGCGAAAATGGCCGCCGCAGGATTCCCGCCGGATCAGCGCGTCGAGACAGAGCAATTCGGCGAACTCCAGGTAGTCAGCGACGCGGCCGGCTTGCTCAAGATCCTGGTTCAACGAGCCGCTGCCACCGGTCACTTTGACGTTTCGCCAGAACTCTTCGCGCAGCGCCGGGATTTTTTGGAGCGCTTCCTTCAGGCCGGCTTCATCGCGTGCCATGCCGCACTTGTCCCAAAGCAGTTTGCCGAGTTCACGATGGAAAGAAGTGACCGTCCGTTTGCCTTCGATGGCGAGGAACTTATTCGTTCGTACGCTCACCTCGGCTTCAACCTTCTTGAACTCCGTCTGGTCGGCTTTGGCTTTGGTCTGCTTGTTCGAGGCAAAATAGTTGCTGATGGTGTAGGGCAGGATGAAATAGCCGTCGGCTAAACCTTGCATGAGCGCGCTCGCGCCAAGGCGGTTCGCGCCGTGATCGGAAAAATTCGCTTCGCCGATGACGAACAGACCCGGCACGTTGCTCATCAAGTTGTAGTCCACCCACAGCCCGCCCATCGTGTAATGCACCGCGGGATAGATCCGCATCGGGGTTTGATACGCATTCTCTCCGGTGATTTTTTCATACATGTCAAACAAGTTCCCGTAGCGCTCGCGAATCACCGGCTCGCTCACGCGTTTGATGGCGTCAGCAAAGTCCAGGTAAACGCCGAGGCCGCCGGGTCCGACGCCCCGGCCGTCGTCGCACGCTTCCTTCGCGGCGCGGGAGGAAATGTCGCGCGGAGCGAGGTTGCCGTAGCTCGGATATTTCCTTTCGAGATAATAGTCGCGCTCAGTTTCGGGAATTTCTTGGGATGGTCGTTTATCGTCCCGTTTTTTTGGCACCCAGACGCGACCGTCGTTCCGGAGCGACTCGGACATAAGCGTCAACTTCGATTGATGGTCGCCACTGACGGGAATACACGTCGGGTGAATTTGCGTATAGCACGGGTTGGCAAAGACTGCGCCGCGCTTGAACGCGCGATACGTTGCCGTGACGTTGCAGCCGCGCGCGTTGGTGGAGAGGTAAAAAACATTGCCGTAACCGCCTGTCGCGAGGACCACGGCATCGCCGGCGTGCGAGGAGATTTCGCCGGTCACCAAATCGCGCACGACGATGCCCTTCGCGTGCCCGTCGATGAGCACGAGGTCGAGCATTTCGGTGCGCGGAAACATTTTCACATTGCCCAGGCCGATTTGGCGGCTGAGCGCCTGATACGCGCCGAGCAGAAGTTGCTGCCCGGTTTGACCGCGCGCGTAAAACGTGCGCGAAACCTGCGCGCCGCCAAATGAGCGATTTGCCAGGAGGCCGCCGTATTCGCGCGCGAACGGCACGCCTTGTGCCACGCATTGATCGATGATGCCCGCACTTACTTGCGCCAGGCGATAAACGTTTCCTTCGCGTGCCCGAAAGTCGCCGCCTTTGATCGTGTCGTAGAAAAGCCGGTAAACACTGTCGCCGTCGTTCTGATAATTCTTCGCGGCGTTGATGCCACCCTGGGCCGCGATGCTGTGTGCTCGTCGCGGGCTGTCCTGAAAGCAGAAACACTTGACCTTGTAGCCGAGTTCTGCGAGCGAGGCCGCCGCCGAAGCGCCTGCCAGTCCTGAGCCAACTACGATGACGTCAAACTTCCGTTTGTTCGCCGGATTGACGAGCTTCATCTCCAGCTGATAGCGCTCCCATTTGCGCTCCAGTGGGCCGGAAGGAATTTTGGCGTCGAGTTTCATGACAAGGCGGAAAAATCTATTTCACCAGACCCAGCAAAATTGCGGACGGGATGGCGGCATAGCCGAGAAACAAAATCAGCGAGGCAAATTTGGCGAATCGATCGAGGCAGGCGCCATAAAATTTGTTCTTTAAACCAAGGGATTGAAACAGGCTGCTCACGCCGTGGCTCAAGTGCAGGCACAGCAACCCAACCGCGATCAAATAAAAAAGCGCCACGGCCGGATGAGAAAAACCAATCACCATCATGCGATAAACGTCATGCCGGCCTTTGACATCCAGCAGCGCCGAGAAATTTTGGCCGGTCAAGTTCACCGCTTGCATCAGCACGGTGAAGTGGAGCAAATGATAAACGACAAACGCAGCGATGATCAGGCCGCTCATCAGCATCGTCCGCGAAGCGTAACTTGCTTTCACGGTCTTTTGCACCGCGTAGGCGATGGGGCGCGCAGCTTTGTTTTCCCTCGAAAGCCTGATCGCCGACCAGATGTGGAGCACAACCATCGCCAGCAGCCCCAGCCGCGCGGGCCAAAGAATTTCCGGGGTCGTTTGCAGGAAATGTCCGTAGGCATTGAGTTGTTCTGGGCCAAGAAACACTTGGAGATTGCCGAGCATGTGGGCCACGACAAAGCCGAACAGCAGCGCGCCGCTGATCGCCATGACAAATTTTTTGCCCAGCGAGGAACCAAAAATCAGGGAGAACAAATTCATGCAAGCTGATTTGAACCGTCACTCGCCAATGGACTTCGCGGGTAGATTGGATTCCTGCCGGCGACGGGCCGGGCAGAAAAAGACGCGCGCTGTTTGTTCATTCACGTTGAGCGATTCTAATAATACCGGACGCGAAGCGTCAACGTTCCTAAACCAAGTATAAGAGCCACTTCCTTGTTTGCGCGTGCTCCTAATCGTTCCCCGCTTATTTGAAAGGAGTCAAAAATTATCGCGAGCGCGAAATTGCTCTCACCCGGATGGCTCCGACTTGTTTCCGCCGACACGAGAACGTGCCTACGCGCGTTTACGCACCTCGACCGGCATGCGGCTGAGCTTTTCGAATATCTGGCCGCGCCGCCGCAACGGCCACCAGTCGTACAGGTAAATCTCCAGCGGCTTCCACATCGCCACCCAGCCGGCGATGAGCAATCCCTCTTTGAGAAAACTGGGAACGGGCGATGACTGTTTGGCCAGCCAAAGCTCGATGAGGAGAAAACAAACCGCCAGGAACGCCAAGCCCACGAGCAAACTGAGACGGCCTTGTTTCATCAGCCGCTTGAATTCGAGTTCATTCAGCCGGGCGCGATATGCGAAGTAATGATGAATCGCATCCTCGGCGACGCGCTGCGCGTTGTGGCTCTCGGGCAGCTTGGCCAGATGGATGACCAGATCCACCGGCTCGCTCAGGTGAAATTCCTGCGCCCAGCTTACGATGAATTCCTCGGCATCATGGTCGAGATCCTTCTCGTGGAACGGCGACGGATCCATCGTGTTGAAGAGCTGCTCCATCTCGTGGAGGTTCAACTCGAGGTGATGGACTCCGGGCAGCGGCTGCATGGCGTGGCAAGAATTCGTTTTTTTCGTTAGCCGAATAAACGGATTCTTCCATCGACTCCCTTTTGACGGCGACAAAAAAGTATGCAGAGCCCCGGCGTTGCGCTTGCCGTTCGCGCCCGGCTTCATCCGGGGTGAGCCGTCCGGGCCAGTGTCTGACGACTGCGTGCTGCCTGTGCCTGGCGCTGGCCGCGATCCTCACGCACGTCGCGCGATTGCGCGAAATTGGGATCGCGCCGGCGCGTTTTGCGAGCCAGCTCGTTGCGGTTTGCGCCGAGTTTGTGTGATGGTTTCGTTTTTGGATCGGGCATAATAAATATTCCAAGCCCCGTATGATGCTCCGCAACGGCCCGAAGTTCCGACGTGGCCTCGCCTCCGCCGACACTTCGGGAAGTGCATTTTGTTATTCGGTTATCGAGGCTAACTAACCTTTACTTCGATGGCTTTCGGTTTGGCTTTCTCGCTTTTGGGCAGATGCACTTGCAATACGCCGTCTTTGAAGTCTGCGGCGACTTTTCCTCCGTCGGCACCTTCGGGCAGCGAGAAGCTGCGCAGGAAAGTTCCATACGAACGCTCGAGACGGTGATATTTCTTGTCCTTCTCTTCTTTCTCGAACTTGCGTTCGCCGGTGATGGTAAGCACGCCGTTTTCGACCGTGACTTTCACATCTTCCTTTTTTACTTCCGGCAAGTCGGCTTTCACGACCCATTCCCTGTCATCTTCGGTGATGTCCACCGATGGAGCCCACTGGGCAATGGTCATCGTTTCCTTGTCGCCATTGCCGGCGCGGGCCGGTGTCAAGCCGAACAACCGTGCAAACCGGCTTTGCAAGTCGTCCATTTCTTTGAAGGGATCCCAACGTGTTAACATGTTCATAATTTTACCCTTTCATGGCGAGGCTCTCTTTGAGCACGCCAAGTGTGGCTCGCCATCCAACACTTGCGAATCGATCAGATGCGCTTGAGTTCTCATTCTCATCCCGCTTCCAATCTTGTTGAAAATGGCCTTTCGTTCATGCGCATCGCTTTCCTAGATTTGGCGAAGTCAGGCCACTTCTTGCCGTGCTGTTGTCTATTTGCTTTCTTCGATCCGTTTTGGTGCGTGCATTACTTTTGCCGAGACGGGAACGTAAAATTCATAGCCTGCCTCCTTCCTCCTTTACGATCTTGCCGTCTTCCAGCGTGATGATCCGGTCGGCTTGATACGCAAGCGCCAGATTGTGCGTGGTGATGATGACCGTGAGACTGTGGTCTTTGACGAGATTGCGGAGCAAAGAGAAAATGGCCTCGCCGGTGGCCTTGTCGAGATTGCCGGTGGGTTCATCGGCAATCATCACTTTTGGATTCGTGATGAGCGCACGGGCCACTGCGACGCGTTGCATCTCGCCGCCGGAAAGCTCCTTCGGCAGATGATCGGCCCGATTGGCGAGACCGACGCTCGTGAGGACGGCGAGCGTGGCCTTTCGGTCAGCCGGGCGGCTGAGGAACATCAGGGGCAGTTCGACGTTTTCCGCGACGGTCAGTGTGGGGATCAGATGGAACTTCTGGAAGATGAAGCCGAGCGTGCCGCGCCGGACTCGGGCCAGTTGGTCCTCAGCCAGGCCGGCAATCTGTTTTCCTTCGAGGCTGAGTTCACCCGCAGTGGGCGCATCAAGACAGGAAAGCAGGTTCACGAGGGTGGTCTTGCCCGAGCCTGAAGGGCCCACGACAGACACCATTTCGCCAGTGCAGATTTCGATGTCCACACCATCGAGCGCTTTCACGGTTTCGCTGCCGCGCTGGTAGTAGCGCTTCAAGCCGTGGCCTCGGATGATCGGAATGGGCGTTGTCTGGCTCATGGTCTATTCTCCTTCGCGGATGGCTTCGATGGGGCGCATGGACGCAGCACGCCAGGCAGGATACAAACCGGCGAAAAAGCCCAACACGATGGCCACGACCAGCGCGCCGCCGATCAAGGTGGGCGTGATGCTGACGATGGATCCCTGCACGCCGAGATTGATCAACTTGCGAATCGCCGCCTCGACCATGCTGGCCCCGACGACGGCGATGAGGCAGCCCAGCACCGCGCCGGTGATGCACACGGCGAGCGTTTCCAGCCAGATGAGTTTGAAGATGTCGCTGCGAAACGCGCCGATGGCTTTCATCACGCCGATCTCGCCGGTGCGTTCATAAACGCTCATGAGGATCGTGTTCACCACGCCGATCACCGCGACGATGACCGCGATAATGGCGACGGCGCCGATCATCACCTGCGCGGTGCCGACGAGGCTGACGAGCGTGCCTTTCACCTGCTCCAGGCTCACGACCTGCACTTCGGGAATCTTGAGCCAGCGGCCCTCGAACTCGCGCAACTCGATCGCGCCGAACTTCTTCAGCTTGATGCCGATGATGGTGAGATCGTTGGTCCGGTTGAAGATGGTCTGCGCGTTCTTCAGCGGTAAGTAAAGACGGTGCCGTCATCCTGCGTGCCGGTGCGGTCAAGGATGCCGACGATTTTGAACTCGTGGGTCTTCGCCTTAGTCTGCCCGTTGGGCGTGACAGTGGTGTAGAAGGTGTCGCCGATGCGCTGTTCGTATTGCACGGCCTCGAAACCCAGCACCACTTCGGTTGTGGAATCCTGCGCAAACCAGCGTCCGCCGTCGTAGCCGGTGCCTTTCTTGAACTGCAACCAAGGTTTCATGGTCAGGAACGACTCGGTGTCGATGCCGGCGATGATGGAGAAGGATTTGGTGCCTGCGTCATCGCGAATGCTGCTGCCTTCCTTCGCCGCGATGCCGACGAAGATCGCCGTGATCGACTGGATGGCGGCGTCCGACTTGACCTTGTCGTAAATGTCGGCGGGCAGATAGAGCAGGCCGGTGCCGCCTTTGAGCATCATGGTCGCGGCTTCATACGGGCAGCCTTTCGCCATGATCATCATCTGAAAGCCGAGGCGCTCGATGCTTCGGTTGAGCGCCTGGCGGTAGCCGAGATTGAATCCCCCGAGACTGACCGCGACCGCGACCGCCAGCGACACACCCGCCACGGTGAGCAGGGTGCGCACGGGACGGCGGAGCAGATTCTTCGAGGCGAGGGTGAAGTGTCTCATGGTTTGTGCTCCTCCGTGAAAGTGACCGCGACGCCGATGAACTCGTAGCCTTCGCCATACTTGATGAACTGGCCCTCGAGGTGCGCGAGCCTGCCCATGCGCGAAGGCAGCCGCGGCGTGGTGTCGCCCATCTCCACCTTCAATTCCTGCGCCTTCGGATCGGCGGGGTCGGTGAGGAAGAACCAGCAGCCCGTCGAGGGGCACTGGCGCTTGAGTTTGCCTTGGATGCTGACCTGCCTGCCGAGAAAAACATCAGGCTTGGCCACGATGTCAGGAATCGCCGCCGCAGGGAGTCCGGTGAAGGGTTTTCCAAAATGATCTTCGCGGTGGCTGAACTTCCACGCGAACACGGCGGTCGCAGCCACGAGGATCACCGCGCAGAAGATTAGGATGGTTTTCATGACGATGCTCCTGGTCTTGGTTTACTCGCTCTTTGGCTTGCCTTTGAGTTTGGCCAGCGCCTCCTGTGAGCGCAGGTAGTAAGGGTCGTCTTTGAGACCATAGATGAACATGTCGAGCAAGACGAGGTTCTTGCGGATGCCGCGCAGCGACGCCTGATAATCCTGCCTTCCCGACTCGCCGACATCTGGTGCGGCGATGCGTCCGACCTTGTCCTTGTCACTCGTCGGCTCGGCCACGGCGAAATAGTCATGCTTGTAGAAATCAGCGAGTGTGAGGCCGTTGAACCGCGCGCGAAATTCCTTGTTCTTCAACACCTTCGCTGCGGGACTTTCGATACGCTGGAAGAAGAAGTTCTTGATCTCGCCGTTCTCAAGCCCGGCGGCGATGAACACCTGAATCACGCCGCCTTTGCCGGGCACGTTCACACCATGCACGACGCCGATGAGGCTGCTGCCTTTGAATACGGAATAGACCGTGTAAGGCGTCTCGTAAGTCTCATAGACCGGATCAAGATCGGTGCCAAGGCGCGCGCGCAGGTTTTTGAAAAACTCGGGACCGTTCTTCATCTTGTCGAGTTCCCGCGCCTCTTCCTTGTAGGTGGTCATGTCGGGGAAGAGATACTTCAGGTCCTGCGCCGGATTGCTGAGCGTGCAGCCGATGGCGGCGAGCACATCGGTCGGCATCAATAGCAGCAGGGCCAGGGCGAGCGCGATGAGTTGTTTCATGAGCGTGTTTCTCCTGGATCACCAGTAGCGGTAGTATTGCAGCGTGATGATGGTGGCGTTGCGGTCTCGCGTTCCACATTGAGTTTGATCCAGTGCAGGTTGGCGTTGCCGAGGTCGTTGCGGAAATACCAGGTGACTTCGCCGAGGACCGACGCGTCCGTTTTGCCGCCGTTCCGGGCAGGCGAAGTCAAGCCGCCCTGTATGTCCTGGTTGAACCGCCGGTGTTGCAAGCTGACGCCAAATTTCCGATTCAGCGTGAGGTAGTCCGCCTGATAGAGCTGCGTGACGACGTCATCACGTTCATCACGGCCAGCGCTCAACTCCGCGCTCAGCGTGATGGACCCGCTTGGGAATCGAATGCCGCCAGCGCACGTCACCACCGTAGCGCAGCGTATCGATGACGCCGTCGCCGCGGGAGTCCCTCGCGACCGATGGACTGCGATCCAGCGCGTGCTCCGAGACGCGCTCGCCGCCGAGAAACGAAAGTCCACCTTCGATGCCGTATTCATTGAGGTACTTGTTGGAGAGACTCATCCGCGTGCCGACCAGGCCGCTCTGCCCTTTGAACGCGACGTCGTAACCGGAGCCGAGCAAGTAATAGCAGTCGTAGTTGAAGTCAGCGTTGATCGATCCCCAGAAGCCTGCATACCAGTCGCGCTCAAAGCCGAAGTTCCTCTCGTTGGAAAGCTGGAGCACCGTGCCGTGCGTGTCGGTCTGGAGGTTCAGGCCGAAGGGAAGGTAGAAGCGTCCGACGCGGAAGTTGAAGCGCCCCGCGTTCCCGCCGCGCGCCTCATCGTCAAGCAACGGGTTGAACACGTTGTAGAAGTCCAGGTAAAGGTTGTGATATTCGAGGAACCAACCCTGGCGATCCGCACCCTCCGCATCATTGAGCACTTCATGAAAATTGTCTCGGCGCACGAGGCGCACTTGCACATCAAAGGCCGCAACCGTCGCCGTGTCGGTGGAGAACTTCTTCAGCATCTCAAAGCCAGCGGAGTTGCGGAAATGCAAACCTTCGGCGACGGAACCTTGCGACAATTCAAGCATAACCTCCTTCTTGAAGGAGAAGCCTTCGTCAAGCAGTCTGCTCATGAACGAACTGTGATCTTTGCTGGTGGCCTGCGGAGGCAGAAGTGGATTAGCCACACGGGGAGCATCCAGTTCCACAAACGGATCGCTCGGAGAGGAAGGCAGCGGTTTTCCAGATGCCGTTGCGGCCGCTGCGTTCGACTTAAGGGATTGCTAAATAGGTATTGACTGGCATTTTTTGAGCAAGTAGAGCAGGATGCTGGCGGCCAGATTCTTGAGTGACTTGCTGTAGCAGTGGGTCTTGCGTCGCAAGCGGGCCAGGTAAACCCGAATGCGATTGTTGCAGC
>JACPZS010000065.1 GCA_016195385.1 Verrucomicrobiota bacterium
AGTTGGGCGAAGACGGTGCGACCTTCGTTCATAAGGTGGAAAACCGCCGGTTGACGGCGGGACACCCTCGGAAAGTTGTCGCAGAATTGAAATCGAAAAATGACCGGACAACGAAAAAACGCCGATTTTATCGAGCTGAAACCGTTGTCAGGAAAACCTTAACGGGACAGGAGTGGCGTGTCATAGAGAATTTAACCAAGGCAATCGGGCTGTCGAGATTGAGTTTTGACCAATATGTTTGGGAATGCCTGCCGCATCACACGCCAACTCATTTTTTTTTTTGTGCCCACGCCGTAGAAGGCTCCAAGTGGCTGAGGTCGCTCAGTTTCCTAGACGCCTTTTGTGTCCGCTACGCCGGCGTAAGATCGATCCTGATCCTGTGGCGCAGGGCGCGTGCCGCCTTGCCCAAGGTCGCGAGCGTCACGGATGTATTCGCCGAGTCCAGCAAGCGGTCCACCGCCGCGCGGCTCGTCTTCATGCGCGCCGCCATTTCCGCTTTCGTGAGTTCCTGCTTTTTGAGCAGCGCGGCCAGTTGCCAGGCGAGCGCCTGCTTCATGGCGCGTTCCTCGACTTGCTCCAACATGCCCTCGTCCTTGAGGAACTCCCGAAAATCACTCCCGCGATGAATTCTCTTGCGCATAAATTTGCAGATACAGTCGTTTTCGTTTCCTCGCCAATTCGAGATCGTCCGGCGGTGTCTTCGGCGTCTTCTTGAGAAAGCCGTGCAACAGCACGATTTCCTCGTCCACTTCGATGAAGATGGTTCGCGCGATCCGATTGGCCAGCCGGGATCGAATCTCCCAAAGCCCGCCGCCTAGCGAATCTACGAGCAATTTGCCCACCGGCCACGCGTACTGCACCGTCAGGATGTCCGCGCCAATCGTCCGGCAATCTTCCTTCGGCAAACTCTTGAGCCATTCGCGCACCGGCTCGTTACCCGCCTCCGTGCAAAAGAACACCACGCGCAACGGCCTTGCCTTCTTCATTCGCAAAGCACTGTATCAGTTTTGATACAGCCGTCAACCAGTCAAAACATTTTCAGCGGTCAATTACGTGGCCACGCTCGGCGGGTGGAAAGGTGAATGGGGTGGGATCGAAGCGCGCTTTTGCTTTTGAAATAAAAATTCAGGAATCGGAATCCATTCAGCGATCACACTGACGGCCAGCACTTGACCCCCCCGCCCCCGCCTGCCACTCCGACACAACTCGACACAAAACTACCCCATTTTGAAGTCCGACACACTTCCGACACAAGCTGGCAGGTTGACACAGTTCGACACACAATTTCCTGTCACTCTTTGCCGCTACATGCAAGGTTAACCTTGCAAACGCAGGGGTATCACGTAGCATCTGGTTGCATTGACTGACACAAACACTGCAACAACTGGCAAGGAGAGGCAGGCAGAAAACCTCCAAAAAGTAGGTTCAAGTCCTGTTAAGCGCACCACTCTCCTAAAAACAACTTGCGATTAGCCTCCCGAATCGCTCATCGGTCAGTTGCGTCCGCTGTTCACATTGATGCGCATATTCCGCAACTCGCTTCTGCAAGATCCGCTACGGCAAAGACTGTGGAAAAATCGAAAAAGCCAACGGCGATGATCGTCGGAAGATTTCTCTGCCGACCGCACCAACACATGCCTGCGGCTTTTGTGCCAGTGTTGACAGGATTAAAGAAATGGTTGGGGCGGGGGATTAGCGGGGGCGCGCAGTAGAGAATCACGAATCGTTTTGGGTTCCCGGATTTTGAACCCAAAAGGAAAAACTTCTTCGGTTTCCCGTCCCCGAAATCTTCTCAACACCAAAAGGACTTCAAGGGAGGCGCGAACTCAATTTCCAATTACAGCGCAATGGCCCATTTTGCTCGCCACAAGAGCAAGATTGATCCGGCTCTGGCGAAGCGGGCATCGGCTTGGGCGCTTGGTCCCGGCACCCGCGCCGCCCAAGCGTGATAGCCGCTGCGCGACACGGCCAGCGCGTCGCACAGGTCGGCAATGGAATGTTCTTCTTGCATGGCCTCAATCCTCACAAACCGCTCTCGCTCGGTGCGGAGATTGTGCTCAAGTGTTTTTTAGAATATCCCGCTGTTGTTGGGCGCGGTGCCGCTCGCGCTGGAGCCGGCGATTCTTGGTCTGGAGGGCGTCGAGCGTGGGCGCCACCTGCCCGGCGGGCAACTGCTTGAACTTCTGCTTCCAGACTTTGAGGCTCTGCTCGTTGATCCCCAGCTCCGAGGCGATCTGGCGGGCGGACTTCCCGCTCACCAGCCAGTGCCCCACCGCCTCGCGTTTGAAGGCTTCGTCATACCGCTGGTATTTGGTCTTGTCGTTCATGTGTTTGCTTTCCGGCTCACACACTTACCCAGCACCTGTCCACCAAATCGGGGCAAGGCCAAGCCAGCATGATTCGCAATTTTCCCGGAAATGAGTTTTGCTCGCCATCGCGTCCGTGTTATTTCTGCGCCATGAAAATTCGGCGCGCCCAAATCAATCGGGCCACCAAAGAAACGCAAATCGCGCTCCGCCTGAACATCGACGGGAGCGGCCAAGCTGCCATCGACACGGGCATTCCGTTCCTCGATCACATGCTGACGCTATTTGCCAAACACGCGGTGATCGATCTGAACTTGAAGTGCAAAGGCGATCTCGAAGTGGACGCTCATCATACCGTCGAGGATTGCGGCATCGCAATGGGTCAGGCGTTCGTGAAAGCGCTGGGCGACAAAAAAGGCATTCGCCGCTACGGGACGGGTTTTGATCCGCGCAATCCGTGGACGGGCGAAGCGCATGTGCCGATGGATGAATGCCTCGCGCGCTGCGTGATCGATTTTAGCGGCCGGCCGTATTTGGTCTGGCGCGGGTTGGACGATCTGGCTCAACGACAAATTTCCACGAAAGATAAAAATCAAGACATGTCGTCCCGTTTTCGCTTCGGCCTGGCGCGGGAATTTTTCCAGGGCTTTGCCAACGAAGCCCGTTGCAACCTGCATCTGGAACTGCTTTACGGATCCGAGCCACATCACGTCGTGGAGGGTCTGTTCAAAGCGTTTGCGAAGGCGGTCGATTTCGCCTGCCAGAATGATCCGCGCATTGTGGGCCAGTTGCCGAGCACCAAGGGGAAATTGTGATTTGAACTGAATACCCCCGGATACCCCCCCGTCGAAAACCATGTCGTCGCCCAAAGATTTCTCGGCCGTTGCAGATGATGTCCTCGTGCGCAAGGCGAAGCGCGGCGACATGGTGGCTTTCGAGGAATTGGTGGCGCGGCATCGGGACAAGATGTTTGCCCGGGCGTTCAGTTTGATGCGAAACGAAGAAGAGGCCACGGATGTTTCGCAAGAGGCGTGGGTGAAGTGCTGGCAGCGGTTGAAGCAGTTTGAAGGCGAATCGAGTTTCGTGACGTGGATGACGCGGATCGTCATCAATCTGAGCCTCGATCAGTTGCGCAAGCTCAAGCGTCATCGGGCCGAGTCGATTGAGCAGTTGGACGAAGACTTGGGCGGAGTGGAGCGGCAAATGCCGGTCGTGGTGAAAAACCCGACGGAAGGCCTGGAGCGGGCCGAGTTGCGGCAGCGCATCGACAAGGCTCTCGCCCAACTCTCCGAGGCGCATCGGACGGTGCTGGTGCTGCATGAATTTGAAGAATTGGAATACAAACAAATTGCCAAAGTCGTCGGCTGCTCGATTGGCACTGTGATGTCGCGCCTGTTTTATGCGCGGCGGAAAATGGCGGTGCTGCTGGCGGGTTTGAAACGCGAAGAACAATCATGAACATTCTGGACAAAGAATTCAAATTGCAGGCGCTGCTCGACGGCGAACTGTCGCCGGACGAAGCCCGGCAGGTGACCGAATGGCTCGCGGGCGATGCCGCTGCAAAAGCTTTGTTTGCCGAATTGAAGGCGACCAAAGCCGCGATTGCCGGCAACGAACAGGAGATCAGGCTGTCCGAATCGCGGGAATTTTACTGGTCCAAGATCGCGCGGCAAATCGAGCGTGAAGACGCGGTGGCCGTCGGTGATCCCCGCAAAACTCCGTTCGCTTGGATGCGTTGGTTTGCTCCGCTGGCTGGCACGGCCACGCTCGTAATTGTGCTCGCTCTCGCGCTTCGGCTTCGCCCCGGTTTACGCTCTGGCGGACTGGCTTCCGCCGACGCCTTCGAGCCGCCGCATGAGGACTCCAGCATTATTTCCTTCCACTCCGACTCGGAAGGCATCTCGGTCGTGTGGGTCGCCACGCGCTGAAATTTCTCTGTTTACGGCTGGGAATCGCAATTGCACTATTTCGCGGCATGACAAAACTGAGTTCGCTTCGTTCCTCCGTCTGGGTTTGGGTTTGTTGCCTGTTCGCCGTCGCTTCCACGCGATCTTTCGCGTCGGCCGGCGACTTGAAGTTGCAAGCCCAACTCGTCTGGGCCACCAACGAAGAAAAGCCCGCCAACAAAAAGCTGACGGATCTCGACGCCAAGCTCACTGAAAAATTGCGGCGCGTGTTCAAGTGGAAAAACTACTTCGAGGTCAGCCGGCAAAACCCGATCTCGGTGCAAGCGCCGGCGAAGAAAGTCGCGATGAGCGCCAAGTGCGAAGTCGAACTTAGAAGAGTTGATGACGCCACGGTCGAAGTGAAACTCTACGGTGAAGGCAAACTGCTAAAGACCGACAAGCATCCCATCAAGTCGCTGCTCCAAGGCGAGTACTACATCCTCGCCGGCGACGATAAGGAGAAATACGATGATGCGTGGTTTGTCGTTTTCTCCTGTGCAAAAGACGGAAAATAATTGTTGTCATATTCTCCGGTTTTCGTCTTGCGAGTGATTCAAGGAACTTCGAAAGGCAGCTTCACAGTCGAGTGGACTGGCTGTCGCTGCACGCCTTCAAATAAATCCACTTCAAACGGTTTGCCAATGTTGTTGCCCGCCAGGTCTTCGAGCGTCGTTTGCACGACCAACTTGTGCGAGCCACGCTGCCAGGGGTCAGTCGGAGTGAACGTCCACTGTCGCTCCTCATCTTCCAAAGCGACCTTCCCCGCGATGGATTCGCCAGACGGTCCAGCCACTTGAATCACGCGCTGGGCCAGCGCGTGGTCCAGCGGTTCGGGAAAAGTTATCACCAGCGTTTCGCGCGTGGCCGCCTGCGGCGGGTGAATTTTCCACTGCGCCGGTTCGGGCGGATCGCGATCCGGCGATCCGACTTGAAATCTCTTTTGAAAGTCTTCCTTGAGCGGACTGCCGGTGGCGTCCCGCCAGGCGCGGTCGATTGCGAGTGTGTAGCGCTTTCCCGCTTCAAGCGCCGGCCCAATTTCCTCCAGCGGCCGGACGCCGCGTTTGATGCGGCCCGGATCGATGAACAAGGTCAACCGCATCATCGCCGGATCCCATAGCTCTTCATCGATTTCCAGGAAGGGAAGCTCGATGTCCTTGCCCGCCTCGTTGCGCAAATAGATGTGTTCGTAAATGTGACCGCGGCTCATCGGCGCGGAAAAATGAATGTAGAATTTGAGCAAGTTCTCAGGCAGCAAGTCAGCGCTCGGATAAACGTGGCTCACCATCGCGGCCGCTCGAGGCGGACGCGCCGGTGCCTGAAAAAGCGCGGTGATCGTATCGCTCATGGAACCTTGCGTGCCCGGTAATTGGCTCGGATGAAAAATCACTCGATACTTGCCGCCAGGTTCGAGTGGAAATTGCGGCACAAAGCGCAGTCTCTTGGCGAGCACATCGTAATCGCCAATCATCGGCGGTAACTTTTGGACGGCATTTGAATTTTCTGAGGTAGTGAACACGGACAGAAGACGCTGCCACTGCGGCGGCTTCCAGTTTGCACGCCGCAGGGCTTGAA
>JACPZS010000054.1 GCA_016195385.1 Verrucomicrobiota bacterium
CAGATGATGGGCGGTGAGCTAACGGTCACGAGCGAGTTTGGCAAAGGCTCGACGTTCACCGTCACGCTGCCGGTGGAGGTGTCGGAACCGAAGGTTGAACACGCAACGCAGACAAAAACACAAGCGCGGCAGGAATAGTTGAGTAATCGGTCGGCACACCAGCGCAGGCGAGCGATTTGCATTTCGTTCAGACCGAATTCAGCACTCGACATTCCGCCAGTGACTCCCAAAATTTTCGACCATGTCGCACGCGGATTTTGTTCACCTGCATTTGCACACCGAGTACTCGTTGCTCGATGGCGCGTGCCGGCTTGATCGCCTCATGCAGAAGGCGCACGAACTGAAATTCCCCGCGCTGACGATCACCGACCACGGCGTGCTGTACGGCGCGATTGATTTTTACCAAGCCGCGCGGGAGAAAGGCATCAAGCCCATCATTGGGTGCGAGATGTACGTCGCGCCCGGCAGCCGACTCGAAAAGAAAACAACGAACGCCAGCCGTGATGTTTATCATCACCTCGTGTTGCTCGCGAAGGACGAAACTGGCTACAGAAATTTGACGAAGCTCGCCACCGCCGCGCATCTCGAAGGTTTTTATTACAAACCGCGCATCGACAAAGAAATTCTCGCCGCGCACAGCGAAGGACTGATTGCCTTGTCCGGCTGCATTGCCAGCGAAGTCCCGGATTTAATCATCAAAGACCAACCCGCCAAGGCGCGCGACGCGCTGGATTGGTTCAAACAAACTTTCGGTGCGGAGAATTTTTATCTCGAACTGCAGAACCACACGATTCCCGAACAGGCCAAGGTGAATCGCCAGTTGCTTGCGTGGGCAAAAGATTTTGGCCTGTCACTCGTCGCCACGAATGACGTCCACTACGTCGAGCGCGGTCACTCGCACGCGCATGATTGTCTGATTTGCATCGGTACACAGGCGCAACTCAGCGACCCCAAACGCATGCGCTACGTGCCGGAGCAATTCTACCTGCGCTCTGCCGCCGAGATGAAGGCGCTGTTCAGCGAAGTGCCCGATGCGGTGCGCAACACGCTCGAAGTCGCCGAGAAGTGCAACGTGGAGATCAAGTTCCCCAAAGCCACGAGCGAACTGCATTATCCAGTCTTCCATCCGCCGGAACATTTCACGCGCGAAGGCTATTTGCGAAAGCTGCTGGCCGAAGGATTGCACGCGCGCTACAGCATCCACGCGCGCGCCGAAGGACAGAAGTTCATCGTCGATGGCATTGACGATCCGCGCCGGTTGCCGACGTATTCGGAAGTGGGTGGAGAGAAGGGCGAAGGACGAGCCGAAGTTGCGGCCTCGACGAGTGTAAATTCATTACGTCGCACCTCGCACCTCGACCTTCACGTCGCGGCCGCGATTAAGGTCGTGATGGATCGTTTGCAGACAGAACTTCAAGTCATCGAACAAACTGGCTTCATCAGCTATTTTTTGATCGTCGGCGATTTCATTCGTTATGGCCGCAGCAAAGGCATCGCCTGCGTGGCGCGCGGTTCGGCGGCCGGTTCGCTCGTTACCTATTTGCTCGAAATCGCGAACGTCGATCCGATTCGCTACGGCCTCCTCTTTGAACGCTTCCTGAATCCGGAGCGCGTCAACCCGCCCGACATCGACATCGATTTCGCGGACGACCGCCGCGCCGATGTCATCGAATACGTCCGCGAGAAATACGGACGCGATTCCGTTGCGCAGATCATCACCTTTGGCACGATGGGCGCGAAGTCCGTGGTGCGCGATGTCGGACGCGTGATGGGCTTGAACTACGGCGAGTGCGACCGGCTTGCGAAGATGATTCCGAATGAGCTGAAGATGTCGCTCGAAAAAGCGCTCAAGCAGTCGCCGGATTTCAAGACCGCTTACGAAAGCGAGGAAGTCACGCGCGAGTTGATCGATACGGCATTCGTGCTCGAAGACCTTACGCGCAACGCCTCCGTCCACGCAGCGGGCGTGGTCATCGGCGACCAGCCGCTAGTGAATCTGCTCCCGCTCAAGCAGGACGACGACGGTGTCATCGTCACGCAGTATGCGATGGGCCCGGTCGGCGATCTCGGCCTGTTGAAGATGGATTTTCTCGGACTGAAAACGCTGACCGTCATTCGCAACACCTGCGAGATGATCAAGCGAACACAGGGCGTCGAGGTGCCGATTGACAACCTGCCGCTCGACAACACCAAAGCCTACGACCTGCTCAACAAGGGCAACACGCTCGGCATTTTTCAATTGGAATCCGGCGGGATGCGCGACCTTTGCCGCAAGTTTCAAATCAGTTCCGTCGAGCACATCACGGCGCTCATCGCGCTCTACCGTCCCGGCCCGATGGAACTCATTCCTGAATTCATCAAGCGCCGTCACGGCGAGGTGAAGATCGAATACGAGCATCCGCTGCTTGAACCGATCTGCCGCGAGACCTACGGCATCATGGTTTATCAGGAGCAAGTAATGCAGGCCGCGCAGGTGCTCGCCGGCTACACGCTCGGCGGCGCGGATTTGTTGCGGCGCGCGATGGGCAAAAAGAAGGTCGAGGAGATGCAGCAGCAGCGCGACACCTTCGTGAAGGGCGCCGCGAAGACCAACCACATTCCGGCGGCGAAGGCAAACCAGGTTTTTGATCTGCTCGAAAAATTCGCCGGCTACGGCTTCAACAAATCGCACGCCGCCGCGTACGCCATCGTCGCGTATCAGACCGCATTTCTGAAGGGGAATTACCCGGTCGAGTTTCTCAGCGCGATGATGACGAACGACATGAGTTCGACCGAAAAGCTCGCGCAATACATCCACGAAGCGCGCCAGCTTGGCATCGAGGTGAAGCCGCCCGACGTGAATGAAAGCCATGTGGTTTTCGCACCCGCACCCGGTGGGCAGGCCATTCGCTTTGGCCTGGCGGCGATCAAAGGAGTCGGTGAAATCGCCGTCGAAAGCATTTTGCAGGCGCGCGGCAAGGAGGGCAGGTTCATCGACCTCGCCAACCTCTGTCAACGCGTGGACATCCGTACCGTGAACCGCAAAGTCCTCGAAGCGCTCATCAAATCCGGCGCGTGCGACGCGTTCGGCGAAACGCGCGCCTCGCTCTTTGCGCAAATCGATCCGGTGCTGTCCCGCGCGGCGAACGACGCGCTCGATCGCCAGCGCGGTCAGGCTTCGCTCTTCGGCATGTTGGCCGATGCGCCAGCGAACAAGTCTGAGACAAAAATACAATTGGCTGAATGGCCGCAGAACGAATTGCTGGCGAACGAAAAAGAGTTGCTCGGCTTCTACGTCACCGGCCATCCGCTGACGCCGTACGCCTCGCTGCTTGAAAAGTTTTCGCTCGCAACCACCGCGACGCTCGCCGAACTGCCGAACCGCGGCATGACGCGCATCGGCGGACTCGTGGCGGCGGTGCAACAGGGCTTCTCGAAGAAAAGCAACAAACCCTACGCGATGCTCACGCTCGAGGACTTGCACGGCACGGTGCAGGTGCTCTGCGTGAACGAGAACTACGATCGCTATCGCGAGTTGTTGCAACCGAACAAGGCGCTGCTCGTCATCGGCGAGGTGAACACGGGCGAAGACAAGCCGAAGATTTTTCCGCAGGAAATTTTGTCGCTTGAGGACGCGCCGCGCCAATACACCAAGCAGGTTCACCTCCGGCTCTACCTCGTCCACCTCTCGCCGGAGAAATTGCAGGCGGCCAAAGATCTCGTCGCCGCGCATCCGGGCAAATGCCCGCTCTTTCTCTGCCTCATCCGCCCCGCGGGCGAAATCATTTTCCTCGAAACGAACGAGCGCTTCTACGTGACGCCGTCCATGCCGCTCGAACAAGCCGTCAATGAAATGTTCGGTGAAGACACCTATTACGCGAAAGTGGATGCGTCGCTGCCGGAGCGCGCCCCACGCCGCTGGGAACGCAAGAGCGAAGCCGGCGGGGACGAATAAACGTGGTCAGGCAAGCCAGCCACAAATCTGCTGACACCAGCCACAGAATGTGCGAAACGAACCCAGCAAGATCGGTTTTGGTAAAGCTCGCACCAAAAGAGACTGCAATCGACATGATTGACCTCGAATAACAATAAAGCTGCAAAATGTGCGGCTCACTTACTGTTAGACCACATGACGCGCACACTTCCAGCGATGCTTTGGACCTTGCTCGCGCGGTTGCTTTGGGTGTCACTCGGATGTTGGTTGCTGTTTGTGAGCGAGAGATTCGCATACAACGTCTTCGACTTGGGAGTTGCCTATCACAAGCGCCCGACCATGTTTTTATGGCTGCTATTCCTTCCGTGGTTGTGCTATTGGTTTTTCGCGGTTCGTTCGCCTTTGCTCGCATCTCGGCGGCGCGCGGTTCGCGTCACCACATTCGGCGTAGCTGCATTCGTCATGGCAGTCGGATTCTTTTACGCCAGCGTCATGGTGTTTTGGACTGTCGCGAAGTGGAGTGGAGTTCAGTTTTGGTGATATGACACAGATGTGGTCTAACCATGCGCTGCAGCGAACCCGGCCATCGCGTCCAGGTTGCAAGCGAACGCCCTCGTGGGCCGGGTCGCTGAGCTTGGGTCGTTAGGCCGCCGTGCGTGCGTCGCGATTTTGCGAGTCAAGATCGGATCGTGAGTTTGGGTCTCATCGGAGATTTGAGAGCGGTTCCGTTTCGCTGGGTTGACAGCGACGGGCAGGGGCGGCAGCGTCCTGGAGATTGAGTGAGTTTATGATTTTGCAGTTTCGATCATCGCGGCCTAACCATGCGCTGCAGCGAACGGGCGGTTCGGGATCTCGCTGGATTCGGGAGTCGCTGGCCCGCCCGTCGCTGAGCTTGGGTCGTTAGGCGGCGTTCGCACATCACCATGTCATTCATCCTTTCAGCACAGAGAGAGCCTGAAACGATAGTGACGGCTTTCGAGCAGTATCGCGCGTATCTCGCCAGCAACGCCGCGAGCTTTCCCAGCGGTGCTCATGCGCTCGCCACGTCCGAGTGGTATTTCGACCCACGCGACCACCGCTGCCCACACGATGCTTGGCTTGAGAGCATCACGATTGCAGAGCCTGCGACTGGAGAGCGGAGCGAGCTGCGCGTGACGGCGATTCGAGTTCGGCTGTTGGGGGCATACCACGACGGCTTCATCGAGTTGTTTTACTCGCGGGTCATTCGCTACTCGTTGAGCAGTCCATCGTCCGTGCGCGGTCTCGGTGACTGGCTCTACGATGAGTTCCGCGTTGCTCCGGGCGGTCACTTGATTCACGAGATTGAGTGGGCGGGTTTTCCACGCGACGAGGGTTCGCGCTGGATTATCGAGGCATCGGACGTAGAGTTTCAGTGGATTTCACGATGACGCCGCCTAACCATGCGCTGCAGCGAACCCGGCCATCGCGTCCAGGTTGCAATCGTGCGCCCTCGTGGGCCGGGTCGCTGAGCTTGGGTCGTTAGGGAGACGCTGAATAAAGCCAAGGTTTCAAATTTCAGTTTTGGTGGAGTGAAAATGGTTGACCGACGGCAAAGATTTATGTCTCGCGGCTTGGGTTGACGATGCGGTTCTGGTTTGGTGGCGGGGTTTGACCGCCGTTTTCACCGCTTCAACCGGTTGGCTTCATGGTTTTTTTACGCCGCGGCCCGCCGCGCCCCGATCACCACGTTGGCCAGCCCAAAGAGCGTGTAGAGCTGGTGCCCGTTCTTGGCCAGTCCCCGATACCGCACCTTCCGGTGCCGGAATAGGTTCTTGAGGATGTGGAAGGGGTGTTCCACATTCTGAAGAATAGACTTGATTGGGAATAGACGGCGGGTTTGAGGTTCTGTAACGAGAAGGCCATGATTTCTTTGCCGCAGGCCAAACGCTCCGACCGTTTGATGAAAGCCACCACCAGTTTGCCGGTGGCGGAGTTTGCGGCGCTGGCCCAACAGTTC
>JACPZS010000071.1 GCA_016195385.1 Verrucomicrobiota bacterium
ATGGGCATCGCGCCGGAGAACCTGACGAAGATATTCCAACACGGGTTCACCACCAAGAAAACGGGCCACGGTTTTGGGCTGCACAGCGGAGCCAACGCGGCCAGGGAAATGGGCGGCCGCCTCAGCGTGCAGAGCGACGGCCCCGGACTCGGCGCCACCTTCCGGCTAGAATTACCCGGCAGCGCCCAAGTTGCTCAAGCCCGTGTGCAACCCGCCGATAGAATTGACAGTGATTTGCAACGACCAGCCGCCTAATGCACCAATGAATTCCAGCCTGAGAATTCTAGTCATCGACGACAATCCCGCCATTCACGAGGATTTCCGAAAAATTCTAAGTCCGCGCAACGACTCCTCCCCGGTGGATGACTTGGAGGCGTCCTTGTTTGGCTCCGATCCGTCGTCTGCGGAGGCGCATCCCGCGGCCGGTTTCGAAGTCGATTTTGCGCTGCAGGGACAGGAAGGATTGGCCAAGATCCAACAAGCCATTGCCGAACAGCGGCCTTATGCGCTGGCTTTCGTCGATGGCCGGATGCCACCGGGATGGGACGGCGTGGAAACGATCGTGCATTTGTGGCAGGCGAACCCGGAGCTTCAAGTGGTCATCTGCACTGCCTATTCGGACTATTCCTGGGAGCAGATCATCAAGCGCGTCGGCCAAAGCGACAGCCTGGTGATCTTGAAAAAGCCCTTTGACGCCGTCGAAGTCCTCCAACTGGCCCACGCGATGACCAAGAAGTGGGCGCTTAACCTTCAGGTGCGCGCCCGAACGGAAGTCCTCGAAGGCCTGGTCCGCGAGCGAACCCGCAAGCTGGAGTCGATGAACCAGCGCCTCTTTCAGGCCAAGGAAGCCGCCGAGGCTGGCAATCGGGCCAAAAGCGAATTTCTCGCCATCATGAGCCACGAGATACGCACGCCGCTCAACGGCGTCCTGGGAATGGCCAATCTTTTACTCGATACGCCGCTGGACACGGACCAGCGCGAATTCGCCGAGGCCATTCGATTCAGCGGGGAAACACTGTTGACCATCCTCGGGGACATTCTGGATTTTTCCAAAATCGAAGCTGGCAAAATCATTTTGGAAGAAATTGACCTAAGCCCACAGGCCATTGTTCATGATGCTCTCAAGATGGTCTCCCCTACGGCCGTCCAGAAGGGACTGAGCTTAAGTTCTGCGATTGCTGACGAGGTTCCCGTTATAGTTCGCGGTGATCCCGTTCGTTTGGGCCAGATACTGCTCAACCTCCTATCCAACGCGATTAAGTTCACCGAAACCGGCAGCGTCCACGTCGCCCTTGGCGTGCAGGAGCGTCCGGCAGGACAAGTCAAACTGCGTTTCGAAGTCGTGGATACTGGCATCGGCATCGCTCCCGAAGCTCAAAACAAATTATTCGATTCATTCACCCAGGGCGACAGCTCGGTCACTCGCAAATTTGGCGGCACCGGTCTTGGCCTGGCCATCGCGCGGCGGCTCGTCGAAATGATGCGCGGAACCATTGGGGTGACCAGCGTCCCTGGTCAAGGCTCCACCTTCCACTACACGGTCCAATTAGCCGCGAGCGTTGCCCATATCCCGCGCCCTCCACGAGTCAGCCAATCGGCCAACGCATCCTGATCATCGAGGACAATCCGGCCATGAACGAAGGTTTCTGAAAGGGCTTCAGGAAGCGGCGGCTTTTGAGGAACTAGCATCGGCAATCTTCGGCGGCGCAAACCAATCCGCCCTCTGGCAGAACTTTGAGTCCATTTTGTCCGTCAGCGAAATAAAGGGTCAGAAAAAACGCGAACCACCCTCGCCGCGTGCCACCTAATTGACGAGTCGCGTCACGAATCCGGCGGCATGTATTTCCATCCGCCCAACCGCTGGCGTTTCGCTTTGGTTTGCGCAGTGAGATATGCGTACTGTTCGGCGAGCGGCAGTGTCTTGAGAAAATTTCGATTGGCCGTGGTCATCCCGGTTTCGACTAATTTGAGGTTGATGCAGGTGCCATCCGAATAAACCACGCCCAAGCCGGCGCGGTTCTCGTTGGTGTAGGTGAGCGCGACGCGCACCTGGTTCGATAAAATCAGCGACGTCAAATTGGTTTTCACACCGGCCAGGTAGTTACGCGTAAGATAGTCGGCGGGGCCTTTTGGCGGGGGCAACTCCATGCCGGTCAAACGTAAATGGAAAGTCACGTCATTCGTGGTGCGAACTTTGAATGTGTCCGGCCCGGTCACCTGCACGACCTGCCCGGAGATTTCTGCCAGTGGCGCGCTCGCCTGCGTCGTGTAATGCAACTGCGTCGCGACCGTGATCAAATTCACGGCCGGCTGGAAAAATTCCCGCTGCTCGTAGATGAACCAGCCGAAGGCCACCAGGATGGCCCAGAAGATCACGATGACAACTTTGCGGAGCGTGTAGAACATGCGTCAACTCGGCGGTGGTGATTCCTTCGACGGGGTCACGGACCGTGCGGGAATTTCTTCGACAGACGCAGGCGACGCAGTTTGAGCCGAATCGGCCGGCGAAACTGGGACACTGGCTGCGCCGCTGAAAAGCTGGATGCGCGCGTTGCGTTCCAACGGTGGCGCCGGCTCGCTGGGCGGCACTGGCAAGACGGTGGCTGCGGGTCGCGGTGGGCGTTCGATGGCGAGAATGGCGAGATCGACTTCCGGGTTCGGATGCGCCGGCGGACGTTCGCCGTGGCGCTTGAGTGCCTGGAAGGCCGCCAGGGAGTTCTGCGTGTTGTTGAAACGATACACTTCGCGCGCGAAAATTTTTTCAAACCACGATCCCGGTTTTGCGTGGCTGAAACCGATGACGAACGCCGTTGGCATCCAAGGCCGTCGGACGCCTTCAAGGAAGCACATCACGAGGGTGAGCCGGCGCAGATGATGCCGCTCGAACCAGCGAATCAATTGAAGCCAGCGGTTTTTTTCATCGACGTACGTCCCGGTCAGCATCGGCTCGGTAAGTGGGCCGGCGACTTTTGCGCCGATATACGGGGCCCACGCGGCAGCGTTCGCGATGCCGAGGACGACGGCGAACGCGAGGAGGCCGGCGTTCGCAATGTCGCCCGTCTGCGGATGCAGGCTGGCGTTCTCGCGCACTTGCATCATCACGTAGCCAAGCGCGGCGGCGAGGGCGATTCGCAACAGGATGAGCATGATTACTTCGGCGCGTCCGGCCGCAGGATCGGAGTTTGCGTGACAATCCCGCGCAGATGCATGTCCAGTTTATGTTTATGCACAACGAAGTGCCGCGCGGTTGCCTCGCTGATGACTCCCGCCGCGAGCAGCTCGATCAAATACTGATCGAATGTATGCATGCCCTGGTTCACCGACACTTCAACGATGCCGGTCAACAAGTGCAGATCATTCGCAGTGATCGCTTCCTGCACGCCGCTGTCGTGTTTCAAAATCTCCAGACACGGCGTGCGCGTGCCGGCCACATTCGGCAAAAGCCGCTGGCAGATGATGGTGTGCAAATTGCGCGCCAGCAGGCTGCTGATGTTCGCTTGCTCCGAACTGGGATAATACTCGCGGATGCGGCCGATGGCCTGTGCCACCGAGTCGGCGTGCAACGTAGTCAAAACCAAATGCCCCGTCTCGGCAGCCTGCATCGCGGCAAAAATGCTTTCCTGATCGCGAATCTCGCCGACAAAAATCACGTTCGGATCCTGGCGCATCGCGTTGCGGATGCCGTGCGCAAACGACGGCGTGTCGATGCCTACTTCGCGCTGCTCGAATTGCGAGAACTGCCCCTCGAAGACGTATTCGATTGGGTCCTCAATGGTGATGATGCGCATCGACTGCGTCTCGTTGATCTGCTGGATGAGCGCGCGCAGCGTGGTGCTCTTGCCCTGGCCGGTCGGGCCGGTGACAAGCACCAGGCCGCGTGGTTCCTGGACGATGCTGGCGAGCGAATCCGGCAACTGCAGTTCGCTCAACTTGAGCCGATGCTGCGGAACCGCGCGAAACGAGAACGACTGCCGCCCCTTTTGTTTGCTGAAATTGGCGCGATAGCGGCGGTTGCCACAGTAGAAACTCAGATCCACTTCGGACTGCGATTCGATGCGGCCGCTGACCTCGGCGGAAAAACTCTCGCGCAGCATTTGCGAGAATTGCGCATCGTCCAAGTGCTGAAAAATCTCCGCGGGAACAGGTGAGAGCCGCCCCTGCACGCGGATGAAGTGCGCGCCGCCGGCTTGCGCGTGCAAATCGGAAGCTTTCTGCTCCTGGCACCATTCCAAGATCTTCGCGAGCGCCGTATTGAGTCCGACTTGTTCCACGCTACAGCTTCGCTAATTGGTTCACCGATTCCAAGCACGTTTTATCCCGAATTCCGAAATTGAATGGCCGCAAAGAACACAAGAATCGCAAAGAGCAGCATTGATGAGTGATTGCGGCGGGAAAAAATCTGTCCGCCATTATCCTTCAATTCCAGCCCGTCCTTCTTTGTGCTCTTTGTGTTCTCTCGTGGCCAACTTCGGTTTTCGAGTTTATTGGACCTGCACGCGATAGATGCGCTGGGATTGGGTGCCGGCATTCAGGTTGGTCACCTGAATGGAACCGCCG
>JACPZS010000068.1 GCA_016195385.1 Verrucomicrobiota bacterium
ACGCGCGTTTTCGCATCCGTGGTTCGATGTTTGACGAATTGCGGCGCATGGACTGGGTGCCGCGCTCCGTGCATGACAAGGCGCGCAAAGTGCAGGCGGCGATGCAGCGGCTGGAGCAAAAGAAAGGCCGCGTACCGACCGAGGAAGAGGTCGCCAAAGAATTGAAACTTTCGCTGGAAGATTACCAGAACTGGCTCGTCGAGATCCGGCCGGCTACGTTCATTTGTCTGGACGCGGCCCGCAACCACGACACCGACACCGGCGCGACGCAATACGAGAGCATCGCGGACGAAAAACAGGAGGATCCGATGGACGGTGCCGCCCGCCATGAAATGACGGAATTGATCGCGAAGCGGTTGGAGCATTTGCCCGACGTGCAGCGCAAAGTGCTGGCGCTTTATTATTTTGAAGATCTTCGGCTGCGCGAAATCGCCGAAGTGTTCGGGGTGACGGAATCGCGCATCTCCCAAATTCACGCGCAGGCCATTCTTTCCATCAAAGCCTACTTGAACCGGTACGACAATTCTCCGGCTTAAGTCACCGGCACCCACGCCATGTTTGTCATCATCGGCAGCCTCATCGTCACCGTCTCCGTCATCGGCGGTTTCATGATCGCGGGCGGCAAGGTCGGCGCGCTCTGGCAGTTCTCCGAGTTCGTGGTCATCGGTGGCGCGGCATTCGGCGGCATGGTCACGATGGCTCCCAAAAAAGTGCTCATCGATCTCTTCAAGAAAATGTTGTTGACGCTCAAAGGCGCGCCGTTCAGCCGTGTTGCCTACGAGGAGTTGCTCAAGGCGCTCTACGAATTATTTCTCATCGGCCGGCGCAACGGCATGATCGCGCTCGAAGAACACGTCAGCAACCCCGAGAGCAGTTCCATTTTTTCCAAGTATCCAACGTTTCTCAAGAATCATCACGCGGTGGAATTTCTCTGCGGCGGTCTCAAGCCAATCATCGACGGCAAGATCAAACCGGATCAACTCAAAGTGCTGCTCGAAACCGAAATGGCCAAGGCCGAGGAAGAAGACCACGCGCCGATCATGGTGTTGAACAAGACCTCGGACGCGATGCCCGGGTTCGGGATCGTGGCCGCTGTTTTGGGCATTATCATCACGATGGCCTCGATTGGCGGCCCGCCCGACGAGATCGGCCACCATGTTGCCGCCGCGCTGGTCGGAACATTTTTGGGGATTCTCATATCCTACGGTTTTCTGGGGCCACTGGCGACGAATATTGAACTGCTTTGCCACGCGCATCACGCGTACAACAAAGCCATCGCGCTGGCGGTCGTCGGCTTCGCCAACGGCATGGCGCCGATTATGGCGGTAGAAGTCGCGCGGCGCGGATTGGACAGCGACGTCAAGCCGACTGCGGATGAACTGGAAGCGATGACGAAAGGTGTCAGTGTTCCGGCCAAGTAATTTAGCTGCGCAACTCCATGTGCCCGCGAATCCAGCTTGCTCGCTCGAATAACTCCGCCAACGGGAGGGCTGCTTAATGGCTGCGGGCGGCGGCGGTTCGTGGAAGGTTGCGTATGCCGACTTTGTGACGGCGATGATGGCGCTGTTTCTGGTTTTGTGGCTTACGTCCCAGGATCAACGAATCAAGGAAGCCGTGCAACGCGCGTTCACCAATCCGTTTTCTTCGGTGACCAAGGCGTCGGTCGGCATCATCCCGACGAAGGACACCCAGGCGGTCAAATCGCATGAAGGCAACTTTGATTCCGCGTCCGCCGTCGAACTGTCGATGCTGCGCCGCATCAATGAAGACTTGATCAAAGCCATTCAAACGGAGCCCGACGAAGAGGAGCCAATCAAATTGGAAATGACGCCCGATGGGATGCGCATCACTGTTTTTGACCGGGCCCGCAAGCCGGTTTTTGAAGCCGGGACCGCCCAATTAACGCAGTATGGCACGTGGGTTTTTTCCACGGTCGCCTGGCAAATCGCCCGCTACAAAGCGTTCATTGTGGAACTGGAAGGGCACACGGAGGCGGGCTTCAAACCCGGGCGGGAAAACTACGGGGTGTGGGAGCTTTCCGCTGATCGCGCGCTCATCGCCCGCCGCAAACTGCTTCAGTCCGGCGTCGGCGACGAACAAGTACGCGAAGTGCATGGCTTTGGCGACACGATGCCGATGACGGGCATTGATCCCGCCGATGAAAAAAACCGGCGCGTGACCGTGTTGTTGCGTGTTGGCTCACTGAAACGGAAATAATTTTTCATGGCCGAGCAATTCATGCCCTTTTGTCCGCCCCGGTTTACCACAACACCAGCGGGCGCGCTTTCGCAGTTGCCACCCAATCCACCGTCGGGCGCGGCGGCGCAAATTTTCTCGCCGCTGTCCGCTCCGGTGGCCGCACAGCCACGAACGGCGCACGATGAAAGTCACACCGCTTCCCCCACGGACACTTCCCCGAAAATAACGCTGCAACGCGACGGTGAACGAGTGGCGCAGATCCGCATTCAATGCGGCTGCGGGCACGTCATCGATTTGGAGTGCGAATACTGAGGCGCTTCGTCGGCCGCTAATCGCTAGCGCGACTCGGCGCGATAAAAGCGTTGTGAAGAATTGCGCACGAGCGGCTCGCGGAATCGATTTGTGCCATCGCTGCTCGCCATATTCGTGAGCGTGATCCAGTTGGAAAAATTCGTCGAAACCGTGATCGCGTAGCTGACGTTCACGGTTCCCACCAAGATTAACTCCAGCGAATTGTCTGCGAGGAGTTGTGGCGGCAGGAACTTGGGCGGATTGGCTGGCGGCGCAGTCGCAACGACGGCCCGCGCGGAATGCCGGGCATCGTGCCGGAACATCGGCCAGGCGGAAAGGGTCGGGGAATTTGTGGTTACGATGGCGCGGAGCGTGCCATCACCCACGCCGAAGACAATCGTTCCATCCGCCCCCATCACCGCCGAGGATTCCACGCCCGCCGCGAGGTCGATGGCGGTGCGTTTGGAACCGTCCGTATTGAGCGTGTAAAATTGATTGTCCAGGCCGCCCAGATAAATCGCGCCATCAGCGCTCAGCAACGGTGAGGCGTAAATAACATCCGTCACCGGAAACTCCCAACGCTTCGTGCCGTCGGCGTTCACGGCGTAAAACTTCTGGTCGTACGATCCGAAATAGACCACGCCGTCGGCCCCGATGGCCGGTGAGGAAATCACTTCGCCGCCTGTGGCAAACTTCCAGCGCAACGAGCCATCCGGATTCAAGGCGTAAAGATTTTTGTCGTGCGATCCAAAATAGATCGCGCCGTCGCCGCCGATGGCCGGCGAGGAATCGACTATGCCGCCCGTCAGAAATTCCCAGCGCTGCGAGCCGTCCAGCGCGAGCGCGTGGAGTTTGTTGTCGTTCGCGCCGAAATAAATCGTGCCGTCAACGCCGAGTGATGGCGAAGAGTAGATGCCGCCTCCCGCCGTGAATTTCCATCGCTCGACTCCGTTTGGATTCAGCGCGTACAACTTGTGATCCACCGAGCCGAAGTAGAGCGTGCCGTCCGGGCCGATGGCTGCGCTGCCGACCACGTCGTCGCCGGTGGCAAATTCCCAGAGCTTGGTGCCGTCCGGCGCGAGCGCGTAGAATTTGTCGCTCCACGAGCCGATGTAAATGGTTCCGTCGGTGCCGATGGCCGGCGAGGCTTCAATCACATCGCCGGTGTCGAACTCCCAGCGCTTGGTGCCATCGAGGTTCAGCGCGTAAACCTTGTTGTCCGCGCAGCCGAAATAGACCGACCCATCCGCAGCGAGGGCAGGGGAGGAGCGAATGCCCGCGCCGGCGGTGAAAACCCAATTGCTCGCCACGCCTGATCGCAAGGTGAGTTGCGCGGCCAGGCTCGTCGCGCTGCCGGCGCTGTTCGTCACCAGCATTGAATACGCGCCCACATTGCTGGCGGACACTGCATCAAAGTGCAGCGCAAGGTTCGTCGCGCCGCCGATCGACTGCCCATTGAAAAGCCACTGATAAGTCAACGGAGGCGTGCCGGATGTGGCGGCGACGAGATCCGCGCCTCCGCACGGCGCCACACTTTGACTGAACGGTTGCAAAGTAATTACCGGCGGCAAAATCGGCTCCACTACTTCAAATGTCACCACTGTTGAAATCGCGCGTGCGCCCAAATCATCCGTAGCTGCAGCCGTAAGTGTGTAAGTGCCCGTGGCCAAATTCGTGAGGGAAATTTCAAACGGCGCGTTCGTGACCTCCGCCAGCTTCGTGTTACCCAGATAGAATTCTACCAAAGCAACGCGGCCATCAAGGTCCGTCGCGCTGACCGCGAACAAAACGGTTGCGGGTTCGACGAAGCGCGCTTGATTTGTCGGGTTGGTCACCGTGACGGCTGGCGGTTGGTTGGATAAGGAAAGATTCGCGGTGTGGCCGTTGTCGTGCCGGAACATCGGCCACGGACTTTGAGCCAAACCGGCGAGGCCGCGGAGCGCGTAGAGTTGCGCGTCGAACGAACCAACGTAAACCTCGCCAGCCGCGCTTACACTCGGCGACGAAAGGATGCCGTTGCCCGTCGTGAACTGCCAGAGTTCCACGCCGTCGCTGCCAAGGGCATGAAGTTTCTTGTCGTGCGAGCCAAAATAGATCGTGCCGTTCGCCGCGATGGCGGGCGACGAGAAAATCAAACTGCCTGCCACGAATTCCCATTTTTTCGAGCCGTCCGGATTGAGCGCGTAAAACTTCTTGTCCGAAGCGCCAAAGTAAATCGTTCCGTCCGCGCCGATGGCGGGCGAGGACGCGATGACATTGCCGGCGGCGAACTCCCAGCGCTTCGAGCCGTCAGGATTGAGCGCGTAGAATTTCTTGTCGCTCGAACCAAAGTAAATTACGCCGTCCGCGCCGATGGCCGGCGAGGATTGAATCGTCCCCCCGGTGTCGAAGTGCCAGCGCTCCACGCCGTCCGGGCCGAGTGCGCGCAGTTTGCCGTCAAAGGAGCCGAAGTAAATTGCGCGGTTCGCGGCGACGACGGGCGAAGAGTAGATCGCGTCGCTCGCGGCGAACTCCCATTGTTTGCTGCCGTCTGGACGCAGCGCATACAGCTTCGCATCGTAGCTGCCAAAATAAATCGAGCCGTCCGCCGCGAGCGCAGGCGAAGAAACGATCCCGAGCGGCGTCACGAATTCCCAGCGCTTCGAGCCGTCGGGCCGCAGCGCGTACAGCGTGCCCGGAGTCGTCACGTCCCCGGCGCTGAAGTCACCCGCGCCGAAATAGATCGTGCCGTCCGCGCCAATCGCGGGCGAAGAATGGACGACATCCCCGGCGGCGAACGACCACTTCTTCGTGCCGTCCGGGTTCACCGCATAAAAATTCTGATCGGTCGAACCGAAATAAACCGTGCCGTCGGCTCCAATCGCTGGCGACGAACGAATCGGGCCGCCGGTCGCGAACGCCCAGATCATTTCCCCCGTCGCGCCGGCATTGCCGGGTTGACCGAACACGTTTTCGGTCAAACCCAAAGCCGTTCGAAAAAGAAAAATTATCACCAGTCGCGAGAGGGTTGTTTTCATGTTCGACGCCGGCACCGGACGCGCGCTGCCAGCGGGGCATACTTCGCGATGTTACGGGATGGACTGCAATAGAAATGTGCGCCGTGGCGGACGCCGCGGGAGAAAATTCGCTCGCGTCCCGCGCGCCATTTGTTAAGTGAAGAGCATGAAATCACACACCAATTTTGCACGTCTGGCGAAGTTTGCCAGCGCGTGTGTCGCGGTTTTGCTGACGCTGAGTCTGGAGGGAGCCACCGTGACGCTCAAGCCCATGGCGGACACGACGCTGTTCGAATCTTCGGCCGACAACAATCTTGGCGCTTCGCGGGATCTGGCCGCCGGCACGACGGCGAACGGGAAAAAGTCGCGCGCCTTGATCAAGTTCGATCTGACCCGTGCCGTACCAACCAATGCGACGATTTCGTCGGCGACGCTGGCGGTCACGGTCGTCCGCACGCCGGGCAACGGCGGCGTTGGTTCCGTTTTCGATCTGCGACGAGTCTTGCGGGATTGGGCCGAAGGAACGCACGGTGCTTCCGGCGGCAGCGGCACGGCGGCGGCGGCAAACGAGACGACATGGAACGCCAGATTTTTCCCGGCGACACTCTGGAGCCAGCCCGGTGGCGCACTCGGTGTGGATTTTTCCACGACCGTGAGCGCTTCGCTGGCGATGGCGGGCACCAAGACTTATTCTTTCAAATCGACTCCCGCGCTGGTCGTCGACGTGCAGGCTTGGGTGAACGATCCCGCCGCGAACTTCGGCTGGGTGCTGCTGAGCGAGTCGGAAAATATGATCGAGACAGCGCGCCGGTTTGCTTCCCGGGAAAATGCCACACAAGCGCCGACGTTGGTGATTGATTACGCGTTGGCGGCGGCGCCCATCCAGATGGCCGGCATGACGCTGTCGAATTCCGTGGCCACCATTTCCTGGACCGGCGGCGCTCCGCCATTTCAATTGCAGCAGAAGACGACCATGAGCGACACGAACTGGCTCGATATCGGCGCTCCGTTGGCGACCAACCTGGCAAAAATCAACGTGAGCGGAAGTCAGTCCTTCTTTCGCGTCCGGCAGGCGACGCCTTGAGCGCAATTCGCTCTGAGCATCGCACAACTCAAGGGAACGTGAATCGATGAGAAAACAATTTTCGTTTTTAGCTTTTCTCTCTTTCGCTTGGATATGCGCTTTGGTGAGCCAACCGCAGGCGCTACGCGCTCAACACGGCTCTAGTTCCATCACGAATCAACCGCCGTCCGTCTCCATTATTTTTCCACCACCTGATGTAATTTTTGGCGGGGCTAGAGTGCGTGTTCGTGCGCGCGCATGGGATCCTGACGGTACGGTGGCTGCCGTTCAATTCTACGCCGACGGTCAACTCATTGGCGTCGTTACCAACGAGCCATTCAATTTGGTATGGTTCTTCAATGGTGAGGCTACTAGCTTGGCGATACTCACTGCCGTTGCTGTGGACAACTTGGGTGTTACGAATACGTCTTCGGGAGTCCGTCTCTTTGGCGTGCAACCGTCACAAGATACTATATTCCGTATTGTAGCCCCCAATGATCCAAAGAAGAACGTCAATGACAGTATCGTGTTGCCGGCAAAGGTCGATATTCTCTTTTCCGCTCGCTTGGCGACTAGCACCGGGCGAGGTGAGGCAGCCCGCTTTTTCATCGACAACAACTTCGTCGCGGTCGTTGGTGATCCGCCATACCAGATTACCGTAACCAACTTATCGGATGGGCCCCATCGCTTGGTGGTTGACACGGAAAATAGTTTTAACCTACCCAATTTTTCGAGTTATGGAGACGGACGGAACATCACGATTGTTCCCTTGCTAATCCAGCAGGCGCTTACAGACACGAATCACAGTTTTTCGTTCCTCGCCGCTGGCCGCGTGGCGGGCAAGGCGACGGTTATCGAGGCGTCCACGAATTTGGTTACGTGGCAGCCTATCGCAACAAACCTCACGAGCACGAATTCTTTCCTGTTCACCGACCCGCAAGCCACCAACTTCTCGCGCCGCTTTTACCGTGCTTCGTTCACGCAGTAATCCTGTGCGGCTGTGGTTGCGCTCCTTGGCCGGGGTCGCTTATCGCAACACACGGTTGACGATGCCGCCCGGCAGAACGGTTCATGGAATTCCCGCTTGCCTGCCGCGCGCGAACCAAGGGATTTTGCATCCGTGCGGTTGAAGAAATGGGTGAAGCTGCTGGTCGGTGTCCTCCTGCTGCCAGTGTGCATTGGAGCGGGACTCGCCTTGTTGCGGGTGGTGCGCGCGACGGGCGCGGCGCACACGTTCTGGGTCGCGTTCCTTGCTGGCGCGGCGTGCTGGTTGACGATTTTCCTGCTGCTGCCGCGGCCGATGCTCGCCTACGTGTTCGGGCATGAACTGACCCATGCGTTGTGGGCTTGGGCGTGTGGCGGCCAAGTGAAGAAGTTCCAGGCTTCGTCGAAGGGCGGTCACGTCATCCTCACGAAATCAAATTTCCTGATCGCGCTCGCGCCGTATTTTTTTCCAGTGTACGCGGTGCTGGTGACACTGCTTTATCTCGGCGGCGGTCTGATCTGGAACTGGCAGGCTTACCGCGCGATCTTCCATTTGTTCCTCGGCGCGGCTTACGCGTTTCACCTCACGTTGACGTGGCATATTTTGCGAACCGAGCAAACGGATATTACCGAACAAGGTTTGATTTTCTCCGCCGTGGTGATCTGGATTGGGAATCTGCTCGTCCTGCTCATTGGAATTCCGTTGTTCACGGCGCAGGTGCGTTTGCTGGACGCGCTGGCGTGGTGGCTGGAAGGAACGGCGCGCGTCATCCACTGGCTGGCGCGAATCTTCTAATTGCGGGCCGGGCGATCTGGCCGGCGGCATTTGAAAAGAGTGGGGCGGATGTCGCCGGGATAACGGATGCGGCTCAGACCGTTGTTGTCCGTGGCCAGCCAGATGAACTCGCGATCCACGGCCAGGCCTTCCATCACGCCGACGAGCGGATAGCGCGTGCGGTAAGCGGCTTCTTTGTCGTTTTCGAGTTCGCGGAAATTGAACTCCGCCAGCACACGATGTGTCGCCGGCTCGATTTGCAGCACGAGGCGGCTTTCGCGCAGCAGGGCGTAGAGCGAGCCATCGAAGAAGCACAGATCGGAGTAATGCACATCCCAGCCGTCCACGCCGTGGGGAAAAGCCACGAAGTCGTCGATTACTTTGAGGCTCGTGAGATCGACCACAATGATGCGGCCAAGGCTGCGCTCGTTGGCGACGTAAAGCTTGTCGTGTCCCACTGCGATGCCTTCAAACGACGCGTTGCGATCGCGGCCGAAATATTTTTTGACCGGCGACCAGTCGATGTTCAGCCGTTCGACGGAATTCTTCTTCGGGTCCCAGCGAAGTATCCAGCGATTGCCTTCCTCGCAAATGTAAACCCGCCCGGCGTCATCCTGCGCGATGCCTTCGCAATCCAGATACGTGCCGGGCGCGACGCCCAGGCGCGTCAGTTGCGGCGCGGTGAATGCGTTGGTGAGCAGGACGAGATTGGCGCCCGTGCCGCGCTCCTGAAACTCGATGCGGTAGAGTGATGGGCCGCGATCATTGATCGTGAGCAAACCGAAGTTCGTGGTGAGCAAAAGGCCCGAAGCATCGAAACGTTCGCCGCGCGGGGTGTTCAATTGCCAGGTTTGTTCGGCCTTCAAATCGTAGCGATGCCAGTCGTTGGCATTGACGGGGGAAGAAGTAGTGGCGCAATTCGAGGTCAGGCAAACCGCGCCCAGGATGATCGCGTGTCGTAGCGTGGATAAAAATGTCACGCGAGACTTGTAACAGCAAAGTTTCAGGAAACAAGCCCGGCTGACTTTGCCGTGAATTGGCGATTGAACCCGTTGTGGCGCTTCGTCATTCTCCGTCCGCAACCCATGCTCGCCGAACTGACGCATAACCAAAGCCTCCTGCTTTACACCGTTCTCGCCATTGCGGGGCTGGTGCTGCTCATCGCGCGCTGCAAAGTCCACGCGTTTGTCGCGCTCATCCTCGCTTCGATTTTCGTCGGACTGTGCGCCGGCATGAGGCTGACGGACGTGGCGAAAGGATTTCAAGACGGCGTCGCGGCGATGCTGGGCACCATCGCGATCGTGGTTGGACTCGGCACGATTCTGGGAAAACTCCTGGCGGAGTCCGGTGGCGCGGAGGTCGTTGCCAGCACGTTCATCCGCGCGCTGGGTGAACGCCGCCTGCACTGGACGATGATGCTCGTGGCGTTCATCGTCGGTCTGCCGGTTTTTTTTGGCGTCGGTCTGGTGCTGCTTTTTCCGGTGCTGCTGACGGTGGCGCGCGAAACCAAAATTCCGCTTTTGCACCTCGGCATTCCGATGGTCGCGGGTCTCGCGGTCGCGCATGGGTTCGTGCCGCCGCATCCGGGGCCGATGGCGGCCATCGGCTTGTTGAAAGCGGACGCGGGCAAAACAATTTTTTATTCCCTTCTCGTCGGATTTCCCACCGCCATCATCGCCGGGCCGCTGCTCGGAACCTGGCTGGCCCGCGGCGAGCAGGTCGAGTTGAGCGCGCTGGCGGGGCAGTTGAAATCAAGCTCGGAGCGCAAGACGGCGCCTGGATTCGCGCTGACACTGTTCACGATCTTGCTGCCGGTCATGCTCATGATGCTCGCGAGCGCGGCGGATGTGCGTTTGCGCGAGCAGAGCACGTTACGTGAGTGGCTGGATTTTCTCGGCAGCCCGCTGGTGGCGATGTTGATCACGGTTTTATTTTCGTTTTATTCGTTCGGTTTCGCGCGCGGTTTCACGGCGGCGCAAGTGCTCAAGTTCAGTGAGGATTGTCTCGCGCCAGCCGCGAACATCCTGCTCGTGGTCGGCGCCGGCGGGGGCTTCAACAAAATTCTAGTCTTGAGCGGCGTCGGCAACGCCATCGCCGCTTACGCGCAGGACGCGCACATTTCACCGCTGCTGCTCGGCTGGATGGTGGCGGCGTCCATTCGCCTGGCTGTGGGTTCGGCGACCGCGGCAATCAGCGCGGCTGTCGGCATCATGGCGCCGATCGCGGATGCGCTGCCGGGGACGAATCGCGAATTGCTCGTGCTCGCGATGGGGGCCGGTTCGTCGTTTTTTTCGCATCTCAGCGACGGCGGGTTTTGGTTTGTGAAGGAGTATTTCAACCTGACCGTGCCGCAGACGCTGCGAACGTGGTCGGTGATGACTACGATTATTTCCGTGTTCGGTTTGCTTTTTGTGATGCTGTTGGCGCGCTGGGTTTGAGCACGTTCAAGCTGACAGCGCGCTCGATTTGAATTTGCCACAATGGCGGCGCTGGAATAAACAACCGTCATCGAATAGCTCATGAAATCCAACTTCGTCCAGCGACCATGAACACTGCCACGCCTGAAGCCGCCGTGCGTGCGCGTTACGCCGCTGCCGCCAAAAAATCCGAAGCCGCCCTGTGTTGTCCGGTCAGCTACAACGCCGACTTGCTGAAAGTCATCCCGGCCGAAGTCATCGAAAAGGATTACGGCTGCGGCGATCCGAGCAAACACCTGCGTGTTGGCGAAACCGTGCTCGATCTCGGCAGCGGCACGGGAAAAATTTGTTTCATCGCCGCACAAGTCGTCGGGCCGGAAGGCCGCGTCATCGGCATCGACATGACGGACAACATGCTCGAAGTCGCGCGCCGCAATGCACCCGTCGTTGCGCAACGGCTCGGCTACGCGAACGTCGAGTTCCGCAAGGGACGCATCCAGGATCTCGCGCTTGATCTGGAAGTGTTGGACCGTGAACTCAAGGCGCGTCCGATCACCGACGCAAATTCGTTTCTCGCCGCGGACGAACTCGCCCGCGATCTGCGTGTGCGTCAGCCGTTGGTAGCGGAGGATTCGGTCGATGTAGTGGTCTCGAATTGCGTGCTCAATCTCGTCGAACCGGATGCCAAGCGACAGTTGTTCGGTGAAATTTTTCGCGTGCTCAAAAAAGGCGGCCGCGCCGTGATTTCCGACATCGTTAGTGACGAAGACGTGCCGGTTGAAATGCAACGTGACGCAGAGTTGTGGAGCGGCTGTATCGCCGGCGCGCTGCGCGAAGATTCGTTTCTCCACGCGTTTGAAGTTGCGGGATTTTACGGCATCCGCATTTTGGAACGCGGCGAGAAAGCTTGGTCAACCGTGCGCGGGATTGAATTTCGCAGCGTGACCGTCGAAGCCTTCAAAGGCAAACAAGGCCCGTGCTTCGAGCGCAACCAAGCGGTCATTTACAAAGGACCGTTCAAGGAAATCCTCGACGATGACGGGCATCGCCTGGAACGTGGTCTGCGCTACGCCGTTTGCGACAAGACTTTTCAACTCTATCGCCAGGCACCATATCGCGAGTGCTTCGAGTTTGTGGAACCTATCGAGCCGTTTGCCTTGTCGGAGGCTAGACCCTTCGACTGCTCCGGAATGCGCTTGCGTCATCCCCAGGAAACGAAAGGCCAGGGCTATCGTGCAAACACAGTGCCGAGCCAATGCTGCGATGGCGGTCAGTGTGGGTGATGAAGTTCAAGAAGAACAGCATCTCGAGAATCACGTCCCGTCCGAATCGGCGGCGACAGCAATCCCATTCGCCGCCGCCGCTGCCGGGGTTCTCTTTGGAAGTTGACGGCGCATCAGCGACGATTCGCCCATTGATGCCTGGCATGGCGAAACCACTCCCATGCGCCAATGAGTTTGAGGTGTTCCAGCGAGTTGGTTTTCAAAATTTGTTCAGCCTTCGCCAAGCCGCGCTTGGGCGCAGCTTGACTTCGCTGGTAAAAGATTGGTTGTGAATTATGCAACTTGATCGACTTACCACCAAAGCGCAGGAAGCCCTGCAAGCCGCGCAGGAAATCGCGCATCAACACTCGCATCAGGAAATCGACGGTGAGCATCTGCTGCTCGCGTTGATCCAGCAGGCAGACAGCCTGCCGCCTGCGCTGCTGCAAAAGCTCGGCGTGTCTCTCCCAAAGCTTACCGAGGATCTGGAGCACGAATTGGCCCGGCGTGTGAAGGTGAAGGGCATCAGTTCAAGCGATCTCTTCCTCGGCCAGGGTTTGAAGAAGGCGCTCGATGCTGCAGAAGCCGCAGCAAAGAAGCTGAAGGACGATTACACCAGTACCGAGCATTTGATTCTTGGCCTCGTGGACGAAGGCGGCGCGGCGTTGAAGAAACTTTTTCAGGCGCACGGCGTGAAACGCGATGCCTTGTTGAAGGCGCTCGTCGAGTTGCGCGGCAACCAGCGCGTCACGGATCAAAATCCCGAGGACAAATTTCAATCCTTGGAAAAGTACGGCAAAGACCTGACCGCGCTCGCGCGTCAGGGCAAGATCGATCCGGTCATTGGCCGCGACGACGAAATCCGCCGCGTGATGCAAGTGCTGACGCGGCGCACGAAAAACAATCCCGTGCTCATTGGCGAGCCGGGCGTCGGCAAGACGGCCATCGTCGAGGGACTGGCCAAGCGCATCGTCGATGGCGATGTGCCGGAGTCGTTGAAGAACAAGCGCGTCGTCGCGATGGACATCGGCGCGATGGTTGCCGGCGCGAAGTTTCGCGGCGAGTTTGAGGATCGGCTCAAGGCGTTCCTCAAAGAAGTCACGTCAAGCGAAGGAAAAATTGTTCTCTTCATCGACGAGTTGCACACCATCGTCGGCGCGGGTAAGGCCGAGGGTTCGATGGACGCGGGCAACATGCTCAAGCCACAGCTCGCGCGCGGCGAGTTGCGCTGCATCGGCGCGACGACGCTCGACGAGTATCGCAAACACATCGAGAAAGATCCGGCGCTGGAACGGCGCTTCCAGCCGGTGCAGGTGAACGAGCCGAGCGTCGAAAGCACCATCGCGATCTTGCGCGGTCTGAAGGAACGCTACGAGACGCATCACGGCGTGCGCATCCAGGACGGCGCGCTCGTCTCCGCCGCGACGCTTTCACATCGCTACATCAGCGACCGTTTTCTGCCGGACAAGGCCGTGGATTTGATGGACGAAGCGGCGTCGCGACTGAAGATGGATCTTGAATCCAAGCCGACGGAAATCGACAAACTGGATCGTCAGATTCTGCAATTGGAAATCGAGCGCACTTCGCTCGCGAAAGAAAAAGACGACGCCAGCAAGGAACGGTTGAAAAAGATCGAGGGCGAGCTGGCGAACTTGAAGGAAAAATCCACCGCGCTCACCGCGCAATGGCAGAACGAAAAAACGGCCATCAACGCCGTCAGCATCATTAGCGCGCAGTTGGAACAGGCGCGCACGGAACTCGATCAAGTGCGGCGGCGCGGCGATCTGAACAAGTCCGCCGAGATTCAGTACGGGAAAATTCCTGAGCTGGAAAAGAAGTTGGCCGCCGTTCAGAAGCAATCCGCCGAGCACTCGAAATCCAAGAATCACAGTTCCATCCTGCTCCGCCAGGAAGTGACGGACGAAGACATCGCGAAGGTGGTCGCGGCGTGGACAGGCATTCCCGTTACCAAGATGCTCGAAGGCGAGCGGCAGAAATTGGTGAAGATGGAAGAGCGCCTGCAACTACGAGTGGTGGGACAGAAGGAGGCCATCGTTGCAGTCGCGAACGCGGTGCGACGTGCTCGTAGTGGTTTGCAGGATCCGAACCGTCCGGTCGGCTCGTTTATTTTTCTGGGACCGACGGGCGTTGGCAAAACAGAACTCGCCCGCTCGCTCGCCGAGTTTTTGTTCGATGACGAGCAGGCGATGGTGCGCATCGACATGAGCGAATACATGGAGAAGCACACCGTCGCGCGGCTCATCGGCGCTCCGCCGGGCTACGTCGGTTACGAGGAGGGCGGCCAACTCAGCGAGGCCGTTCGCCGCCGGCCTTACTGCGTGATCCTTTTCGACGAAATCGAGAAAGCGCACCACGACGTTTTCAATGTGCTGCTCCAGGTGCTCGACGACGGCCGGCTCACGGACGGCCAGGGCCGCACGGTGGATTTCAAAAACTCTGTCATCATCATGACGAGCAACATCGGTTCACCGATCATTCAAGAGCATTTTACCGAGGGAAGAACTTCGGCGAAAGACCATGCGCAAATGGAAGCGCTCGTGAAGGCGGAATTGAAAAAACATTTCCGACCGGAATTTTTGAATCGCGTCGATGACACGATCCTTTTCCATAGCTTGAACGAAGAACAGCTCGCCAGCATCGTGGAGATTCAACTGCGCGGGCTGGAGAAGCGGCTGGCACAGCAGCATCTCCAGCTCGAGGTGGACAAGGCCGCGCGGCAATTGCTGGCGCGCGAAGGCTACGACCCGCAGTTTGGCGCGCGTCCGCTCAAACGAACCATTCAGGAGAAGCTGCTCGATCCGCTGGCGATGAAGCTGCTCGATGGCGAATTCAAGCCCGGCGATCACGTGAAAGTCACCGTGAAGGCGGACGAGTTGGCGTTTCAGAAACGATGACTGGCGGTTTCGGTTGGAACCACTGCCAGATTTCGTTTTCCGAAAGCTACTAAGGAAACATGCCGGCTAGCTATCGCCGGTGTGCCGCGCGCGGGAGTGGATGCAGTTCCAATCGGCGGAAGTAAATTTCCGAGCCTTCGCACTGCAAAAGAATTTTTCCGCAGCGGGGATACACATCGAGTGCTTCGTTCACCAGTTTGCCATTTACGCGAATCTGTATTCGGCCTTCGTCACAAAGGCACTCGACGCGAGTCCATTCGCCCCAAAGCGCGTTGTCGATGTCCAGTTGGTTGCGGCGATCGAGCACATCCTTCCAATCGGGATCTTTGTGTTGCCAGTTCACGCGGCCCCATCGTTCCAACACTAATCGTTTGCCGCCCGGACTCCAATACGGCCAGCCACCGACGTCACGCAAGGGTTCGTACTTCCCAGCCGTCATCGCGTAGCCACGAGTTTTGCCATCGACGATGATTGGTTCGCACGTCGGATTAGTTCGCACCAATCCAACCGGCACCGTCAGTTTGGGTGCGATCAGCGAGCCATCAAAATTTGTTCCGCGAATGAGCAGCAGGTCGCCGACTGCGCCCTGCATGATCTGGCACTCGATGGCCGCCTTGAACGCGCCTTGGCCATCGTGGCTATTTCCGTCCGGGCCGATGCTGTGGAGAAAAATTCCCGAGTCACGCGTCTTGCCGATGCGGTCGCCCCACGTCCAGTTTCGTTCACCCCATTTGAACTCGACGCTCAAGCGATAGTTCTGGTACTCGCGTTCCGTGCTCAGATAACCCAACCCATCGCCGGAAACGTGAATCATCCCGTTGGTCACGGTGAACACGCGGCGCGGATCTTCACGCTTGGTATCGACGAGCCACGTGTAAAAGCCGGACAGATCCTTGCCGTTGAAAAGCTGAATCACGCGGTTCGTCGGACTCAGCGGAGCGCTCACATCGCTCGCGAACAATGCGCATGTGCTGACCACCAGAACGGCCCAACAAATGATGAGCTTAACGGAATTCATTTCATGAACGTTCTGCGGCAAATCATGGCTGCCGCAATTTCTCAACGCCGACGCCAAGCGCCCAATGCGCGGCAGCTTGACTCGTTCAAACGCAGTTGCAGTTCTTCTCGCAACAACTCAGCGAGAATTTACCGCGTTCCGAAATTATTTCACCGCGTCCACTGCGGCGAGCACCACCGATCCATCGATGTTTTGACCGGCCTCGTTCAAAATTTTCACGAGTGCTCCAAGAACTTTTTTCACGTTGGCCCGTGACGACGTTTCACCCATCAGGCCGATGCGCCAGATCTTTCCTTTGAGTGGCCCGAGGCCGGCGCCGATCTCGATGTCGAAATCCGTCAGCAGTTTTTTGCGGACGACTGCTTCATCGACGCCTTTGGGCACGCTCACGGCGTTGAGCTGCCAGAGTTGATGGCCTGGCTGCGAGGCGAGTTCGAGGCCCATCACTGCGAGGCCGGCTTTGAGCGCGAGGTGATTTTGCTCGTGGCGACGCCAGCGATTTTCCAGACCTTCGACGAGCACGAGTCGGAGCGCTTCGTGCAGCGCGTAGTTCATCGAAATCGGCGCGGTGTGATGATACACGCGCTGCTCGCCCCAGTATGACGCGAGCAAGTTCACGTCGAGATACCAGCTTTGAACTTTCTTCTGCCGCTTGGTCGCGATAGCGAGCGCGTGCGGACTCAGCGAAACCGGCGACAATCCCGGCGGACAACTCAGGCATTTTTGCGTGCCACTATAAACGGCATCGACGTTCCAATCGTCAATACGCACTGGGCAGCCGCCGAGTGACGTCACGGTGTCGAGGACGAACAACGCGCCCGCCTCGTGCGTCAGTCGTGAAATTTCCTCAACGGGCGTGAGCGCGCCGGTCGAAGTTTCGGCATGAACGACGGCAACGAGTTTCGGTTTTCGCCCCTTGAGCGCCTCGGCGATCTGCGCTGCTTCGATGATGCGGCCCCACGGAGCCTCGACTTTCGTGACGCGCGCGCCGCAGCGTTCCGCGACATCGACCATGCGCCCGCCGAACACGCCGTTGACGCCAATGACGACCTCGTCGCCCGGCTCGATGAGATTGACGAAACAGAATTCCATCCCGGCGCTGCCTGTGCCGCTGACGGGAAAAGTCATTTCATTTTTCGTCAGGAACACGGCGCGGAGCATCGCCTTGATCTCTTCCATCATTTGCACAAACACGGGATCAAGATGGCCGAGCAACGGCAGCGAGAGGGCGTGGAGAACGCTGGGCGCGACGTCGCTGGGGCCGGGACCCATCAGCACGCGCGGCGGCGGTTGGAACGTGGACGGAATTTGCATGGCGCGCAGAATAATGTTGCCGCTGCGACGGGGCAATGAATTTGCGCGTGGATGAAATTTCGGCGTGCAAACGGTGCTCCGTGTGCTACCCATTTCACTGATGTTACACCACTCGCCACGGCTTGAAGATGCGTTCCTGACGCGCCGGGATTTCTTGCGCCGCTCGGGCATGGGCATGGGCGCGCTGGCGTTCACGCAGTTGTTGCAAGGAGTCGGCGCGCCGTCCTCGCTGGTCGCGGCGGAGGCGATCAATCCGCTCGCGTCGAAATCGCCGCCGTTTCCCGCGAAGGCCAAGCGCGTCGTCCATTTCTTCCTCAACGGCGGCATGTCGCACGTGGACACGTTCGATCCCAAGCCAATGCTCGACAAGTTCGCGAACAAATCGCTGCCGATTGAAAACCTCCGCACGGAGCGCAAGACCGGAGCCGCCTTCGCTTCGCCGTTCAAATTTCGGAAGCATGGTCAAAGCGGCATCGAAGTGAGCGACATTTTCCCGCGCATCGGTGAGTGCGTCGATGACCTGGCGGTCATTCGTTCGATGCAGGCGAAGCTGCCGAATCACGAACCGTCGCTCATGCTGATGAACTGCGGCGACGCTGTGCAAAGCCGGCCGAGCGTCGGCTCGTGGGTCACGTACGGCCTCGGCACCGAGAACCAAAACCTGCCGGGCTTTATCGCGATGTGTCCGGGCGGCTACCCAATCAAGGAAGCGGAGAACTGGCAGTCCGGTTTTCTGCCCGGCGTGTTTCAAGGAACCTACATCGACACGCAGCACACGAAGATCGAGAAGCTGATCGAGAACATCCGCAACAACTACACGTCGCTGCGCGAACAGCGCCAGCAGCTCGACCTGATGCAACAACTCAACGCCGATTACCAGCAGCGCCGTCGTCAGGACGCCCGTCTGGAAGCGCGCGTGCAATCGTTCGAGCTGGCCTATCGGATGCAGATGGACGCCGCCGACGCCTTCGACGTCAGCGCGGAGCCGGAGTCGATTCGCGAACTGTATGGCTCCGGCACGCACGCGCGGCAGACGCTCATCGCGCGGCGATTGCTCGAACGCGGCGTACGCTTTGTCCAGCTCTGGCATGGCGCGGGCCAGCCGTGGGACAACCACGACGACATCCAGCAACACGCCAAGCTCGCGAAGGAAATCGATCAACCCATCGCCGCGCTCATCCAGGATCTCAAACAGCGCGGCATGTTGGACGACACGTTGATCGTTTTCGGCGGCGAATTTGGCCGCACACCCACGGTGGAACTGAACGACTCCGGCAAGGACAAGAAAGGTCGCGATCACAATCCGTATGGCTTCTCGGTGTGGCTCGCGGGCGGCGGCGTGAAGGGCGGCACCGTCTATGGCACGACGGATGAGTTCGGTTTCAAGGCGGTGGAGAACGTCGTCGAAGTTCACGACCTGCACGCCACGATTCTGCACCTGCTCGGCTTCGATCACGAAAAATTCACCTTCCGCTACGCCGGCCGCGATTTTCGCCTGACCGACGTGCATGGCCGCGTGGTCAAAGAGATCGTTGCATAGCTACCCAGTAAAATTCGCAGTCATTTCATGTATTGCCACAAAACCTTTAACGCACAAACTCTCCTTCAATGAGCCCGAAGACATTACCCAACAAGTGCAACAACTTCCGCCGACCGAAGTCTTCACGCTCGGTCAATGGCTGCGCGAATACGAAGCTTCACTATGGGATCAGCAGGATCAGCAAATCGAAGCCGACCTGCGTGCCGGCAAGCTCGACAAACATGCGCAAAAAGCATTCGCGGAGTCGCGTGAAAGGAAGATCCGGCCCTTCTTGCGTGGACGCGTAGTAAATGACGTGATCAGTTAGCCAACAGGAGCAGCGAAGAAATAATTCTTAAATTGCTTGGTATTACCGAACAAAACTATGCACCTTATTTTCTTAGCCTTGTTTTTCTTCTTGAGCACTTTTTCCACTTTTTCTGATGTAGTGATTAGCGGATTTGCTGCCGGCCAAAATCCCTTTGGAAGTATTTTTGTTAGCATTTCTGCCAACAATGATGGGACTCAAACGCTCCTCGCTCCCTCGTCATCGGACATTGCATGGGTTGCAACTGAAAACTTTTTCCCTGGGATTGTTGATTTTTCTGAAGGCGGGACAAACAATGCGATTAGTTTGCGCGCTCGTTTGGAGCCCGATCACACGGATAACGGTGCAATTGCTTTGCAGTTTAATTATCCACCAAGAACCTCAGGCCGTCCTGCGGAAAGTGTCGGTACAAGCATCCCATTCGGCTTATTCAACGCACAAGATTTTACTACCATCACGATTCCATTATCCGACTTCCAAGGGACAATCACTCCCCCTGCACTTGATTCTGTCATAAGCGTTTTCTTGCATAATGTGCCCAGCGAGCCTGGCCACATTGTTCATATCACCTTTGACAGCCTCACGGCTGTCTCAATTCCAGAGCCCGGTACAGTTTCGCTCGGTATAGTTGGTTTCGTGACATTGCTTCTAGCCAGATACACTCGACGGCTTTAGCGAAAAACGTAGCCGAATGGTTGCAAGCATGGCTGACCATTCTTGCAAACCGAATTAAAACCGCCAGCTACCTTGCTAAACCTCTCTCGATCCTGCGCGCTGCTGAGGACAAAGCGCACGAGACGACTTTCACGCGACGATTCTGCATATGCTCGGCTTCGATCAGAAAAAATTCACGTTCCGCTACGGCGGCCGGGGGTTTCGCCATGACGGATGTGCATGGCCGCGTAGTCAAAGAGATCGTTGCGTAACTACCAAGAAAATTGAGTTCAAATGAAAACGAAACTCGATCAAAATCGCAGCCCGTTCGCCGGGTTCACTTTGATCGAGTTACTGGTCGTCATCGCCATCATCGCGATTCTGGCGAGTTTGCGACTGCCTGCTCAGACGAGATTTAAGGTGCCGGCTCGCCGGTTTGAATGGAGGGCATTGGACAGAATTTCGAGGATTTCAGATTGGTGAGGCAGTTTCCAAATCGAATTGAGTTATTTCGGAGGCGTGCGCTTCCAATTCGCCGGCTTGGAATTTACAAGCGTTCGTGATGAACTGTGAAATGGTGATTCGTGAGAACTGACTAAGTGACATTGATGATTCAGAAATATCCGGCGCGTTCGCTCGCGCGAGTAGCGGCTATGCTCGTGCTGCTGGCAGGCGTGTGTCGAGCAACCGCCGCCGACCGCATGGAGCGCGAGTTGGAACTTCGCTTCGCCGACACGGTGCATCCCTTTCTGCAAACCTACTGCTTTGCCTGCCATGGCGAAGAGAAACAAAAGGGGAAGCTGGATCTGCGGCCTTACTCGACCACGGAGGCCGTGGCCAAGGGTTACCGCCAGTGGGAAGTCCTGCTAGAAAAGCTCAAGGCGGTGGAGATGCCGCCGGAGGAAGCCAAACGGCATCCCACGGTGGAGCTTCGGCAAAGCGTCATCGATTGGATTCAGGCGATGCGCAGGAGTGAGGCGCGGCGAAACGTCGGCGATCCCGGACCGGTGTTCGCGCGCCGGCTGAGTAACGCCGAATACGACCACACCATCCGCGATTTGACGGGCGTTGACCTCCGGCCGGCGCAGGAGTTTCCGGTCGATCCCGCCAACGAAGCCGGCTTCGACAACTCCGGCGAGTCCCTGATCATGTCGCCCGCGCTCGTGACGAAGCACCTCGAGGCGGCGCGACGGGTCGCCGAACACATTGTCCTGAAGCCGCAAGGTTTCGTCTTCGCACCGCATCCCGTCGTCACGGAAACCGATCGGGATAAATTCTGCGTGAAGCGCATCATTGATTTCTATCAGCAGCAGCCGACCGACTACGCGGATTATTTCATGGCGGCCTGGTGCTTCAAGCACCGCGCCTCCATTGGCAAGCCGAAGGCCACGCTGGCCGAGTTCGCCACGGCGCAAAGAATCAGCTCCAAATACCTCGCGACGATTTGGTCCACGCTATCAGACCCGCAGGATGCGGTCGGACCAATCGCCACGTTACGGGCGATGTGGCGGGAGTTGCCGGCACCCCCGCGGGAAGTCCGGCCGGACCGGGAGAACATCGCGCGCAGCGGATGTGAGCGGATGCGAGATTTCGTGGCGAGCCTCCGCCAAAAACTCAAACCGGAAGTCAGCAATCTCGCCGTTCGTGGAATCGCCCCCGGTTCCCAACCGCTCGTGCTCTGGAAGGATCGACAGATGGCGGCGAACCGCACTCGGTACGACCCCGGCGCATTGCGAGTCCAGGGCGAATCGACGGCGGACGCAGGGGGAATTGACCCGGCACTCGCCGTGCCTCACGACAATTCCGCTCGTGCGCGCTACGAGGCCGCGTTCGATCGATTCTGCCACGTCTTCCCCGACGCATTCTACGTGTCGGAACGAGTTTTGGTTTTTCTCAAGGAGGACAAGGACAGCCGCGGGCGGCTGTTGAGCGCCGGGTTTCACCTGATGACGGGTTATTTCCGCGACGACGCGCCGCTCTCCGAGCTAGTTCTTGACGAGCAAGCCCGGCGCGAGTTGGACGGACTGTGGGAGGAATTCCATTTCATCACGCTCGACTCCATGCGGCAGTACAAGGACTTCATCTTCTTCGAGCGGGCCGAGCCTCCCCGATTTGCGCAAGGCGCTGAATTCGACTTCGCCCGTTCCGAGGACAAGGATGTGACGTCCGAGGCGAAGATCAAACAACTCGCCGAGGCTTATCTGGCCAAGGCGCGCAGTAATGGCGGTGAAGGGGCCGCCATCAATGCCATCGAGGACTACTTCAAGAATATTTCCGCCGACATTCGCCGGGTCGAGCAAGCCAGGCTGGCGGCGGAACCCAGTCACCTCCAGGCGCTGCTGGCCTTTGCGGAGCGCGCCTACCGTCGGCCGCTGTCGAAAGCGGAGGGCGATGACCTGCTCGCATTCTATGGCGCGCTTCGCGCAAAGGATGGCCTGGACCATGAAGAGGCTGTCCGCGACACCGTCGCCAGCGTGCTGATGTCCCCCTACTTTTGCTACCGCGTCGAACTTGGTGGGACGGTCGGACAGCCAGCTGTATCGCCGGATTCGAATGCAGTGAAATGGAAGGCGCAGCCATTGTCCGACTACGCGCTGGCCAGCCGTTTGAGCTACTTCCTCTGGTCGAGCATGCCCGATGCGGAATTGCTGGCCCGCGCGAAGGCGGGGGATCTGCATCGACGCACGGTGCTCGTCGCCCAGACGCGGCGGATGCTTCAGGATGATCGCATCCGTGGTCTGGCCACGGAGTTCTGCGGCAACTGGCTCGACTTCCGCCGATTCGAGGAGCACAACGCCGTGGATCGCGAACGGTTCAAGAGCTTCAACAACGAGCTGCGCGAGGCGATGTTTGAGGAACCGATTCGCTTCATGGTGGATCTCGTCCGCGAAGATCGTCCGGTTTTCAACTTCCTCTACGCCGACTACACGTTCGTCAATCCGATCCTGGCCAGGCACTACGACATGCCCGAACCCCGCGTCCGCTCGAACGAGTGGGTGCGGGTCAACGACGCGAATCGTTACGAGCGCGGCGGTCTCCTGCCCATGTCGGTATTCCTGACCAAGAACGCGCCCGGCCTGCGCACCAGCCCGGTGAAGCGCGGCTACTGGGTCGCCCGCCGTGTGCTGGGCGAACGGATCCCACCACCGCCACCGGCAGTCCCTGAGCTGCCCAACGACGAAGCGAAGCTCGGGGATCTCACTCTGCGCGAGACGCTGGCCAGGCACCGGGCGGACAAGAATTGCGCCGGCTGCCACGCGCGCTTCGATGCCCTTGGCCTGGTCTTCGAAGGCTTTGGCCCAATCGGTGAGCGCCGTGAGAGAGATTTTTCCGGCCGGCCGGTGGACACTCACGCCACGTTTCCCGGCGGCAGCGAAGGAGCCGGACTCGACGGCCTGCGCCGATACCTGCGTGAACACCGCCAGCAGGAGTTCCTCGACAATTTATGTCGCAAGCTGTTAGCCTACGCTCTCGGACGAAGCTTGTTGCTCTCGGACGACGGCATCATCGACGACATGCGCGCCAAACTCGCAGCCAATGGATATCGCTTCAGCAGCCTGGTGGAGACCATTGTCACCAGCCCGCAGTTTCTGAATCAGCGAGTTGACGACAACCTCACCATGCGATGAATCGAAATCAGAATACAGCTTCAATGAAGCCCCCAGGTTTCCAAGTCTCCAGGCGACGATTCCTCCGCGGCGTCGGTGTGGCGATGGCGCTTCCGTGGCTCGAATCGATCCCGGTTTGGGGCGCCGCGCCGCCCGTGTCCGGGACGCCGGGACCGTTCCCCAGGCGCTTCGCCGCGTTGTTCATGGGCAATGGCATCAACTCGCAGCATTGGTGGGCGCACGGGTCCGGCGCCGACATGGAACTGGGCAGGAGCCTCCAGCCGATGGCGCCGCTCAAGGCCAAGATGAATTTCATCACCGGCCTCTTCAACAAGCACGCCACCGGCGTGGGCATTCATCCGGGGCAAACCGGCAACATCCTCTCCGGCGCGTCGCTGCAGCGAGGCGCCGTGCTCAAAGGCGACGTCAGCATGGATCAGGTGCTGGCCAATCATCTGGGGCAGGAGACGGTGCAGCCCAGCATGGTTCTCGGCTGCGAACAACCAATCACCGGGTACCACGAGACTAACTTCTCGATGGCCTACAGCTCGCACATCTCGTGGCAGAACGCGACGTCGCCCGTCCCGATGGAAGTGTATCCCTCGCTGGCGTTCGACAGCCTCTTCGACAACCGCGGCAGCCGGCGCACGCAGAGCATCCTCGATCGCGTGCAGGAACAGGCCGCGCGCCTGAGCCGGCAGGTGAGCCGCAACGACAAGGCCAAGCTCGACGAGTACCTCACCAGCGTGCGTGAAGTCGAGACGCGCATCGAACGCTTGCGCAGCACGAAGGCAAGTGCGGATGAAAAAGTGCGGGAGCGAGGGCCGGCGGTGCTGGCCATGAAGCGGCCCGACAACGGCCTGCCGGAGGACATCCGCGAACACATGCGCCTCATGTGCGACATCGTCGCCCTCGGATTTCAAACCGACAAGACGCGCGTCGCCACGCTGCTGCTTTGCCGCGATCTCTCCGGACTGTTTTATCCCTTCCTCGACGTGCGGACCGCGCACCATCCGGCCTCGCACGACGATCAATCCGACGCGTATGAGCGGGTGTCCCGCTATTATTGCAGCCAGCTCGCCTATCTCGCCGGAAGGCTGGAAGCGATGCCCGAAGGCCAAGGCACGGTGCTCGACAACTCCTGTCTGATGTTCATCTCGAACATGTGGTCCGGCAGCAAACATGACTCCAGCAAGGTGCCGGTCATCCTCGCCGGCGGCCTGGGTGGCACGCTGGAAACCGGCCGCGTCCTGGACTACACGACTCAGGGCGACGACAACCGCAAGCTGTGCAGCCTGTATCTATCGATCATGGATCGCATGAGCGTGCGGCTCGACCGCTTCGGCGACGCCGAAACACGCCTCGCCAGGCTTTGAGGCGGCGAGGCAAGGACGATGCGCTGGCTTTTCTTGCCGATCGATGTGCGGCGAAACAACCACTTCACCTCGGGCCGGCTTTCTGCGAACTACACCGCCGTATACAGACAATGGAAAATCTGAGAGTAACGGATTCACTTTGATCGAACTTTTAGTCGTCATCGCCATCATCGGGATTCTGGCGGGCTTGATTCTGGTTTGTAGCAGACCGATCTGCGTGATCTTGGCGCGTTGAACGTGACGCTGGCTTCTATCGGATTTGCTGGAGGCACGGCACAAAGGAATCACTTCCGAAGCAACCGCAACTTGCTCGACAATCTCCGCCTCGCCTCGGAAACTGCGCGCATGTTTTGCATACGCAGTGCAATTTCAATTCGAGTAAGCGCGGTCGTGACGCAAAAGTTGGCGCGCCGCCGCTGTTTCGCCGGGTGTTGTTTTATTTACTGCTGAAGCGCTCATGTCCCGCCACCACGCCGTTGCAGCCAGTTCCGATCCGACGCTTTCGGCGAAATCGCGTTCGACCTGGGAGATTATTCGGCGGGTCGCTGTTTACTTGCGTCCCTATCCGTGGATGATGCTAGGCACGGTTAGTTGCGCGATTCTGTCGCTGCTGTTCCAGTTTTCGTATCCGCGACTGACGCAGTTCATCGTCGATGACGTCATTGGCAAGCGGCAGATGGAAAAGCTGAGTTGGGCGATGCTGGCGCTTATCGGCGCGTTTCTGCTGCGGGAAGTTTTCAATAGCCTGCGCATTCGCATCAACAACACATTCGAGCAAAATGTCATCTTCGACATGCGTCGGGCGGTGTACGCGAAATTGCAACGGCTGCCGGTAAATTACTTCGACCAGCGTGCTTCCGGCGATTTGATGACGCGCGTGATCGAAGACGTGAATTCCGTTGAGCGCGTGCTCATCGATGGAACCGAGCAGGGGACGGTGGCGCTCTTGAGCATCGTGGGCGTGCTCGGCGTTCTATTTTACGTGAATGCGCGGCTGGCCTTGGTGGCGCTCACGCCGGTGCCGCTGCTGGCGGGCGGCGCGCTTTGGTACACACTCACGGCGCATCGCCGTTACCGCGCGCAACGCGAGGCGGCGAGCGCGATGAACGCTTTACTGATGGATAATCTGCAAGGCGTGCGGCAAATCAAATCTTTCGGTCGCGAGCCGCACGAAGATGAACGCTTCGCGCAACGTGCGGATGACTTGCGCGAAGGCACGCTGGGCGTGATGCGCGTGTGGGCGATGTATTCGCCGGCGATGGGTTTCGCGGGCACGCTGGGCGTCGGGCTGGTGCTGTGGGTCGGCGGACAACACGTGCTCGTGGGGCCGATGACTGTCGGCGAACTGGTCAGCTTCGTTCTCTACTTGACGCTCTTTTACGAGCCGGTAACGCGTTTGCATGGATTGAACCAGATGCTCCAGGCCGCGCGCGCGGCGGGCGAACGCGTGTTCGACATTCTGGACACGGAGGTCGAACGCGCGAATGATCATCGGCGCGGCGAGAAGCTCACGAGCGTGCGTGGCGAGGTGGATTACCAAGAAGTTGGTTTTGCCTACAATGTCGAGCGCGCGGTTTTGAAAAATATTTCACTCCGCGCTCGTCCCGGCGAAATGATTGCGCTGGTCGGCCCGACGGGGGCTGGCAAATCGACGCTCGTCAATTTGCTGCCCGCTTTTTACGAGGCGACCTCGGGACAGATCACCATCGACGGACACGACATCAGCCGTGTTTCCCTTGATTCGCTGCGCGCGCAAATCAGTATCGTGAGTCAGGAGCCGTTTTTGTTCAACGGCACCATCCGCGAGAACATCCTCTACGGCCGGCTGGAGGCGACGGAGGAGGAATTGATCGCCGCCGCACGCGCCGCGAATTGCCACGAGTTCATCAGCCATCTGCCGGAGGGTTACGATTCACGCGTCGGCGAGCGCGGCGTCAAGTTGAGTGTCGGCGAGAAGCAGCGGGTGAGCATCGCGCGGGCGCTGCTGAAAAATGCCCCCGTGCTCATTCTCGACGAAGCGACGGCGAGCGTGGATACGGCGACGGAGCGGTTGATTCAGGAGGCGTTGGAACGGCTGATGACTGGCCGGACGAGCTTCGTGATCGCGCATCGCTTGAGCACGATTCGCCGCGCCAATCAGATTCTTGTTTTGCGGCGTGGTGAGATCGTCGAACGCGGCACGCACGAGGAGTTGCTGGCGCGCGACGGGCTTTACGCGAAGCTCGCGCGCATCCAGAACACGACGTTCATCGAGGAAGGATTTGAAAAATTATCCGTCGCCGAATCGCCGGCCTAGAGTCGCCAGGGCGTCAGGGCTTCGGCCGCTTCGAATTTATTCCGGAGGGAGTCGGCAAATTTTCGAGCTGTTTGATCGCTTCGGCCGCGCTCTGTTCATCGACTTTCCCGCGCAACACAAAATCGATGAGCGGTTTCAACGCGAGGTTGTTGTAAACCGTCTTGTCGATCACATGGGCCGACTTTTGGCCGGGGAATTTGATGAACAGCGGCACCTTGCGATAGCGGAGGTCAGCCTTCCAGTTCTTGACGACCTCATCGGGATCGCTCCGCCAGCTATGGTCACCCGTCACGACGATCATCGCGTCGTCGTATTTGCCGGACGCCTTCAAGCGCTCGACGATCTCTCCGATGAGCCTGTCCATGTATATCAAGTGTCGGTGATAATCTTCCGCCGTGCCGCGCAAGCCGGCGAGCAGTTCGCCTTTGGGATACGGCCCGTGGTAGGAACCGTCTTCGTTCAAGACGAACGGCCCGTGCGGCAGCGGCCAATGGAAAAACGCGAACGTGTTGCGCGGGCTTTCGTCGAGCAAACGAAAGCTTTCATCGCGCAGCCAGCGGTTGATGTTGAACCAGCGCTCACTGTGCAGACGCGCGATTAACACCCGCCGGACATGGTCGGTGAAGGGATCGGTGAGCTTGTCGAGGTTGGTGATCAATTTCTCCACCATGCGCCCCGGCAAGCCTTCGATGCGCGGGAATACCGCAAACGTCCGGCAATAGTCCACCTGATTGCCGAGCATGGTGGCATAGGGCAGATAGAACCCCTGCATCGCCGTGACGTAGCCGGCTTCCTTGGCCGACTTGAAGATGCTGGGGAAATTTTTGGCGGCTGTTTTCTTCCCATCCATTTCGAAGAAAGCCGCGCGCTTGCCGATGTCGAGCCGTTGATCGTTTTGGAAAACCATCGCCGGCAGCGAATGGAGCGTGCGCGACGAGAATGACCAGGTGCGTTGAAAATCAAACGACTCCTCGCGCAAACGCCGCAAGTTCACGAGTTCCGGCACGAGCGCGCCATCCTTGAACGAGCGCCGGTACGACCATTCGTCGAAAACGAAAACGAAGATGGGGTGCTTGCCCGCGGCGGATTGAACCGATTGCGGGATTGTCGGGCGCAAGGCGGGATCGGATTCCTGCGGGGTGCTCCACGGTTGGGTGGAGAGGAGCTGGAAGAACAAAATCGGCACAAGCGGCGAGAAGACGATGCAGACATTCGCCGCGCGCCGCACCAATTGGAGTCGGGGTTTCCAAAACGAGTAAGCCGTTACCGAGAATACGCCCAGCCAGATGATCACCCAGCCCGCCTGGAGGCGAATCGTCATGTCATCGTGTGGCAGGAAGCGGGCAGGGAAAAGCGTTAAAGCCCCGTTTGCAAAAACAATCAGAAACAGGTGGTTGAAAATTTTTCGAGGGAGATCCGCCTTGAGCGCGCGCAGAATTTCTGAAGCGCCCAGCGCCAGGACGGCCAGCAGGATCACGTCGAGCACCAGTGCCAGCGCATCGTTGGCCTGCCAGAGATAGTAATAGCGATTCTCGTCGATGAGCCAGAAGGCGATCTGTTTGGCGAACGTCAACAGCGCGACCACGAGCGCGACGATGGCTTTCTGGACAAGGGTGGGGCGATCTTTGATCATCGAATCTTCATTTTCTCTTCTTGCGCAGCAGCCAGAGTGTGCGCGGCGAACCGGGTATCGGCGCTTCGCGCACCACGTCGAATTTTTCGGCGAGCACTTTCCGGCATGAATCCAGCGTAAGGCTGCCGAAGAGGTTGGCGCGGAATTGGAGAAGTTTTTTGAACATCACGTCATCCGTCGGCACAAATTCGAGCACGAGGTAATCGCGGGTCATGTCGAAGAATAGATCGCGAATGGCCGGAATGGAAAGGTTTCCGCTGACGTGCAGGTGGTGAATCAGTGCCAGCGCCAGCACGCAATCGACATCCAGCCGTTCAAAGAAACTTGGGCGCTCCAGATTCCGATGGCCAATCGCCGGGCTGGGTGTGCTGAGATCAATAACCATTGGCGAGATGGCGGCGGGACGCGCCTGCAGCCGGCGATAGAGAATTTCAATCGCGGATTGATCGCCATCGGCGGCGATGACCGACGCGCCCGTTTCCGTGGCGAGGAAACTGTAATCCCCCGTGTTGCAGCCCATGTCGAGCACGCGGGATGGCTTGGCCAATTCCAGGAATTCTTTGACGAGAAGCTTTTTGGCTTTTTCCGCCTCGGAATCGTAGCTGCACGTCGAAGTGTAATCCGACCAGACCCCGCGCGGTTTGTACGTCGTGGCCAGCTTGCGCAGTTTGCCACGCAGGCGCTGCAAATTCATGACTTGCGCGCTGGAATTTTTGTTGGGCTTTTCCAGCGTGGCCCGGCCGTCACCAGTTTGCGCGTTGGCCTTGCGTTGAAAAATCGCCGGCAGCGTTACATCAAACAAGGCGCGCGGCAGCCAGCGTTCCAGCGGGCCGAACGAACGCGCGACCTGCTCGACGTCGCGGCCGTTGATGTTGCCCAAAAAATAGGAACGAAAATCCCAGCCGTGATGCCGGAAGAGCAGCAGCGGAAAAGTAAACATCTGCGCGAACTGGCCGAGCGCGAACCAGACATCCAACCGCGCGGGCCGCTCGAATGATGAAATGTCGATGAAAGTCGGCCGCCCATTGACGAATTGGATATTGTAGGCCGTTGCGTCCTTGAGCGACACACCGGCTTCCAGCAGTTTTAACTGAAGATCGAGCGTGTGGATGGCGGCGTCCGCCAGCATTGAAACACTCCATTCGTACGGATAACTGATCGGCGCGATCAATTCGTGCCGCAAAAAATTTTCGTAGCCCGGATGCTCGCGGGCTAGTTCGCTTCTCAGGTTTGCGTCCTCGACGAACTGCGTGCCGACGATCAGTTTTTTTTCCAAGAGTTGCCGCAACCAGCCGCCGTTGCGCAGTTCAACCATGAGTCGCTGACAGTCGGAATCAATCGCGCGAAAGATGGTACCGTTTCGTTTGAAGACATAGCCGGATGGGTCGCGGAATGAGCCGGCGATCCGTTCACTGGACGCAGTTGATTCGTGTGCCATCAGTTTTCTCAGGGTTCTGATTCGCGGCTACTGTGTCGCAGCATGTGATCGTTTTGGGACAATCGCTCAGGCCGTTGAGCCGTGCCGACCAGCCCATGCGGTCGCCAAAATGGATCGTCACAGATTGTCGGCGGTAAAGCGTAGGCGGGCCAGGAAAGCGGGAACCAGCGCGCAAAACTCCGGCACGTCTGCACTCCTCACTTCTTGGCCAGTTCTTCGGGCTTTGGCGAGGCTGCTTTGACGTCGGCGTCCACCGGAGTCGGTTCGGTTTTTCGGCCCGTGAAGATTCCCAGAAACTTCCACCACAGGTTCCGAAAGAAGACGAGGACGCCAATAATCCCCGCAACGATCAATTGGAGCACAATCATTCCCGATCCGGGATCAATGTAACCGAGTAACAAGTGCATAATTCTTTTTTCCGAACTCTGGCCGCGCAAGCTAAAGCAGCGCTTTCTCTTGTCAAGATTCAACTGCGAACCTCGACCTCGCAGCGCCCTGGTGTGGATGATTCATTCGCGCGCTTGCGTTCGCCGCGAAGGTTGGTGCAGTGCTGCTGGCCACACCATCCACCGTCCGGTTATCGGCAACGCGACTCCAAACATTTACTCAAAAAAACAATTTTCCGATTAAGTCAGCGCGTTTGATGACGGCGAAGAAGTGCGCCCCCATGTCCATTGAACGATTGTCGCCGATGATCAAATACTCGTCGTGGTTTCCGTGGTTCGTTGGGCATCGGTGCTTCCTCGCTCCCTTGCCCCTCACTTGACCACAAAATCGAGTCACTCTCAGTTCAACGTGCAGGCAAATTCTGGTGGAGCTCGCGGAGTGGCATTTTGGTTCTCGTCCTCGCCGGGCAGTCGTATTGGAAAAAATTTTGCAAATTTGTCTGGAGCGGCTAATGGTTGCCGCATGTTGAGCATCACTCAAAGCCAGCCGGTCGTTTCCTCCGCTGGTCGCACCCACAAGCCGAAACTTCACGACAAGCAGAGCGAGCCGGATCATCGCGAGTTGCGCATCGACAAAGTCGGCGTGCGGGGATTGCGCTTTCCGATACTGATTCGCGACAAGGCGCACTCGACCCAAAACACCGTGGCGACGATTGGCATGTATGTCGATCTGCCCAAGGAATTCAAAGGCACCCACATGAGCCGGTTCATCGAAGTGCTCAACGCCCACGGCAACATGGTGCATGTCGAGAACATCACGGACATCCTTTACGCGATGCAGCGCAAGCTCCACGCGGACTCCGCGCATCTCGAAATAGAGTTCCCCTTTTTCCTCACCAAGAAAGCGCCGGTTTCCGGGCAGGAAAGTGTGATGGATTACACGGCGCGTTTCGATGCCACCGCAACGGGCAAGGAAATTGATTTCGCCCTGACAGTCATCGCCAGCGTGACCACGCTTTGTCCGTGCTCGAAAGCGATCAGCAAATTCGGCGCGCACAACCAGCGCGGCAACGTGACCGTGAAAATCCGCTCCACCGAGGCGATTTGGATCGAGGATCTCATCGCGTTGATTGAAGCCTCCGCGAGCAGCGAGTTGTATTCTTTGCTCAAGCGCGAAGATGAAAAAGCCGTCACGGAGCGCGCTTACGAAAATCCCGTATTCGTCGAAGACCTCGTTCGCAACGTGGCGCTCAAGCTCAACGCCCATCCCTCCGTGACGTGGTATAAAGTCGAGGCCGAGAATTACGAGAGTATCCATAACCACAACGCCTACGCCTGCATCGAAAAAGGCTGAACCGCTTTGATTGTGTAAACGACCGAGGCCAGTTTATCGCTTCGGCGAAGTTGGAGGCTGGCGTTCTTCCGCGGCTGACGGCTGAGTTTCGCTGGCCGAAGTTCCCAGGCGATTCAAGCGCTCCGCCTGTTCACGGCTGCGGGTCGCCTTCAAAAAAACGCCAAGCACGCTGAGGATCACCATCAGGAAAATGGCCGCGATGCCAAGGCCAATGCACCGGCCAAGGCGGCCCGGATTTGACGGCTGCTGCGGGTGGTTCGGATTCGATGCCACTGGATGCTCGCTCACGAGGCCAGTTTAGCGCCGGAGCGAGTCGAAGCGACTGAAATTTCCACGCGACGCGGTAACGCCTATTTGTTCGGCTGTGGGGTGTAGCGGAGGTAGGGTTTGACGGTGCGCGCGCCTTTGGGGAACAGCGCCGGCACATCGGCGTCCTTCACGGCTGTGACGATGATGCAGTCCTGGCCGTCCTCCCAGTTCGCCGGCGTCGCGACTTTGAACTTCGCCGTGAGCTGGAGCGAATCAATGACGCGCAGCAATTCGAGAAAGTTCCGTCCGGTCGAAGCCGGATAGGTGAGCGTGAGTTTGACCTTTTTATCCGGCCCGATGACGAACACCGAACGCACCGTGAAAGTGTCATCCGCGTTCGGGTGAATCATGTCGTAGAGCGTGGCGACCTTGCGCTCCGGGTCGGCGATGACGGGGAAATTCATCGTCGTCTTCTGCGTCTCGTTGATGTCACCAATCCAGCCTTGATGATCCTTGAGCGCATCGACGCTGACGGCGATGACTTTCACGTTCCGCCGGTCGAACTCGGCCTTCATCTTCGCCACCGCGCCCAGCTCCGTGGTGCAGACGGGCGTGTAATCGCGTGGGTGGGAAAAAAGAATGCCCCAGCCGGAGCCGAGCCATTGGTGGAAATCAATCGTGCCATCGGTCGTGACCGCCGTGAAATTCGGAGCATCGTCGCCTAAACGCAGTGCCATAAAAAACTTTCGTCTGATTCGTTGAGTTTGTTTGTCCGCCCGCCAATGTCCGGCGGCAGGACGGCACGGAGAATACGAACCGTGCTCGCGGTTTCAATCCCGAAGATCGGACCAACGCGGGATCGTCCCGGGCCTCCTCGCCGGGCGAGGCGAGGAAGAATTATTTTGTGGGACTAGAACCCAGGGTAGTCGCGTCACACCGTTGCTGGGCTAATTCTTTTGCTTCGTTGGAGCTGCGGCAAGGCGCGTTTGCGTATTCGGCGTAGTTCGCGGTTTGAATTCGTGCCAATTTGTGAAAATCGTGTCACTGCATTGCACACCCGGCTATTTTAGCCAGGTGATCTTGATTTGCTTTTCGAGCGGCTTGAATTCCGCGTCGCCGGTGACGAGTTCCACATTTTTGATCTTCGCCAGCGCCGCCGCAAACGTATCGGCGTAGGACAGCTTGTTCGTGGCCTTGTAAATTGCGGCCTGTTTCGTCAGATGCAGGTCGGCTTCCACCAGTTCAATCGGTAGCCGGGACAAATCGGCGGCCGGGTGATTTTAAGTGGGTGAGGCTAATTCCAGAGAGAGAGCCATTGGCGGTTGGCATACGCGCTTCTAGCAACTACGCTTTACGCGCGTGTCACGAGTCATTCTCCATGTGGACATGGACGCTTTTTACGCGTCGATTGAGCAGCGCGACCGACCGGAGTTGAGCGGCCAGCCAGTCATTGTGGGAAGCCCGCCTACCCAGCGTGGGGTCGTCAGTGCCGCCAGCTACGAGGCGCGAAAATTCGGCGTGCGTTCCGCGATGCCCAGCGTGACGGCGGCGCGGCTTTGTCCAAAAGGAATTTTCGTCAGCCCGCGCATGGCCCGGTACCGCGAGGAGTCGGCGCACATAATGGAAATCCTGGCGCGCTCCAGTGCGGTCATCGAGCCGATGTCCATTGATGAAGCGTATCTTGAATTGACCGCTTTGTTCGACGGCGCCGATCCCGACGAAAAGCTGCTCTGCGCGTTGCCGCTCGCGCGCGAATTGAAGCGCGGTATTTTCTCCGAGCGCCGGCTCACGGCGAGCATCGGCATCGCCACGAATAAATTGCTGGCCAAACTCGCCAGCGATTTCAACAAACCGAATGGACTCGCCCTCATCTCCGAACGCGACAAAGTTCTTTTCCTTCGGCCAATGTCCATTCGCGCGCTGCACGGCGTCGGCAAAGTGACCGCCGAAGTTTTGGGCAACGCGGGCATCCAGACCGTCGGCGAGTTGCAGGATTATCCCGGCGACTTGCGCGCGCTGATTGGCTCGTTCGGGCCCAAGTTGAAGCGGTTTTCGTTCGGCGAAGATGATCGTCCGCTGGAGTTGGACGACGAGGTCAAGAGCATCAGCAGCGAGAATACTTTCCTGCGCGACACCACCGACCGACCGGTGCTGCGCGCGTGTTTGCGCGAGCAGGCCGGTGAAATCGCGGCCAAATTGAAACGCAAACAACTCGGCGCGCAGACCGTCCAAGTCAAAGTGCGCTACGGCGATTTCACTACTCTGACCCGCCAGATCAGCGTCGAGGATCCGCTCACCGAAGTGCGCGACATTTACCGGCTGGGCTGTGTGCTGCTGGCCAGGGAAAAACTGGTTTCACGCCCGCTGCGCTTGATTGGACTCGGCGTCACGAACCTCGCCGGCTATTCCGGCCGGCAACTTTATTTCAATTACTAGTCGAAGTCCTCAAACACGGCTGGTGAAGCCAAGCCGCGCGATCACCAGGTTCGACCGGCCCGAAATGCCAACGCGGAGTGATTGGAGTCCATGATGGGTTTGAAGAGGCGCATGATTTCTCGGTTGGCTTAAAACAACGCGTTGGCATCCTTCGCCCAGCGAACCGTCACTTTATGGCCAACGTATTCGGTTTGAGGTCTTGCTGCCTTGCCCTCGATCTTAAACGCCTGCTGCGCGTGCGGAAGGATTGTGAAGCCGTCGTAGTCACGCGTGTGCGAATCCACGTCAATCAATTTCCCTTGACGATCGAAAAACTGTGCCTCCAGCCCGACGTTTTTCCACGCGAAATCGCTCCGGTTGGTTACCACTCCGACCACCGTCACCCAAAGATTGCTGCCGGACATCCGGTGGCTGAACTCAGAGTTTATCGCCACGATCTGATCTTGGTACGGGCCGAACTCACGCTTTGGGCCAACCGTTTTTTCGACGAAAGTCACCAAGCAAGCCAGCAGCACAAGCCAAAACACGGCCCAGACGTTCATCATCACCAACGGATTCTGGAGTGACCACTTTTTCTGCCAGTGTCGGCAGTGCGGACATACTTTTGCGGCTGATTTAATTACTTCCGCGCAAAGCGGGCAAACGTTCGTCTCTAGGGCCTCATTCATTTTTAAGAATCAGATTTCGGCTCATCTTGAGCGCGGGCAGGTTTGCAAACTTACTTCGCTGCCGCCGGTTCTGGCACCAACCGTCGTTTCGTCCGTTTTTTTGCTTCTGCCGCTTCCAGCTTGCGCAAGTGGGCGATGTATTTGTCGGTGTCGTGGCCAAACCGGGCCGAGATTTTGTGCCGGATTCGACGCACATCTTCGACGATCAGGTTTTTTTCATTCATACGCGCTTTCGATCAACTGGGCGGGTGTCACCAACTCCGGCATCATCAGCCCAAGGCTTTGATTGACGAGGCGAAGATGCTGCACTTTGTTCGGATTGGCAAGATGCTGGCAGTTCCACGTCAGCACGTAATCGCAGCGGTGGAAGGACGCGACCGCCAGATGCAGTGCATCACCTTCGGGGTCACGCGGCATGGCGCGTCGGGCGATATAATGCGAAACGAGGCCGAGAACTTCGTCCGTGATTTTCAGCAATGGAATGTCATCGAGCATCGCCAGGGCGGCCTTCGAAAGTGGAAACTTCTCGTCGCGCAACTCGTCCAGTACGGCGGCGCTCGTCCACAGTTCAAACCGCTGGCGTTGCTCATCCCACCATTGCCGTGTCCAGATTCGTTGTGCCTGCTGCAACGGTCCTGGGCGTTCCTCCAAGTAAGCGCCGGGGATGGTCGTTTCGATATAGACTCGTTTTTTCGGCGTCATCATGCCTTTGGTGCCTCATCCTTCCCCATCGCCTTTTTCAACGCGGGCACCTGCTCCAACAATTTCTCAAACTTCACGCCGGTCAGGCTCTCCAGCACGGGCGGGAGTTGCGCGATGATTTGCGTGATGTCGCCGGTGAGCTTGCTCGCGCCGCCGCCGGGGCCGGAGCCGGAATTGATGATGACCATCTTCTCCATCTTCGCGAGCGGCTCGCTGATGCGGCCGGCGATTTCCGGGAGCACCTTGACGAGCAGTTCGATGACGGCGGCCTGGTTGTATTGCTGGAAGGCTTCGGCCTTGAGGCGCGTGGCTTCGGCGGTCGCCTTGCCTTGCGCCATGATGATGTCGGCCTGGGCGAGACCCTTGGCCTTGTTGGCCTCGGCCTCGGCGATGCCGGTGGCTTTGTTCACGTCGGCAGCGGCGAAACCCGTGGCCTTGGTCGCGGAAGCAGAACCAGCGGCTTCGGTCTCGAGCTGGAACTTGCGCGCGTTGGCGAGCGTTTCGACCTTGTAGCGCTCGGCGTCGGCGGGCTTTTGCACGTTGGCTTCGAGTTCACGCTGCTTGCGCTGGATTTCCTGCTGCTGCAATTCGATCTGCTTTTGCTTCTCGATGATTTGCACCTGCACTTCTTCGGCTTTCACGAGCTGGCCGGTTTTGAACTTCTGCAAGTCATACGCGAGGTCGGCCTCGGCTTTCTTCTGGTTCACCGCCGCATTGTATTGCTGCACGTTCGATTGGTAGTCCCGGCTCGCCTCGGCAATTTTGGTTTCCGCGGCAAATTGAGCTTCCTGTCCGGCTTGTTTGGCTTGCGAGGATTTGATCATCGCGTCGCGGTCGGCTTCGGCTTGGGCGATTTGCGCGTCGCGTTTTACCTGGGCGATGCGCGGCTTGCCGAGAGCGTCGAGGTAACCCTGCGTGTCGCGGATGTCGCGAATGGTGAAGCTCACGATGCCAAGGCCCATGTTCGCCATGTCACCGGCGGCCACTTCCTGCACCTTCTGCGCGAAGGCGTCGCGGTTCTGGTAAATCTCCTCGACGGTCATCGTGCCGAGAATGGCACGGAGATGGCCTTCCATCGTCTGCATCGCGATGTTCATGATCGCGTTGGTGTCCTTGCTGAGAAATTGCTCGGCGGCGGTGGCGATGGAGATGTCGTCGCCCTTGACCTTGATTTGCGCCACGCCATCAACTTTCACCGGCACGCCTTTGCTGGTGTAAACCTCGGGCGTCTGCACATCGATCGTGAGCAATTCGAGCGAAAGGATGTCCACCTTCTCAATGACCGGGATGACGAACGTGCCGCCGCCCTTGACGATGCGGAAACCGCGGGTCTGCGCGGTGCCGTCCGGGTCGCGAAACGTGTGCCTGCGACCGGACACGACGAGGACTTCGTTTGGTCCGACCTTCGTGTAGCGGCCCGCCCAGATCGCCGCGAAGACGAACATGACGAAAGTGAGCGCGACGACGACGAGAATGATGCCGCCGAGACCAGCGAGATCGAGTGCAAGTATGGGAGTTGGGTTCATAGATTTATTGAAGTGTGTTTCGTGGAAAAATGCTTACGCGGGCGTGACCATGAATTGAGTGCCCGTGCGCGTAATCTTCACGGTCTGGCCGGCGGGAATCGCGGCGCCATTTTCCGCGCGCGCGGCTGCCGTGTAGCGGGTGCCAGTCTGCACGTAGGCGATTTCCCCAACGCCATTTTCCGGAATCGGCGTGATGATCGTCGCTGTCTGACCGACCAGCGACGCGACGTGAGATTCGCTGGAACTTTGCGTCCGGCGAAATGCCTGGTTGAACAGCCACAAAATCCCCGCCGCGATGACGAGCGCGCCGGCGAAGGCGAGCGGTGCGCTGATGAAAACATTTTTGGTCGCGTCGATATTGGAAAAGACCAGTCCCAGTCCGCCAAACGCCGTGATGAACGAGGCGATGCTGGTGGGGCTGATCGGCGACATGCCCGGCATCCCGCCGTGATCAAAACCCGCATCGGCGTGTCCGCCGGCGCCAACGCCGCCCGCGTGGACGTCATGCCCGCCGAAGAGATGCGCGCCAAACGCGCTGATGATGGTGAAGAGCAGACCGACTCCGAAACAAATGAGATAGATCGTTTCCATAACGTCCTGACTTGAGTTGTGTGGCCGTAGTAAAGGAGGCGCGCTTTAACCAAGCAAGCTCGAAAGCACCTCGACAGCCAGTTCAATCAGCGTTCCGATTGAATCCAACCAGTCCAAGTTACTGAGCAGGTCTTGCCACCACGATGGCTCTTCCGAATTCATTCCACTGCGTCAAACGCGCCGCGACCGGCGCACAAAAAAGTAAATGAGCGCGCCGATGAAATGCGTGAAGACGATGATCAAGATCCAGACGATTTTGTCGTTGCTCTGATTGCTTTCCTTCGTCGCGCAATCCACCAGCATCCAGATCCAAAAAATGGTTCCGAGCAGGCAGAGCGGGAGAAAGAACAGGAGTGCGAAAATTTCAATGATACCGAACAGACCGAACATAAATTTCCTTTCGATAATTGGTTCAAAGTTCAACTGTCGGCGACATCTTTACTTGGGCGAGCGCGGCGCGTCATTTCCGAAGTCAGCCGGAGTTTGTAATCCGCGCAGAAAAAAGCGACCACGAGCGGCGGCAGAGTTCGTGATTGCTTCGCCAGTGGCCTGTCTCTATAGCATGGGCCAGCGGAACCGATCCCAATGCCTCGATACGAAGTGATGAACAAACCGGACACAACTTCGCCGTTTGTGCGGTGGCTTGCGCCGTCACGACGGAGCAAAGAGCAGGACGGTCGCGCAGCGATGTCTGCCCGACGCGGCAGAAAACTTCCACTGCTGGGATCGCTGGTCATGGCGATGTGCGCGCTCGTATTCAGCGCCTCGGCCTCGCTGCAGTTCGATGTGTTCCTCGGTTACGACGGGACCATCCGGGAGGGCGAATGGTTTCCGGTGGCGTGTGAGATTTTGAACGACGGACCTTCGTTCAAGGCCGTGTTCGAGTTTGGCAGCGAATCCGGCGGGCGCACGCAGACGCGGCGGTTCGCGCTCGAATTGCCGACCAACACCCGCAAACGTTTTTCCATTCCGGCTTTTGCGTCCGCCGGACGGTTCGCGCGCTGGAACGCGCGTTTGCTCGACGAGCGCGGCCGCGTGCGCGCCGACCGGCCGAATCTGCAAGCGAAGGATCGTCCGTGGGACAGCCCACTGATTGCCGCCATCCCCCGCAGCTTCAACGGCATGCCGGAACTTCCGAAAGGCGTGAGCCGAACCGACGATTCCGGGCTGGGCGTGCTCCGGCTCATTCCCGATCAATTTCCCGATCACTTGCTCGCGCTCGAAAGTCTCGACGCACTCTACCTGAGTTCCGAAAAAGCGATCGACCTCAAAGTGAATCAGGTTCAAGCCCTGCTCGCCTGGCTCAACGGCGGCGGGCATCTGGTCGTCGCGGTCGAACAACCCGGCGACCTCGCCGGCACTCCGTGGCTGCGCTCGCTGCTGCCGTGCGAATTGAACAGTGTCGTCGCGAAACCGATTCGCGGCGAGCTTCAGAAATGGCTGACGAGCGAGCGCAACGAAGCGGGGTTGAATTCCAAAACGTTAGCGTCCACCGATTCATCTCCGCGCCGCCGCAACCGGATGAACGCGCGTGATTCGTCCACGCTCACTGGCGATCCGATTCGCGCGCAGTTACCGGATGAAGCATTCGATCAAGCTGAACTCAGCGTCGCGGTCGGTTCGCTGCGGGACGGTAAGCCGCTGCTGGAGTTGGACGGCACACCCGCGATCATCCAGGCGCGGCGCGGTCGCGGCTTGGTTACGGTTTTGGCGTTCAGTCCCGAGCGCGAACCGTTTCGTTCGTGGAAGAACCGGAGTTGGTTTTGGGCAAAACTCCTCGACGTTCCGGCGCATTGGTTCACGCAACCGGACTCCAATCGCTACGGCGGTGTGAGTCTCGACGGCGTCATCGGCTCGATGATCGACAGCACCCAGGTGCGCAAACTGCCCGTCACCTGGCTGCTCGCGTTGCTCATCGTTTACCTGGTCGTCATCGGCCCCTTGGATCAATTTTGGCTCAAGCGATTGAACCGGCAGATGCTCACGTGGATCACGTTCCCCGCGTACGTCGCATTTTTTTCCGGCCTGATTTATTTCATCGGCTACCGGCTGCGCGCCGGCGAAACGGAATGGAACGAGTTGACGATGGTGGACGTGCTACCGCGCGGCCCGCAAGTCGAATTGCGCGGGCGCACTTACGCTTCGGTGTACTCGCCCGTGAATGCCCGCTACGAACTGGTCAGCGACCAGCCGTACGCGAGCCTGCGCGGCGAATTTCAAGGTGCGTGGGCGGGCGGCCTCGAGCAAAGCCGCTCGGCGGTCGAGCAGCGCGTCAATGGCTACCGGGGCGAAATCGACGTGCCCGTCTGGACAAGCCAGCTTTTCGTGAGCGACTGGTTGCAACCCGGCAACGCGCCATTGACCGCCAAAGCTGTTTCCCGGCGTGGAAAAATCGAAGTGGAAATTTCCAGCGCTTTGAGCCAGCGGCTGGACGATGTGCGGCTCGCGTTGAACGGCAAAGTTTATCCGCTCGGCGCATTTGCTCCAAACCAGTCGCGCAAAATCACCCTCGACGAAGCGCAGGAAGGACGCGGCTTGCCGGAACTGCTCAACGCCGCACGTGGTGAATTTAGCAACGCTGTGCAGTATCGTCGCCAGGCGGTGGGGCGGGATATTCGGGTGGGCAAGAGCGCCGAAAATTTAATCGCCGCGTCCATCGCTTCGCGTCCGGAGGAGATCATCCAGAACGGCCAATTCTTCGTTTCACCGCGCGGCATGGACGTTGGTGCGGCAATCGACCGCGGCGAGGCGGTGCTGTTCGCGTGGTCGCGCGAAGGTTCGGTAATCAACCCGGCTTACCGTTTCACCCCCAAACGCTCACACCGCGAAACACTGCTCCGCTTGAGCGTGCCACTGACGGCAGCGGATTGACTGCACGAAAAACGGACATGAAAAAATTAACCTTTGTTTCGACCATGACTTGGCATTTCCGAGCAGCGCATTCCTCGGTAGCACATGTGATTGACGATCCGTTTCACAATCCCAACGGGATTGTGTCTTTCAGCCCAGGGTTGCGAGGCACGAGCTACCCTGGGTCTTTCGTGCGAGCGTGTTCAACTCCAACGGAGTTGTGGCAGATCCTGCTCGTCGAACCGCAACCCCGTTGGGGTTGTTGGTTTCCGGCGCAGTTTCCCAAGGTAGCTCGTGCCTCGCAACCTTGGGCTATGTGCCGGAATCCCGTTGGGATTCCAGTCTGGAATTCCCGAAAAGCATTAGCGCCAGCCAAACAACAGTCCATTTGCGCATGAGCAACTCCACTCCCAATCCCAGCCCGGCCGTGCAAACCTTCGGCTTGAGCCGTGTTTACGGAACGCTCACGGCCTTGGACAATCTCGACCTCACGATCCACCGCGGCGATTTGTTCGGCTTCATCGGCTCGAATGGCGCGGGCAAAACCACGACATTGCGTATCCTCGCCACGTTTCTTTCGCCGTCTGCCGGACGCGCGGAGGTGCTGGGGCACGACGTGGTGAGCGCGGCGGATTCCGTCCGGCACGTCATCGGCTACATGCCGGATTTCTTCGGCGTGTACAAGGACATGGAAGTCACCGAGTATCTGGATTTCTTCGGCGCGTGCTACAAAATCCCGACCGCACAGCGTGAGAAGACCGTCAACGACGTGCTCGAACTCGTGGGCCTCAGCGAAAAACGCGGCGCGCTCATCGGCGCGTTGAGCCGCGGGATGCAGCAACGCATCGGCCTGGCGCGCGTGTTGATTCACGATCCGCAGGTGCTGCTGCTCGACGAGCCGGCCAGCGGTCTCGACCCGCGCGCGCGCATCGAGATGATGGCGATCTTGCAGGAGCTGCAGCGGCTCGGCAAAACGATCATCATCTCGTCGCACATCCTCAGCGAACTGCAGACGCTCTGCAATCGCGTCGCCATCATCGAGCGCGGCAAGCTCATCTACAGCGGGCCGGTGCAGGGCGTGCGCCAACAAATGTCGAGCGGGTTGATCTACTGGATCAAGGTCAACAGCGATGCCGGCCAGGCGCTCGAACTGCTCAAGACCTGTCCGCAAATCACCGCCGCCGAATCAGTCGATGGCCGCATCAAAGTGACGCTGGTGGATCACGACACGGATCCGAGCAACGTGGCGGAAATCCTGGTGCGCGGTGGTGCGCGGCTCGTCGAATTCCGCGAGGACGAAGTCGGTCTGGAAAAAGTCTTTCTGCACGTCACGCGCGGCGAGACGCAGTGAAGCGTGCTCAGGCAAAATGTTAGGCATTGAAGTTTCCCCCGAAAGAGTGGACAAGGGGCGGAGAACCCAAGAAAGAAAAACCGCTATGTCCACGACGACCAAAACAAATCGAAAGACCTACGACCCTGAGTTCAAGAAGCAGGCCGTGCAGCTGCTGCTCTCCAGCGGCCGGCCCCTGGCCCAGATCGTCCGCGAGTTGGGCGTGCTGTCCTGGCAGTTGCGCGACTGGAAGCAGCGCCTCCAGCCGCAACTGGCCCAGCAACCCGAGACCCTCGAAGCGATGCGCCGGAATTCGTCGCGGTGGCCGATTTCAACGGCGGCGCCAAGCCGGCGGTCGCTTGGAGCGACGGCGCACAGCAAGTGACGCTCGAAGGATTCGCGAAGCTGATGGCAGACCTCAAGCCGTTCATCGCGGGGGCGGGACGGAAGTAGGACGGCGAGTCCGCCAAAAGCCGAGTCCACTGAATCGCGGAGAGCGCGTCCGTTGGACATGGAACGGAAATTTTGCGGCCAAAAATTTGTTCGCGAACTTAAACCCACGGATGAAGAGGCTTGCTTTGGTCCGCGGATTTTACGAGAAGGTTGTCGGCAAAGGCAGCCTATGACACATCGTGATCGCCCCTGTGGGGTTTTCAGCAACGCATCGAAATGGATCCTCTGGATTTGTTTCTGCCTGTTGTCGGCGACAAGTTCGCTGCGCGGCACTCCCAATCCTTTTACGGCCACCACGACGGATTCGATTTTCTACGAAGTGTTGCCGAAGCCGACTTTCCCGCTAGCCACCGCAACGGTTATTGAGTCATCCCCGCCGCCGTGGCCGGGCGGCTCGTTGGATCTCGTCATCACGAATGGCTTCCAGCCCGGCGAGGATCATCTCGCAATCGGGGCTTCGGGCGCGAGCTTGATCACGACTGCTCGCGATCCGGCGACGAATGACTCGTTGATCGTCAGTTTCGCCGGGACGCCATTCGCCACGGCTTCTGGTTTTCTGGCGGCGCAAGATGTGACAGCCGGCGCGCAACTCCATTGTGTGTTCAACGCGCAAGCGACGACCACGGCCATTCAAGCTCTGCTGCGGCAGCTCGTATTGACGAACGACGTGTTTGGTTTCTCGCTGTTTGAGACCAACATTACGGCGCACTTTGCTTCGCGCGCGTGTGAGTTTTCCCTTTCGGATGGAACTAATCATTTCGCGACGGCTTCAATCCTGGTCGATTTTCCTTTTGTCACCGCGATCCGCTGCGTGCCTCAAGTAGTGGTGGTCACTTCAGAAGTGACGGGCATGGTTCGCGCCGAAGCGGAATTCAGCAATCCGCAGAAAAACACAACCCAGCGCCTTGGTTCTCAAGTGTTATGGTCGGTAACAGATCCCTTTTTTTACACGATTACAAATGATGCGATCCATCTTGAAACAGCCGTCGTAGGCATCAATCCCCAGCAAACTGGAGCAAATTATACTCCCTCGGCAGACGTAGTCGGCGTGGTGCCCGGCACGGGACTCATGGCGACTGCCTGCATCAAGGCATACCACACGTATGATTACCACATTTGTTACTTTAGCTTCCTTACTGTCCCCTATAACAACTGCACGGCGTTCTCCAGCCCCGCTTCAGTGGTCGTCCCGCACGCAGAAGGAAGCAGGTCTCTGCAATCGGTGCCGACTGTCTCATCAGACTTGTTCTCCCTGGCAACCTATCGCGCCTTGGAATCATTGATGAACCAGACTGCCGAAGGTCGCCGTCTTGCTGACTTGTACTGGCAGAACACGAGTGAATTAGTGGACATCTTCGTTGCCCATCCTGATTTGATCCCTCAATCGCTGGCCATCGTGAAAGACTGGGAACCAAGAATCGGTGTGCTGCTCTCAAGTCAAGGCACTAATTCGGTGATCACCGCAGCAATGATTCGCTCCCTCAACCTGACTTGGAACCGCTTGACGAACTACGCCAGCCCGACGCTGCGGACAAGCCTCATCAACGAGCGGGCGAGGTTTAACAACTTCCAGGACTTCACCGGAAAAAATCTGGCCGACTGGGCGCAGATGCTTGGATTGCCCGTGCCCAGCCAACCTTCGATTCATCTCTCGCAACCGAGACGTTCCAGCGAAGGCTTCAGCGTCGAAGCCAACTACATCGGCGGCCTCGGCTATTCGCTGCTTACGAGCCTGAATCTGGCGGATTGGATTCCCGCCAACGGCGTTCGGCTGCTGACAAACGGTTTGACCTTGAGCCTGACCGATACGAATCCTCCGTCGCCCACCACGTTCTACAAGGTTCAAGCCCGCTAGTCAGAAACATTGGTCCCGGCTTCATCAATGTTGCTGGTTTGTAACTTGTCTATCCGCGCGATCGCAGTAAACAATCCCCTCGATCTTCATGAAAAAATTTGCCGCTGAATTTTTCGGAACCTTCGCCCTCGTATTCGCCGGGACGGGTGCAATCATCATCAATCGGGTCAGTGGCGGCGCTGTCACACACGTGGGCGTGGCGCTGACGTTCGGGCTGGTCGTGCTGGCGATGATTTACGCGCTGGGCGATGTATCCGGCGCGCATTTGAACCCCGCCGTGACGCTTGGATTTTTCGCGGCACGACGCTTTGAAGGCCGGCTCGTGGCACCCTATGTCGCGAGCCAGACGGCGGGCGCGTTGCTGGCCAGCGGCGTCTTGCGGTTTCTGTTTCCCGGCAACCAAACTTTGGGGGCGACGTTGCCTGCGGGTTCCGCAATGCAATCTTTCATTTTGGAAATTATCCTCACGTCGCTGCTGATGTTTGTCATTCTCGGCGTCTCGACCGGCGCGAAGGAAAAAGGCATCACCGCCGGTGTTGCCGTGGGCGCCGTCATCGCGTTTGAGGCGCTTTTCGCCGGGCCGATTTCCGGCGCGTCGATGAATCCCGCCCGCTCATTCGCGCCAGCAATTGTCAGCGGCCATCTTGAACAGCTTTGGGTTTATCTCACCGCGCCGATTCTCGGTGCGCTGCTGGCCGTTCCCGGCTGTCGCTGCGTGCAGCCGGCCGGTTGTTGCGTGCGCGCCCAGGCCGGAACCTGCTGAACAAATTCAAGCCATGAACGAAGTTCGCCAACCGACGGTGCTGATTCTCTGCACGGGCAATTCCTGCCGCAGTCATCTGGCCGAGGGAATTCTTCGCGCGGCAGCCGGCGACCTGCTCGAAGTGCAAAGCGCCGGCTCGAATCCCGCTGGCTACGTGCATCCGCTCGCGATTGAAGTGATGAAGGAGATCAGCATCGACATCTCGCAACATCGGTCGAAGCATTTGATTGAATTTCTTCACCGCGAGATTGAAACCGTCATCACCGTTTGCGGCAACGCGGATCAAGCTTGTCCCGTCTTTCCTGGCCAGGTGAACCGCCATCACTGGGGCTTCGACGATCCGGCGAAATTCACCGGCAGTGACGTCGAAAAACTCATGGTGTTCCGCCGTGTGCGCGACGAAATGCGCCGTGCCTTCGAAGCGTACGCCGCCGGGCGGCGCGATCAGTTGATGGCAAAATCCTAGCCGCCGCAGGCCGCAGCCTCAGTTAAACTTGTTCTTCCGATACGCGCCCACCGCGGGGGCGTTCGGGTTCACTTCGGGGCCGAAGTAGCGCAGCGTCACGAGCGGTTCGGTTTCGCTGGTGTTCTCGAAGGTGACGCCGGCCTTCGCGTCGTGGTTCGGGAGCAAATGATTTTCGTCGGTCATGATTTTGATGCGCGGCACTATTTCCCTTCTCGTTTCGGTTTGTCATTACGAAAGCCAATCAGCCGCCGGCCTTCCGGGTAGGCCCAACTGGAGGTTTCCTCAAGTTGATGCAACGCGGCAAAGATAGTTTGGATATCCTCGCCTTGGAGCTTCTGCGACTGTTCCAGTTCGGCGAGTTTGCGGCCCAGCGCCTCGTAACGACCGGCCTCCCGGCGCAGCGCGACGAAGGCGCGCATGATTTCGACGTTGACCAGCACCGCGCGCCGGCTGCGCAGCACGCTCGACAGCATGGCGACGCCCTGCTCGGTGAAGGCGTAGGGCAGAAATTTCCGGTGCCGCCCGCGTCCGGCCTTTAAGATGCCAGTTTGGCATCTTAAAGAATCCAGCTCATCGGCGGTGAGTTGGAACATGAAGTCGGTGGGAAACCGCTCGCGGTTGCGTTTCACGGCGCGATTCAAAGCGCCGGTGGACACGCCGTAAATGCGAGCAAGGTCCGAGTCGAGCATCGCACGCTCGCCACGAAGCGCGTGAATCAACGGCTCGACTGGTTCGAGCTTCACAATGGGCTGTTTCTTCTTTGCCATGTTTAAGGTTCCAATTTGGCACCTTAAAAACTGCACACCAATTCCTTTAAAGTCACAAACTATGACCTTAAAACTTGTTCTTGCGATACGCGCCCATCGCGGGGGCATCGGGATTCACTTCGGGGCCGAAGTAGCGGAGCGTCACCAGCGGCTCGGTCTCGCTGGTGTTCTCGAAGGTCACGCCGGCTTTCGCGCCGTCTTCGGTGCAGAAGTATTCGTCCTCGGTGAGTTCGTGGAAGCGGATGAGCTTGGGCGAATTCAGCGGCAGCCCGTTGATCTTGCCGCGGCCCTGCACGCAGATGAGGCCGTAGGCGCCATTGTCCTTCACGGTGCATTTCACGCCGGGGTTCACGGTGAGTTCTTTCGCCGTGAAAAGTTGTTCGCCATCGACCTTGCCATAGACGATCCAGCGATCAACAAAACCTTCCTTGCGCGTGTCGGCGACGGGGACGGGTTCGAGGTAGTGGTGGTCCTTGAATTTCGGATCGACGTTCTTGTCCCAGTCGAGCTGGTCCACGATGAAGTCGAGATCGCGGTGTTTGCTCTTGGGCATGTCCTTCACGAGCAGGCTCCACGGCACTTCGCGGCCTTCGACGAGGTTTTGATACATGCCGAAGACGTCGCTGCCCCACTGCGGCTCGTAGGTGCAGAGGCTGCCGGGCGCGTGAAGGATGCACGGATCAATGAGCCAGCCGGAGCCGACTTTGAGGCGGTAGGCTTTGGAGAGATCGAGGATGCCGTTGTCGCCCTTGTTCCAGTTTTCGAGCCCATGAAGGTGTAGGGGAAATTGTTGCCCACGTTGTTGTGCTGTGGCGGGAAATAATAACTCTCGGGCTTGCCTTCCTGTCCGACGAGCTTCGCCTGCTTGGCCGACTGGTGCATGTGATGCGGAATCGGCCCCATGTTGTCGAAGAACTTCGAGTACACCGGCCACTTGCCGTACTTCTTCCAAATCGATTTGCCGACCAACGTCGCGCCGCAGTCATCCACCGCCTGTTTGAGCGTGAAGCGTTCCTTGCCCACGACGCAGTAGTTCAAGCCTTCGTCCGCCGCGCGGCCTTCGTTGGCCGTGACCGTCGTCGAAGCGAACCAGCGCTCGTCAATTCCGCCACGGTTCAGGCCGTAGGCGTAGGTGTCGTCGGGATGGAGCTTGATCCGCAAACCCGGCTGGAGAAACGAGCGCGGCACCCACGCGGGCGCGAGGCGCAGCAGGCCGCCGGTGCGGGACAGTTCGTTGGAGACTTTGGCGGAGGTGTTGCCTTTAACGGTTTTGAGTTGGGAGACGGTGTTCATGTGTTTGTGCGTTTCAGAGTCGAGAGGATTTAATTGGTTTGCGGGTGTCGGGCGAGAGGAAAATGCACTTCGTTGCCAGACGCGCAATTTTCTTCCACGCTCGCGCTCGATTTGATCGCGCGCACTTCTGCTTTGAACGGCGCAGCACCGCGTGCTTTCGTAGCGCTCCTACCATGATAGAGGTTCTTCCAAACATCCGGAGCATTCCTTCCGTCGCTGTCCGCGAATTTGCCGCTTTTATTATTGGGTGCGACGGGTCGTCAAGAGCCTGCGCCAGGCGGCGCAAGAGCGCGGCGTGTCCGTCGGCATCATGATCGACACGCAAGGCCCGGCGATTCGCACCGGCGATTTGCCGGCGGTGCTGCACTTGCAGCCGGGCCAGAAATTCACTTTCGCCGTCGCCGGTGAGCAATGCACGGAGACCCATTGCGTCACGGTGAATTACGATGACCTCGCCAAAGACATCAATGCCGGCGACGTGGTCGTGCTCGATAACGGCGAAATCCGGATGAAGGTGCTCTCAAAAGCGGGCAACCGAATTGAATGCGAAGTGCTCACGGAGGGAAAGCTGGGCAGCCGCCGGCACATCAATTTGCCGGGCGTCAAAGTCAACCTGCCCACGCTCACCGAAAAAGATCTCGCCGACGTGCAGCTCGGTCTCGAAGTGGGAGTTGATTTCATCTCGCTGTCGTTCGTGCGTGAGGCGGCGAACATCCGGCAGCTTCGCGACATTCTCGCCAAATCGGTACACAAACCAAGGATCGTGGCCAAGATTGAAGACCAAATGGCCGTGAAAAATCTCACGGAAATCATTCTGGAGGCGGACGCGGTGATGGTGGCGCGCGGCGATTTGGGAATTGAATGCCCCTACGAAGAGCTGCCCATCATTCAGCGCCGCGTCGTCAAAGCGTGCCTGCGCATCGGCCGGCCAGTCATCGTCGCCACACACATGCTCGAGAGCATGATCGAAAATCCGATGCCGACGCGCGCCGAGATCACGGACGTCGCCAACGCCGTCTTCGAGCAGGCCGATGGCATCATGCTCAGTGGCGAAACCACCGTGGGCAAATACCCGCTGCATTGCGTGGAAGTGTTCGACAAAATCGCGCGACGAATCGAACGCAGCGGCGGCGCGAATTATCAGGCCCAGGCGGAACTCACCAGCCCGCGCCAGAAGCTGGTGAAGAGCGCCGTGGTGATGGCCGATGAACTGCGCGCCGAGGCGATTTTGGTTTTCACCGTTCGCGGCAACATGGCCCGCCACACCGCGTGGATGCGCCCGCGGCATTCGCAGATTTTTGCCATCTGCGAAAAATGGGAAGTCGCTGATTCGCTGGCAATCAACTGGGGCGTCAAATCGCTCGTCATTCCGTTCAATTACGAAAACCCCGAAAAGACGATCGATCTGGCCATGAAGACGCTGATGACGCGCGGCCATCTCAAACGTGGCCAGACCACCGTCGTCGTCAGCTCCATTTCCGCCGGCGAAAAAATCATCGACGCGATCCAGATGCGGATGGTGGAATGATGCTCGCTTGAAATCACGGCTGCGTTAGTCAAAATGACCCGCAGCCGGTTACTTTGCGATGCGCTCGTAGCTCAGTTGGATAGAGCAACTGCCTTCTAAGCAGTCGGTCGTGGGTTCGACTCCCGCCGGGCGCGCCATCTCCACGTCGCACGATCTGCCGAACAATAATTTTTACACCCCGCGCAATTCCTGCGACGCTGCGCCGCGTCATGCTTAATTTGGAAATACTGGCGCAACTGCTCGACACGCATCGCGCTGCGGCCGCAATGAACGTTGCGGAGTTTTCTTTGGCCGGAAAAATTTTCAGCTTCAATTCGCGGCCCGCGATCATGGGCGTCATCAATCTTTCGAGCGATTCGTGGTACCGCGAGAGCGTGTGCCTGTCGGCGGAAGCGGCCATCCGTCGCGGTCATGTGCTCCAGGCGCAAGGGGCGGACATCGTCGATGTCGGCGCGGAATCGACCCTCGCCAATGCAGCGCGGCATTCAGCACAACTCCAAAAAAGCAAAATGCTCCCCGTGATTAAAGAATTGCGCGCGGCGGACGTTCTCGTGTCGGTTGAAACTTATTCGCTGGCTGTGGCAAGGGCGTGTTTGCGAGCTGGCGCAAACGTGTTGAATCTGACCGGCACGGTTGGGTCGGGACGGTTGTTTACGGAAGCAGCCGCGCACGACGCAGCCGTGATCATCTGTTACGTGCAAGGCCGCAACGTGCGCGAAGTAGGCAATTTCGATTTCCGCGCCGACACGGTGGCGATGATGTACGACTATTTCGCGCGCCAGATTGAACTGGCCACGCGTTGCGGTGTTAAAAAAATCATCATCGATCCCGGCCTGGGATTTTATTACCGCAATTTGCAGGACAGCGCCGTGCGCGTGCGTCATCAGATGCGCGTTTTCCTGAACACGTTCCGCCTGAGGACGCTGGGATTTCCGGTGTGCCACGCGTTGCCGCACGCGTTTGAATACTTCGGGGACGAGGTGCGTTGCGCGGAACCATTCTTCGCAGTGCTGGCGAGTCTGGGACGGACGGATTTGTTCCGCACCCACGAAGTGCCACGGGTCAAGGCTGTGCTCGACACGCTGGCGGTTTATTCGCCGTGAGCCGCCGCCCGCGACGGCTCAACCAACTTTCACCACGACCATCGTCAAATCGTCCAACGGCGGACGATTGCCCGAAAAACTACGGACGCTCTGGTAAATGGCCTCCACGATTTCCTTCGCGGACCTGTTCGCGAACTGGCGCACGACGTTGAACAACCGCTCGCTTCCAAAAAATTCATCCGCCGGCGACATTGCTTCTTCGATGCCGTCAGTGAGCATAAGCACAATGTCGCCTGCGGCCAGCGCCACCGGCGGGGCCGCGGTGTAGCGGGCGTCCGGCTGCAAGCCCAGCGGCACACCGGTGCGCTTGAGCAACGCCTTCACCTGGCAGGCGCGGTCGAGCACGTAGCCGGTCGGATGCCCGGCGCTCGTGTAAATGAGCGATCGCGTGCGTTGATCGAACTTGGTCAATTGCAACGTGACGTACCGCTCAAAATCAACGTCCTCTGCCAGGATGCGGCTGGCGCGTGTGAGGATTTCGCCGACGTCCTCGCGATTGCGCGTGAGCACGCGCAGGTAGGCGCGCGTTTCCGCCATCAACAATGCCGGCCCCACGCCGTGCCCCGTCACATCCGCGATCACGATGGCCAGGCAACCATCGATCATCTTCAAGTAGTCAAAATAATCGCCACCGGCGGCCTCGGCGGGATACGAAGCCCCGGCGATGTCGAATGGAGGAAAATCCGGAGCGGCTTTGGGAAAGAGCCGTTGCTGGATGCGCCGGGCCACTTCGAAAGTTTCCTGGTGTTGCCGCAATTCCTTCTCCGCGCGTTTGCGCTCCGTGATGTCGCGGATGAACGCGACGAACCAGCGCTTGCCGTGGAGTGCCAAATCGTTGAGCGCGATTTCGATCAACACTTCTTTTTCGCCTTTGCAACGGCCCACCGTTTCCATCACGCGGCGCTTCGAGTCGGCAACGCCGGAACGGAGGTAGCGCGTGAAGGTTTCCTGGTGATCCGGCCGCAATCGTTCCGGCAGCAGCAACGTGAGATTTTTGCCGAGCACTTCCTCCGGCGCATAGCCGAAGACTTTTTCGACGGCGGGATTCGCGAAATGAATGTTGCTGTCCGTGTCCATCAGAAGCACGGCGTCCGCTGAATTCTCCCAAAGCAGCCGGTAACGCAGCTCGCTCTCGCGCAACGCTTGCTCGACCTGGCGGCGCTCGGCGCGGGTGTGGGCTTCGCGCAACTCCCGTTCGACGGCCGGCACGAGACGCGCCAGGTTGCCCTTCATCAAATAGTCGTGCGCGCCCGCCTTCATCGCCGCCACCGCGATGTCCTCGCCGATGCCGCCGGAGACGATCAAAAACGGCAGGTCGAGTCCGCTCTCCTGCAAAAGCCGCAGTGCTGCGAGGGCGTTGAAGGTCGGCAGATTGTAGTCCGCCAGCACGACGTCCCACGGTTTTTCCTTCAACGCCGCGAGCAATGTTTCCGCCGTCTCCACGCGCTGGAAGACGACTTCATAACCGCCCTGGCGAAGCAGGTTCACGAGGATGCGGGCGTCGAATTCGGAGTCTTCGACAATCAACACTCGCAATTTTTTAGCTTCAGTCATCGCGCTTCGTCTCGAGCGGCAAGAGTTAATACTCACAGCGCTTCGGAGCTGGCCAGCGAATTTCGCTGCATCCAACAACCGCCGTCACTTGTCCAATTGCGATTCTGTGCCTATCGTAGCCGCGTTATGACACCGACGTTCGCGCCTGCCCGCCGCTGCTTGTTGTTCCTGGTTCTTTTGCTTTCCATCCTGACCGAGGTGCCGGCTCAAACCAAATCCATCCGCCTGCGCAACGAAGTCATCACGACATCCGCGCCGAGTCCGAACCTCAATTTGCAACCGCAAGCTGCCGAAGCCGTCGTGTCCGGCCTGTATTTGGTCCAGCTTGACGGGCCGCTCCAGATCGCTTGGCGCGCGCGGCTCGCCAGCCTGGGCGTCGATCTGTTACGCTTCGTGCCGGACGATGCGTTTGTTGCGCGTGTCGAAGCCGCGCGGCTGAGTCAATTGCGCGCGCTACCGTTTGTGCGGTGGGTTGGCGAGTATCGGCCCGAACACAAGACGCATCGCGCGCTTCACTCCGAACTCGCCGGTGCTTCCACGAACGCGCTCGTGCCCATCAGCCTTCTGCTTTCGCCGCACGCGCCGTCGGCGGAAATTTTGAAAACAACGCGCGTCTTTCAATTGCTGCGCGAGCACTCGCCGTCAAAGTTCGGTTCAATTTTACGTGGTCAAGTGACGCCCGCGCAGTTGGGGCAACTCGCGAAATCGGATTCGGTGCTTTGGATCGAATCCGCGCCGAGGATGAAACTCATCGACGAGATCGCTTCGAAAATTGTTGGCGGCGGTGAATATGCGCCGAGCACAGGCGCAGGTGGTGGACTCGGCGGCGACGGCGGCGATCTCGGATTGGAGAGCCTGAAGCTTCAGGCCGCGCCCGCGCAAACAAACCAACACGCGACGGTGGTGCAGCAACTTGGGTTCGACGGCAGCGGCGTGGTCGTCTGCGTGGCGGACAGCGGCTTGAACAATGGTGACGCCGCGACGATGCACCCCGATCTGGCCGGGCGCGTCGATGCGTTCTTCTTCTACTGCGATCTGTTGGATGCGTCGGATGAACACAGCCACGGCACGCACGTCGCGGGCATCATCGCCGGCAACGGTGCGACTGGCGAAACGGACGACCGCGATACGCTTTACGGTTTGGGCGTCGCGTCCAACGCGCATCTCGTGGCGCAACGAATTTTTGACGCCGACGGCAAAGATTATTTGCCGCCGTACGAAACGCTGACCCACGACGCCGTGCGCGCAGGCGCGGTGATCGGCTCGAACAGTTGGGGTGACGATGTGAATGGCCGCTACGATTTGAGCGCCGCGCAATTCGACGCGCTCGTGCGCGACGCCGATGCGGAGACGCCGGACGATCAACCTTACATCCTTGAATTCTCCGCTGGCAACGCCGGGCCTGGCGCGCAAACGCTGGACAGCCCGGCCGTCGCCAAAAACGTGATCGCGACCGGCGCGTCGCAAAATGATCGCCCGGACTTTTTCATCTATGCGGACGGCATTGAGGCGATGGCGGATTTCTCGAGCCGCGGCCCGTGCGAAGACGGCCGCATCAAGCCGGACATCGTCGCGCCGGGCACATGGATCGCGTCGCTGCAATCCGCTTCCGCGCCAGACACGAGCGCGTGGCTGCCGATTTCGCCGAACTACCAGTATCAAGGCGGCACGAGTCAGGCCGGGCCGCACGCGTCGGGCGCGGCGGCGATTTTTGTGCAGTACTATCGCGCCACACATAACAACGCGACGCCCTCGCCGGCGCTCGTGAAGGCGGCGCTGATCAACTCCGCCACGGACATGGACGACGTCGAAGGCGGCACTGATCCGATCCCGAACATGGATGAAGGCTGGGGTCGCGTGACGCTGACGAACATCATCGGCTCGACGCGCAAATCGGAGTTCATCGATCAGTCGATCATCCTCACGAATGGCCAGACGTTCGAGCAGCGGATTGTGAGTGGCAACCCGAACGTGCCGTTGAAAATTACGCTGACGTACACGGACGTGCCCGGATTTCCGGCGGCGATTCCGGCGCTCGTTAATGATCTCGACCTCGAAGTCGTCGGACCGGACGGCACCGTGTATCGCGGCAATCAATTCAACGCTGGCGACTCAATTCCCAATCCGCCTGACCGCGACGCGATCAATAATGTTGAAGGTGTGCATCTGCTCGCGCCGCCACCGGGCGAATACTTTGTGCGCGTGCGCGCGAAAAACATCGCTGAAGATATTCACGGCCGCACGAACACGCCGCCGCAGCAGGACTTCGCGCTAGTGATTTCAGGCGACCTGCCGTTGCCGGGCGAAGGCATTTTGATTTTTGATCGCAACGCCTATACCGTGCCGGGAACAATCGGAATCAAGCTGATCGATTTCGATCTGGCGGGGCAAAGTTCAGTGAGCATTCCAATTACGAGCGATTCACAATCCACCGCCGCTCAAATCAAATTGCTGCCGTCCGGCTCGGCGGGGGTTTTCACGGGCAACATCGCAACGGCGACCAGCCCGGCAAACGGAGCGTTGCGGATCACCGATGGGGACAAGATTAGCGCAAGCTACCAAGACGCGTCGCCCTCCGGCACGCGCACGGTCGAAGCGGTGGCGGATCTCACGGCTCCCGTGGCGTCCGCGATTACGACGACGAATCATTTTGGCAAAGCTGTCATCACTTGGCAGACCGACGAAAACACGCGCTCGATCATCCGCTACGGCACGAACGCGAATCTGAACTTGTCGATCACGAATTCCGCCTTAATCGCCGACCATGGGCTGACGTTGAATGGTGTCCCGCCGGGCACGACAAATTTCTTTTTGATCATTTCGGTGGACGAAGCGGGCAACATTTCGACGAACAATAATTCGGGCCGGCTGTTCTCCGTCGTGACGCGCCCGGTGCCGCCGGTGCTGCTGGTCGATGCATTCAACGACATCATCTTGAACGACCTCGTGCCCGTCAGCACGTATCTCGATGGGCTCGACGCCACGGGCATCAAATATGAAGTGTGGTCGGTCGCCGACGAGGGGCGCGCGCCGGTGCTCGCGGATTTGCAGCCGTACCGTGTGGTGATCTGGCGCGCGGGCGAATTTTCCGGATCGCTGACGACGGGCGACGCGAAGGCGATTCGTGATTACGTGAGCGGCGGCGGCGGATTCTTCATGGCGTCGATGGAAGTGTTGAGCCGGCTGGACGAACAAGGGCTGACAAACTTTCGGAAGAATGTTTTGCACGTGGAAGACTTCGCGGTCGATCCGGGAGTGGACGGGATCTTCGGCGTTGACAACACGTCGCTGACCAGCGGGGTGCAGACGGACCTTGATTTCTCGGCGTATCCCGATTTGATCACGATTTCACTAAATGTTTCGGACACGTTTCATCCGACGACGAATGCCGCGCCGATCCTGTTCGACAACGCCACCGGGCGGCCGGTGGGGCTGCGCTTTCCGCGCGCCGGCGAGGAGAGCGCGGGGCGCGTCGTCTATTTTTCGTTTCCGCTGGATACGATTCCGATGGATGGCATGGATCCGAACAATCGCGGCGCGATCCTTCGTAACGTCATCAGCTTTCTCGCGCCGGGAATCAACGGACTCGGTTCAATCGAACTTGACCGCGAGGATTACTCGATTCCAGCGCGCGTCACGATTGAAGTGGCTGATTCGGATTTGGCCGGGAGCGAAAAGATCTCCATCAAGCTGGTCAGCGATCTTTTGCCGCAAGGCCAAACCGTTTCGCTTTCTGAAACTCCGACGGCCGGATTGTTTCGCGGCTTTGTAAATTTGATCGCCACCAACGCCGCCGCCGGCGCGGGCCAAATCCGAGTGAACGACGGAGACATCATCCATGTTGAGTACGTCGATGCTTCCGCGGCGGGACGGACGATTTTTGCGGAGTCCGTCGTCGATTCGTCGCCGCCCACCGTCAGCCGCGTCAAGGTGGAGCCGGATTATTCGGAAGCAATTATCACGTGGGACAGTTCGGAGGCCGCAGATTCACTTGTGCAGTTTGGCGAGTCGAAGTTTCTCGGTCGCACGGCTTACTCGTCGGATCTGGAGGACACGCATTCCGTTTCGCTCACCGGCTTGCTACCCGACCGAGATTATTTTTTCCAAGTCGCGAGCCGGGACGCGGCGGGCAACAGCATTATCGACGACAATAAAGGAAAATTTTATTCCTTCCGCACGCTCAAGCCGCTCACGCCGCCCTTCCGCGACGATTTGGAACACGGCTCGACGAATTGGACCGTCGTGAATCCGTCCGTGGATGCGGAGACGCAATCGATTCTTACGTCCTCTGACTGGCAGTTTGGCAAGCCGCAAAACGAACTGGCCAACGCGGCGCACTCGGGCACGAATTGCTGGGGCACGAATTTGCGCGGCGAGGGAAACGATTACGCGAACAGCTCGCTCGCCAGCCCGGCGATTGATCTGAGCGGCGGGAACATCGCGACGCTGCGCTTCTGGCACAACTACGATTTCACGCCGCGCAACGACGAGACGGATATTCTGGAAACAGCCGGCGTGTACGTTTCTACCAATAACGGCGCGGCTTGGACGCAACTCGCCGCGTACGACGGAAGTTCCGGTGGTTGGGTCGAGGAGGAAGTGGACGCTTCGGCGTACCTTGGCAAGGTGGTTCGCTTCGGCTGGGCTTACGAATTGTTCTCCATCGACGCCGTGGCACATCCCGGCTGGCTCGTGGACGACGTGTCGGTGACGGTGACGAACATTGTGCCCGGCACGATTCAGATTTCAAACAATCTGGCGCAAGCGAGTTTCGTCCTCGACGGGCCGATTGCGCGCAATGGGCAAGGATTGTTCACGAGTTACACGAACGCGCCGCCTGGGGAATACGTGATCACGTTCAGCGATGTGCCGTTTTACCAGACACCCAAACCGCAGACGAACACACTGGCCGCGACGAAGCTGCTTGTGTTTGCCGGTCAATACACGTTTGCGGACGCGAACAACAACGGCATCTCCGACGCGTGGGAGAAACTATTCTTTGGCGCGGTGTCGCCGACGCGGACGAAATCCACCGACACCGACGGTGACGGTGCAAGTGATTACCAGGAATTTTTGGCGGGCACCAATCCGACGAACGCCACGTCTGTCTTGCGGGCCAGCGCGCCCATCCGTCAATCCGGCGGCGCGCTCCAAATCGCCTGGCCATCAATCATCGGGCAGGCGTATCGCGTCGAGGGCAGCACGAACGCCGTCGCGTGGAATCCGCTGACGGACTGGTTCCGCGCCCTGCGAACAAATTCCACTTACACAGTGCGCAACCAGACCAGCGGCGCGCCTTATCTCTTCCGCATCTCGACGCGTCCGTGAACGAGGCCGGGACGCGTGTCAAAACTGAAGCTTCTGTAAATCACGGCTGGAAATTCAAAATCTCCTTTTCGCTGCGAGCTGTTTCGCGTTTAGTGAGGTTTTATGAAAAAGACGGCATTCCTGTTTGCTGGCCAGGGCGCTCAAAAAGTCGGCATGGGCAAAGATCTGGCCGCTCAATTTCCATTGGCGAAAGATTTGTTCGCGCACGCCAACCAGATTCTCGGCTACGATCTGACGGGCATTTGCTTCGAGGGGCCGGAAGCGGAGTTGACCAAAACGGAGAACGCGCAGCCCGCGATTTTTCTCGTGGGCTGGATCGCCTTTCAATTGCTCCGGCAGCGGTTGCCGGAGTTGAAGTTTGACGCCACGGCGGGACTCTCGCTGGGCGAGTTCACGGCGCTAGCCGCCGCGGGGTCGATGAGTTTTGAAGACGGTTTGCGGCTCGTCTGGCGGCGCGGGCGATTCATGCAGGAAGCCTGCGAAGCCACGCGCGGCGGCATGGCAGCCATCATTGCACTCGACGAGGCGGCGACCCGCGAAGTTTGCCTCGAAGCCGGCGTGGAATTGGCCAACCTGAACTGTCCCGGGCAACTCGTGATTTCAGGCGAGACGGAAAAGATCGCGATCGCTTGCGAACTCGCCAAAAAGCGTGGCGCGAAAAAGGCGATGCCGCTCACCGTCACCGGCGCGTATCACTCGCGGTTGATGGCTAGCGCGCAGCCCAAATTGCGAGTTGAGTTGGCACAAGTCGAATTCTCGCCTCCTCGCGTTTCCGTAATCTCGAACGTCACCGCCGCTCCGCACGGAACGCCGGACGAGATTCAGGCGCGACTCGTGGATCAAGTCACTTCATCGGTACGCTGGGAAGAATCGATGCGCTATCTTTTGGCGCAAGGATTCACACGATTCGTTGAACTAGGCCCTGGAACGGCACTCAACAGCACACTCAAGCGAATTGACGAAAGAGCGCAACGGTTGAACATCGCCGACGTCGCGAGTCTCGAGGCGGCGGTTGCGGTGCTCGACGGCTAAACCAAACTGGCGGCAGCTCTGCCCGATTGCCTCTGTGCGCCAGGCGGCCTCGCGGCGGATGGTGCGCATCTTACTGTAACTCCGCATGAAATTTCCAACGGAGTAAGTCGTCAGTTCGGGGCCATGATTTTCTTTAGCTTCCGCTTGATAATCCGATAGTACCGACGGACAGCTCGGAAGCCGTTACCAGTCCAGCGCGACTTACTGGCTTTGGCCGGTCAAATTGCCGCTCCTGGAATGTTTTGCCTTCGACCGTGGCGCGTATTCCGAAGCGATTACGCGCCCGGGAATGCGAGCGAAGTCAGTCGCCTGGATCAGGAACGAAGATTGACAAGCGTGGCACGGAATGCCAGTTTCAGCGCGCTGCAGGGCTGTCGGTTTGAATTTGAACAGAAGTTTGCGAAGTCAATTTTGACGTTTTGATTTTCAGCTTTGACGCCCGGCGCCACAGGGCGGCATTCCACCAATCGGCAATCACATGGCAGTAAACGAAAAAGTCTGGTTTTGCATCGGTTCGCAGCACGGCTGGGAACAGTCGGCCCGCGAGGCGACGAACGCATTCAAGGATGTGGGACGCGGGAGCGCGTTGGTGAAACGGGCATTCGATGCAGTCTTTTCCGTGCTCGGACTCATCGTGCTCTCACCGTTTTTTTTGCTCGTGGCAGTCCTGGTGAAGTTCAGCGATGGGGGGCCAATTTTTTTCCACCAGCAGCGCGTCGGGCAGTTCGGCAAAAACTTCTTTCTCTGGAAATTTCGCACCATGATCGTGGACGCGGAGCGGCTGGGCATTTCGGTGACGAAAGATGGCGATCCGAGAATTACCCGGGTCGGCCGTTACCTGCGCAAATGGAAGCTCGATGAACTGCCGCAACTCTGGAACGTCTTGAAGGGCGAGATGTCCTTCGTGGGTCCGCGCCCGGAAGTGCCGCGTTATGTCGAGCAGTACACGCCCCTCCAGCGTGAAATCCTGAAGTACAAACCGGGCATCACCGATTTGGCCACGCTTGTTTTTCGCGACGAGGAAATGTTGTTGCGCAGCGCCGGTTGCGTCGAGGACTTCTACATCAAGCACTGCGTGCCCCGGAAAATCGAACTCAACCGCCAGTACGCCACCAAGGCGAATCTGGCCCAGGACATTTGGATTATCGTGCAGACCTTGTGTCCCTACTGGATTGGCGTGCTGACGATTTACGGCTCGGCTTTGCTAGCGAGCTTTTGGGTTGCTTACATGTTGCGCTTCGAGTTCCAGGTTCCGGTCGAAGAATTCGAGCAGTTCCAGCGTTACTGGATGGCGGTGCTGGGCCTGAAACTTTTCTTTCTCCTCTGGCGAAAGCAGTTCCACGGATTGTTGAGTTACTTCAGCGTGCCCGAATTGGAACAAATTGGCACCGCCCTCGGGGCCGCTTTCCTTTTGGAAATGGGGGCTTGGTGGCTCACTGCCGGCAATTGGGCGCCATCGCGCAGCATCATCTTGATCGATTTCCTACTGTCGTTGTTCCTGCTCTGTTCAATTCGCCTGACCTTCCGGCTGCTCCGCGAAAAATACTTCACACAGAAATCGCGCACAGACGCGCCGGCGTTGCGTGTGGCCATTATCGGTGCGGGTGAACTGGGTTCCAAACTCGCGCGCAAGCTGGCTTCCAACCAGAGCCTCGGCCGGAAAGTGGCGGCATTTTTCGACGATGATCCGGAAAAATGGCAGAAGGATTTGCACGGGATTGAAATCGTGGGCATGCCGGAGTGCCTGCTCAACGGCGAATGGGTTGAAAAATTGGATGAAGTGCTCATCGCGATGCCCCACGCTTCGCTGGAACGCCTGCGACAAATCAATAACATGCTCGCCAGCACGAATTTGAAATTCCGCGCCGTCCCTTCGTTGGATCAACTCGCCACGGGGAAAGTCGCCTTCGCCACCACGCGCTCGACGGCGATTGAAGACTTGCTTGCCAAACCAGCGGCCGAAACCAGCCTGGCCGGTTAAGTTTGGTGTTTTTCCACCCTCGCTCCGTGGAAAAACGCCGCTGAACTCGCCGTCGGATTCAGTGCAGTTCGGTTTCGCAAGTACCGATTCCACCTCGATAAAAATTGAACTGCACGTTCGGGTGTTCGGCCAGCAGCGACATGGGCACGGCCGCATCTACGATCCGCCGGCTGATCATCCACGTCGTCAGTCTCTGTCCGAATGGATTATCGTGTTTGCCGGCGTGCCAGATTGAAACTTTCCCGGCTTTCCAGGTTTCGACCGGCCCGACGCTGATCGCCTGCGTCGGCACGAGCGCGATGTTACCGCCTCCCGAAGTGCGCGCGTTTTGCGCAATCGTCAACGGATGCAGTTCCACCACTCGCGTGGTCAACTTGCGGTATTCAGCAGCGCTCGGCGGCGCGTTTTTGAATTTGCCTTGGCGCGGCAGCGGATCGTTAAACGCCCAGTGCTTCACGTCGCCCTGTCCACCTTGCATTACCGCGCAGCGCACGCCCTCCCAACTCGCCCGGTAAGCCCGCGTGTCGGCTTTTGGGAAATGCAAATGGGAGTCCGGCATCACAAGTTCTCTGCGAATCCGGTTGAAGCACAATTCACGATCCGCGCGTTCAAACGACAGCGGATGCGTCGCGGGCACTTCGCGGTCGTTGGCGAACCATTCGTCCATGCCCCAGAAATGCGCCGAGCGAATCGAGAGCCCAAGTTCGTTCACGATCCGCGCCACCAGCGGCAGTTGCTCCGTCGGGCCGATCGGGCCGCAAATGCCGACGGGATTGTCGGGCGTCGATTCTTTCCAAGCGGCGACGTATTCGAGCGCTTCGGCTAGATAAAATTCCTCCAACGTGTCGTAGAAGACAACGCGAAAGCCGGGGCGCGAGAGCTTCAACATTTTTTCCGGCGTGAGCCGGGCGGCGGTCTGAATGATTTCGTCATTGAGCGTCGTGTAATCCCACCAGTCAGGAGAAATCGAACTAAGTTTGCGTGGCATAGTTGCCGGAAAATAAACGAAGAGACGCGCGAGCCACAAACTATTCCGTCGTGAGCGTCATTTCGGGCTTCGACAACTTGGCGCTGTCCGCGTACGCTTTGCGCCCGTGAAAATTCTGTTCATCGGCGACATCGTGGGCGAGCCAGGCCGGCGCGCGGCCCGATTGCTCGTGCCCATGTTGCGCCAACGGCATCAGATTGATTTCGTCATCGCGAACGGTGAAAACTCCGCCGGCGGTTCCGGCATCACGCCAAACACCGCCGCCGAGATTTTCGGCGCGGGCGTGGATGTCATCACCTGCGGTGATCATCTGTGGGACCAAAAAGAAGTCATCGACCTCCTGCGAAACGAGCGTCGTTTCGTGCGGCCGCTGAATTATCCGCCCAACACACCCGGACAAGGCAGCACAATCGTGCAATTGCCCGGCCTTCCGTCCGTGGCCGTGCTCAATCTGCAAGGCCGCACGTTCATGCCACCGCTGGAAAATCCATTTCACGCCGCGCGCAGCGAAGTCGAACGCCTGCGCACGACAACTAAAATCATCTTCGTCGATTTCCATGCCGAGGCAACGTCCGAAAAAATCGCCCTCGCGCGGATGCTCGAAGGACTGGTCAGCGCCGTCGTCGGCACGCACACGCACGTGCAGACGGCGGACGAACAAATCTTTCCGGGCGGCACCGCTTTTCTTTCGGACGCGGGATTCACGGGACCGCACGACAGTGTGCTGGGACGGGAAATCGATCCCGTCATCGAACGCTTTCTGACGAACCAGCCGCGCCGCTTTGAAGTCGCCAAAGGACGAATCCTGCTCCAAGGCGCGCTCATTGACATCGACGACACGACTGGCAAGGCGACGAAGATCCAGCGCGTGTCGGAACCCCTGCCAGCATGAGTGACGCAAAGAACAATCGTGTCGCGATGGGAACGTGGTGGTTTGCGCTTGTTGCGATCGCCGTCGCCGTCATCGGCATTGTTTTTTCTCGCCCTCGCGTGCCGGAGTACCAAGGCCGCTCCGCGAAGCAGTGGCTTGGCGATGTGTTTGGATTGTCTCGAGTTGGAAACACAAAATCTGACGACATTGCCGGTGCAATCGCCGCCTTTCGTGCGATGGATACAAATGGAGTCTCGTTTCTGGTTCAAGCTCTCGATCAACGAGAACATCCTTTGAACGAGATTTATCGGTGTGTCTCCAGGCAGCTTCCATCGGTAGCGAGAGATTGGCTGCCATTGCCGGTATCTGTGGAAGAATTAGCTAGTGCTGCGGGTATCGTGCTGCTGAAAATCCGCGACGGCACTCCAAGCCGAACTTTCCCTCGGTTAGTACATTTGCTAAATGCTGAAAGTCCGCACACGCGCCAGCTTGCGGCCGACCTCGTCCAGCACTACACGACCAATTACCGGAACTTGAACTTGTCTCAATTTCAGTTCGAGTTGGTTCGCGCTCTTCGTGACACGAACGACTGGATCCGAATCGATGTAGCGTACGCTCTAATGAGCGCTCGACTCAATGTGCCTGAGTTAGTCCCGGCACTGAAATCGGCGTTGACGAATTCTAGTTCGAGTATTCGCGACGCTGCTCGGCAGGCCATTGAGGCAACAGTCACCGTCTTCAACCCGACCAATCATCATGCCCCGTAGCCCAAAATCCCAGTGGGACTTCGGCGAACTTTTTCCCACCGAAGCGACGCGCAAAGTTCTGTCTGTGTCGGAACTGACGACGCAAGTCAAACGTCTGCTCGAAAAACAGGTCGGCCAAATCTGGGTCACGGGCGAGATCACGAACCTGCGCGCGCAAAGTTCTGGCCACGTTTATTTCACGCTCAAGGACGCCAGTTCGCAATTGAGTTGCGTGCTTTTTCGCGGTGAAGCGACCACAGCCCGCGTCTGGCTGGAAGATGGACGCAAGGTAATCCTGAACGGCGAAGTCACCGTGTACGAGCCACGCGGCCAGTATCAACTCATCGTGCATGAGGTCGAGTTGCACGGCGTCGGCGCGTTGCAAATCGCTTTTGAAAAGCTGAAGCAAAAACTCAACGCCGAAGGTTTGTTCGCGCCGGAACGGAAACGCCCGCTGCCACTTTTCCCGCAGCGAATCGGCCTCGTCACTTCACTCACGGGCGCGGCCATTCGCGATGTGCTGCATGTGATCCAGCGCCGGCAGCCGGGCTTGGAAATCATCCTCGCGCCGTGCCGCGTGCAGGGCGCGGGCGCAGCGGCAGAAATTGCGAGTGGCATTCGCTTGTTGAACGAATGCGCGGCGCGCGGCGGCGCGCTGGATTTGATTCTCGTCACGCGCGGCGGCGGCAGCCTCGAAGATTTGTGGGCCTTCAACGAAGAGGTCGTGGCGCGCGCAATTTTTGAATCCATCGTGCCGGTCGTCTCGGCCATCGGACATGAGATTGATTTCACGATCAGCGATTTCGTGGCAGACCTGCGCGCGGCGACGCCGAGTGCCGCCGCCGAGTTGATCACCGAAGGCGCGTTCTCCAGCCGCCAGTTTGTGGCCGAAGCCGCGGCGAGACTCGCTCAACTCGCGCGGGCGCGCGTGGCGGCGGAGTTGGAAACTCTCGCCGATTGCCGGCAGCGGCTCGGGCGCGTTCATCCGCAACGCTGGGTTCAAGAGAAGATGCAGCGACTGGATGATCTGCAAACGAGTCTGTTGCGCACGGCCAGATTCCGTTTACGCGAGCGACAAAATGCCTGGCATGGCTTTCGTCAGCGCCTGGCGCGTGTCCAGCCGGCGCAAACATTGCTTCGGCAGCGCGAAATAGTTTTGCGATTGACGGGCCGATTGATCGAACTCGGCCGGCACTCGCTCGCGCGCGAGAAAAATCACCTGACCAACACCCAAGCCCGGCTCCGCTTGCTCTCGCTGGAAAGCACTCTCTCTCGCGGCTACTCGATCACGACCGACGCGGCATCGGGAGAAATTATTCGCGCGGCGAGTGAAGTTCGCGCCGGCCAGCGCCTCAAGACGCGCCTGCACGCCGGCGAAGTTCAAAGCGTGGTGGAACGCCCGCGAAGCGACGCATGAAACGCACCAACGAGTTGAAGCATTTTGCGTATGCATTCCTGATCGCGCTGATCGGCTACTTCGCGTTCTACGCGTGCGACGCACACTTGCGCCAGCGGCACGGTCCGTGGCGGGTCACTTTCGCGAAAGATGATGAGGGAAATCCCAGCCTCGTCATCAACGATCCCCGGCTGAACATCACTGGCGTGCGCATCGTGTTCGTCGGCGAGCGCGCCGCTCTGACTAATGCGCCGGCCGAAGTCGTGTTTGATCGACCGCTCCAGCCCGTGCCGTTTGGCAAAGTCATTTTCGAGGAACTGATGTGGCTGCCGGGCACGGTGACGCTCGACCTGTTCGGTCACGAAGTCCAACTCCTGCCCCGTGTGCTGACGATCAACCGGAAAGAATTTGCCTGGCGAACTGGTGCGGAATTTCGACTGACGGCGACGGATAAATTGCCACCAGAAATGCTGCGTCCTCCCAAGCGCTGATGGAGATGCCACGAAGACACCAAGGCACAAAGTTGCTGGAACTCCTTTCGTGTCTTGGTACCTTTGTGGCCACAATCGGACGCCAATTCGTCAGACCAGGCGCGGCGCGGGCGCTTTGACGAAACTGGTTTCGCGGAGGTAAATCGGTTCCAACGTTTCGCCCGCGACAAACTCGGTTTGCGACGCGGCCAGCTCCGCCAGTGCCGCCGCGCGTGGAATCAAAACTCGTCCACTCGAAAACCAGCGCGTCGCGTCCGGCCCGGCAACCACTTCGCCGGCCTCAATGCGCGCTTGAATTTCCGGCCGCGTGGCCAGTCGTAGCGGAGCCAGTTCGCGTGCGTCCGAGTTGCTCACGCAAAATGTCGCGACGTAGAATTCACCGCGCTGTGCGTCGATGACTATGTTTACCGTGCCGTGAATGCCGGCGACTTTCGCTTGCGCCACGAGCGCAGCGCACGCGCCGAAGCCCAGGAGTTTCACGTCTCGCGCCAACTGCCAGCCTTGGGCGATGGCAATTGCGGCGCGGATTCCGGTGTACGAACCGGGGCCGAGACCCACAGCAATGGACTCGATTTCTTCGCGCTCGATTCGCGCCTGCTGCAACGCGGCGTCAATTAACGAGATCGCTTTGACGGAGCGGCCGCCGCTTTCAACCATTTCGCGAGTTTCACCATGCACGGTGTCGAGCACGGCCACGCTTCGCTCATCGCAAGAGAATTCAAGCGCCAAAATCTTCATACTGAATCCGCCGTTCTTGCTCGCTGGTGGTTTCGATCAGCACGCGGCGCAGCGGCGCGAGGGCATTGCGCGCCGCGCGTAACTCATCCCCGCTCCAGCGCTCGAACCATTCGACGACTGCGACACCGTGCGGCTGGATCAAGTATTCCTCCAGCCCGGCCGCAATGATTTGCTCGCGCGAATCAAGCCGGTAAAGATCGAGGTGGAACAGCGGCAACCGTCCGCCCGTATATTCGTTCACGAGGGCAAACGTGGGCGAGTGAACGCGCGCCTTGATGCCCAGGCCGCGCGCGAAACCTTTGACGAGTTGCGTCTTGCCGGCGCCGAGGTCGCCGCTCAGGCCGATGACCCAGCCTGCTTTGATTTCGCGGCCCCATTGTTCGCCCAGATTGGCGGTGGCTTCAGGGCTGTTTGAAATGAATGTAACCTTCGGCATTCAAGGTTTTGACTCCGCGTGATTCGCGCAAGCGCAGTCCAGGCTCGGCGAGAATTTTGCCGATGCAACTGAGCCGCAATTCGGGGAATTTTTTTTTCCACGCGTCGAGCAACGCCACCGCGTCGCTGCTGGCGACGGTGAACAGGAGTTCAAAATCCTCGCCGTCCGTCAGCGCGGCGAGCAACGGCGGCTTGACGCTCGCCGGGGTGGTCTCGCCGGGCGCGCCCGGTTTGCGCGCCGAGCGGCTGATCGGGATCGCGCGCGCGAGCAATTCCGCGCCGACATGGCTCGCGCGAAGGATGTGCCGCAGGTCGCCGGCCAACCCGTCGCTGATGTCCATCAATGCGTGAATGGCGAAATGCTCGGCGAGCCAGCGCGCTTCACGCAGACGCGGCTCGAATTCAAGGTGCCGGCGGGCGAGCGAGCCACCGAGTTCACCGGTGACAAAAATGGCGTCGCCTGACTTCGCGCCAGAACGGCGCGGGCATTTGGTTTTTTCAACGGTGCCAATCACGGAAACCGAGATGAGCAAACGATCCGGATTCGTCGTCGTTTCGCCGCCAACGATGGCGACGGCGTGACGTTCGGCGAGCGGTTTCATCCCGCGATAAATCGCCTTGATGAAACCGGGATCAAATTCGCGGGGAAGTCCGAGCGTGATGAGCGCGGCGACGGGTGTGCCGGCCATCGCGGCGATGTCGCTCAAACAACGCGCCAGCGCCTTGTGGCCGATTTTTTCCGGCGGCGTGCTAGTCGTGAAATGGACGCCTTCCACGACGGCATCGGTTTTGAAAAGCACCCACCGGTCGGGCAGGCCGAGTTCCAGCACGGCGCAATCGTCGCCCGCGCCCGCGATGACCTGGGCATTGGACGGCAGGTCGGCGGTTAGCGAACGAATCAAGGCAAACTCATCCATGACATCAACTAGGGAATGCCGGCGCTCGTTCATGCAAAAGCCAAAAGAAATTGACCGCGTTGAACAAGCTGTGCGTCAGAATCGGGACCAGCAGCGTGCCGGTTTTTTCGTAGAGCCAGGTCAGCAACAGCGCGAGCATGACCAGCGACGCGAACACCTGCAGATTCTGGTGCATCGTGGCAAAGAAAATGGACGGTCCCCACCACGCAAAGCGCCGGAAGCCCCATTGCTTCAACATCGGATAAGCCAGGCCGCGAAAGAGAAGTTCCTCGCCTACCGGCGCGACCACGATGGCGGCGCTGCCGAAAATAATTTTTTGTGGAATTGAAACGGTGGCTCTCAAAGTCTGCACGGGCAGTTGTTCCGCCGCCGCGACGTTAAGCCAGGAAAGAATTTGCGCCGACGCCTCCCCCAGCAGCCAGGCGAGCGGCAGGACGACGGCCGTCGCCAGCGCCGCGAATCCGAGCACGTGCCAACCCGGCGACTGCGAGATGCCGAATGCCTCCGACCAGTTCGTGCGATTGATGCGCAAAAACGCGGCCACAAAAAATAAATTGGCGCAGTGAAAAGCCAGCGTGGTGGCGGAAAATATCAGCGCGCCCGGTTTGATCGATCCGTCGGCGTGGCTGAATTTGAAAATCAGACTGGCCACGAGCATGACGAACAGATAGTTCGTCATGATGGTGAGCATCAGGAGCATTGCTGACTCCGTTCGCCAGTTTTTGTCGGACAACATGATGAAAAGTTAATACAGCGCCCGTCAAGGTGACGATGGAAAAAGAAAACCTGACGGCGAAACCAGCGCATCTCCGTTTCTTTCAATCGATCCATCCGCTCTCATTAGCACCCAGCTTCAGCTGGGTGACTTGGGTCGCAAGCCAGGCGAACCGCTTGAGCGGTTTTGTGGCCGGGAAACCGCTCAAGCGGTTCCATTCCGTTTCGTACCAAGCCCACCCAGCTAAAGCTGGGTGCTAATGAGAAGTCGGATTTCAACCTGCAAGAAACTGAGATGCGCCCCAGCGAAACCAGCGGAGC
>JACPZS010000095.1 GCA_016195385.1 Verrucomicrobiota bacterium
AACCAGTCCTGCAACGCGCGGAACTGGCCGAGATCGTAGCCAGGAGCGCCGAGCATTGCTCGGCTGGTAGGCGCGTCGTTCGCGTTTGTGCCGAGCGATGCTCGGCGCTCCGCTTCGGAGTCAACGTCGAGGTAATACTGATAAACCCACCCCAGCCCCGTCGCGTCCGGGCCGAGTTGCGGCACGACGCCGGCGGGCATCTGGCTCGTGATGAGATTGAGCCGTTCGAGGACGCGCGAGCGCGCAAAGTAGTTGTCCACCTTGTCCTCGAAGATAATCGTGATGAGCGAGAAGCCGAACATCGAATTCGCGCGCACGGTCCGCACGCCCGCGAGTCCTTGCAGATTGACCGAGAGCGGATACGTGACTTGGTCTTCGACCTCCTGCGGCGAACGTCCCGCCCAGTCGGCAAATACAATGACTTGATTTTCGCTCAAATCCGGAATCGCATCCACTGGCGTCCGATAGATAGCACGAACGCCGAGCGCGACGACGAGCAGCGTGCCGCACGCGACCAGGAACCGGTTGCGCAGCGACCATTCGATGAGGCGAGTGATCATAGGCCTGGCTGGTTCGTGGACGAGTGCGCGCTTTGATTGAGTTGGGCCTGCGCGTCGATGAGCAGATTGCCCGTCGTCACGACGCGGTCGCCTTCATCCAACTCTGCAAGCACTTCCCAGAATTCATCGCCCGCGCGGCCAAGGCGCACGCGACGCTGTTCAAACGCGCCACCACCTTTTTCGACATACACGACCGGTTGCGCGCCGGGGGACAAGACCGCGCCGCGCGGCACCGTGAGCGCGTCTGGCACGACGACTTTGACGACACCCTGCGCATAAAGCTTGTGGAACAGTTCGCGCCGCTTGACACCATTTTCTTCAACGAGCGGGTTTGGAATCTCGACGCGCACTTTCGCGCTCCGCGTCGTCTCGTTAAGGTTCGGATCGATAAACGTAATCGCAGCCGAATAAATTTTTCCCGGGCGCGCCGGCGTGGTGACTTCCACAGATTGGCCGGGCTGAATCCACGCGAGATCGCGTTCGTAGGCGTCGAAGACGAACCACATCGTCGCAAAGTCGCCCAACTCGAACAAGCGGTCGCCTTCCTTCACGTATTGGCCGGCATAAACTTCGCGCGCCACCACCGTGCCGCTCATGGGTGCGAGAATTTCGGTGTACGAATCATTCTCCGATTTTTGCGGGAGGGCATTGATTTGTGATTGCGCGAGGCCGAGCCGGAGCAAGCGTTGCGTGGCCGCGTCCACCAGTCGTTGATGTTCGACCAACAGTCCGCCAGCCAACTTGGAATGATCCTGGCACCGCAAAGTCACATATTCCCGCTCCGCGGCCAGTAGCATCGGACTGTAAAAACTGGCGAGCGGCTGGCCGGCGATGACTTCCGCGCCGAGGTAGTTCACGAATAATTTCTCGATGCGTCCATCCACGTAAGCCGAAAGCCGCCGATGTTGCGTGTCACTGTCGTCAATCGTGCCGGCGACGCGCAAAGCGCGCTCGAGCGGACGCCGCTTCACTTCCTCCGTCTGCACGTGAAGCACGTTGATCGAATTCGAACTCAGCGTCACCAGTCCCGAGTCCAGCGCGAAACCAGCATCGCCTTCGTACACCGGCACGAGGGCCATGCCGCACACCGTGCATTTGCCGGGTTTGTCGGACGTGACCCACGGGTGCATCGCGCTTTGATAAAATTTGATTTTCCGGCCGCTCACGACGGCGGACATCGGGGCGTGCGTCGGCCATTGCTGGCGCGCAAACCAGCCGATGGCTCCGGCGAGCGCCGCGACGACGATGATTTGCAAAATGGATTTTCGATTCATAGGAATGTGGATTGGAGGGCTTACGTGAATTTCGGACTCAAGGCTTGGTGGCCGGAGTCGGCACGGGTTGATTATTTACTTCACCGATGGCAAGGGCGTTAAAATCATCGAGGCCGCAAAGGAGCGCGAGTTCCGCCAACGATTGCTGTCGTTCGGCGACCGCGCGGTCGTACATAAGCCGGCCTTCGAGCAACATGCGACGCGCTTCCATCACGTCATTGAACATGCCGCGGCCGCTGGCCCACGCGGCTTGAGCGCTCGCCAATGCCTGATCGCTGCGTGGAATAAATTCGTCGCGGTAGAGCAAGGCTTCGCGGCGGGCCGCGTCGATCTCCACCGTGAGATGATGTAGTTCCTGGCGCAGACCAAGCTCGAAATCCGCGGCATCTTCCCGAGCCGCTCGCGTGCGTGCTTCATCACGCTGACGATCGCTGCGGTAACGCTCGCGATTGAACCACGGCAGATTCAAGCTCACCGCAAACAAGCCCTCGCGAAAGCCCGCGTCAGCGCTGTATTGGCGGCCTTCGATACCGAGCGCGATGTCCGGCAGTCGTTGACGACGCGTGACCGCAGCCGTCGCCTCTGCCTGCTTGACCTCTTGCCGCATGACTTTGAGCCGGGGTTCGCCGCGCAGCGCGAGCGCGAGCAAACGTTCGTCGAAGACGATTGGTTTGGCGGGTGGCGGTAAAACCAGCAAGGGCCACGGCGTGTGGCTCGCGCGACCGAGCAACCGGTTGAGGGTGACGTGCGAATGTTCGCGCCGACTGCGTTCGGTCTGGAGTTGAACGGCGCGTTTCGCGCGTTCGTTCTGAACCCGCAATACATCCACCTGCGAACCCTGGTTGGCGCGATAGCGTTGCTCCGCGATGGCGGCAAACGTGTCGAGCAATTCGAGATCGCGTTCGCCGGTTTCGACGACGCGATCCGCAAGCGCGGCCTGGAACAAATTCCGAGTGACATCGCGGCGCAGTTGCTGAAACTGCAGTTCGGCGTTCAGTCGTCCGACATCCGCTCCGGCTTCCGCGGCGACGCGAGCGAGCTTCGCTTTGCCCCAGAGCGGAAGCTTCTGTTCGAGACCATAGAGCAAATTGCCTTCTTCGCTTTCGCGAAATCCGCGCGGACTGGCCGTCAACACGCCGAGCTTGAGCGTCGGATCCTCCCAGACGCGCACGGCCTGGGCACCGTGCTCGGCGGCGTCCGCACGGGCGCTGGCGGCACGCAACACCGGCGCATTCGTGAGCGCTTCGGCGGTGAGCATCGCGATATACGACGGGGTGATCGCGATGGCATTCGTTAAAATATGCGAGTGTTCTTGTGCCACAGCGCTGGTTTCGAGAAGCGCTGCGGCAAAAATGGCGACCGAGACTGATTTCATAAAATTCCGCTGCGATGAGTGGGGTCGAACAGTGATTTTCGTGCGCCCGATCCAGGCACACTCCAGGCCGAAAAGACCAGGGCGCGCCACGTCAAGGCACACCTCAGGCGTCGCAGGGAAAAATCAAATCAGAAAACTGCAATTCCGTTGGTAAAGCGGAACCGCAGCCGCCGGAGTTGGCGGAAGGAAGCGGATGGAAACTTCGGGAGGGGAAAATGCCGGGAGCGCCACCAAGTGGCTCAGGACGGCCGCGAGGAGTTGCAACTCGGTTTGACCGCCGGCTCGAACAGGCGCAGGTGTGACTGGCTGAGAGTCTGGCGTGCATTTTTTTTTGCAGCACGACATTTTCTCACAGTTGCTGCAATCGCACTTGGAAACTGCCGGCTGCGCGGCCGCAGGCAGGAAATAAAAACTCTGCGTCCCCAGCAGCGCAAGGCTGAACCAGATGGTGAGCAGAGTTTTCATCGTGATGAACGCCGGTGCGACAATTCCGAGCGCGCGGTTACTTTTTCTTGGAAGCGTCGGCGATTTTCTTCATGAATTTCGCCGGGTTCTTATCGAAGTCTTTTTTACAGTTCTTGCAGCAGAGTTTCACTTCCTGCCCCTCGTGCGTGGCACACCGACAGTGAGATGTTTCAAGATTTTCATAATGGTTAAGTTCATTGCACTACAGATTATACGCCGGTGGCGCAAAAATCACTCAAAATTATTTCCGTCGATTTGCGGCAGCCTGCTCAAATTGTCGAATGAACACGGGAGTTTCAGATTTCAGGAGCACGTCGTAGTCAAGATGACTGGTTTGCTAACAATCCGACCAAGCACTCAAGTTAGCTGGACCATTTATTCGAACTACTTTGCGGGTCGGTAAATAATTCTCCCACAAACTGAAGTTCAGCCTTCACCTCGACCAAGTTTTAGTTAAGATTTCAGTCGCATGGGAAAAATCACTTCCCTGATCTGCGTATTGGCCGTCGCGGCGGTCACAGTCGTGGTATCGGGTGCCACCAAACGTCCCACGCGCGAACTCACTTTCGAGCAGGACATCCGCCCGGTGCTCAAGACGCATTGCTTCCACTGCCACGGCGAGGGCGACAAACTCAAAGGCGACGTCGATCTGCGGCTGCGCCGTTTCATGGACAAACACACGGACTCCGGCCGCGTGATGGTGCCCGGCAAGCCCGGCGAGAGTTTGCTGGTGAAGTTGATTCGCGCCGGCGAAATGCCGAAAGGTGAAAAGAAGCTCACCGAAAAAGAAATCGCACTCATCGAGGGATGGATTGCGCGCGGCGCCAAGACCGCCGGGCCGGAACCCGCCGAGTTGCCCAAGGGATTTTACATCACGGAACAAGAACGGAACTTTTGGTCGTTTCGTCCAATCACGCGCCCGACGGTGCCGAAGCTCAAAAATGCGGCGCGTGTCCGCACGCCCGTCGATACGTTCGTGCTGGAAAAATTGCGCGAACAGAAACTCGACTTCGCGCCGGAGGCCGATCGGCTCACGCTCATTCGCCGCGTGTATTTTGATTTGCTTGGTTTGCCGCCAACGCCGGAGGACGTGGAGCAATTTCTCGCCGACAAGTCCGCCGACGCTTACGAGCGGCTGGTGGATCGTGTGCTCGCGTCGCCGCGTTACGGCGAACGCTGGGCGCGGCGCTGGCTCGACGTCGCCGGCTACGCGGACTCGAATGGCTTCACGGAATCCGACTCGCCGCGCCCGCACGCGTGGCGCTATCGCGACTACGTCATCCGCTGCTTCAACGAGGATCGTCCGTTCGATCAATTCATCGTCGAGCAACTGGCGGGCGATGAACTCGCCGGCATCACCACGACGAACGTCGCCACGGTGCTCGACAACCCGCGCGCGATCGAATTGCTCACTGCGACGGGATTTTTACGGATGGCACCCGATGGCACGGGTGACGGCCCGCCGGATCAAAACCTCGCGCGCAATCAAGTCGTCGCCGAGACCATCAAGATTGTTTCTTCGTCCCTCCTCGGCTTAACCGTCGGCTGCGCCCAGTGCCACGACCATCGTTATGATCCGATCTCCCACGTCGATTACCACCGGCTGCGCGCGATCTTCGAACCTGCGTATGATTGGAAGAACTGGCGCAATCCGTCCGAGCGACTCGTCTCGCTCTACCCACCGGCGGACCGCGCAAAGGCGGAGGAAATTGAAACCGAGGCGCGCAAGTTGAGCGACGTGGCGGAGAAGTTGCGCAAGGAATTACTCGAAAAAGTTTTTGAAAAAGAACTCGCCAAGTTGCCCGAAGAAATTCGCGAGACGGTGAAAACCGCTCGCAACACGCCGCGCGACAAACGCACGCCGGAGCAGGTCGCGTTGTTCAAACAATATCCGAGCGCCGACGTGCAGGGCGCGCTGGATCTTTACGACCCGGAGGCCAACAAAAAAGTTCAAGCGGAGCAGGCCAAAGCCGACAAGCTGCGCGCCACCAAGCCGCCCGAGCCGATGATCATGGCGCTCACCGAAGTGCCCGGCAAAGTGCCGGAGACTTTCTTGTTCGCGCGCGGCGACCACGAGCAGCCAAAGCAAAAAGTGGAGCCGGGCGAGCTTGAAGTGCTGCAGTCCGCAGGCGCCGTCGTCGCAAGTCGTCCCGCGTTGCGAAAGGAACCTGTTCAATTTGCGAGCCTGGATTCCCGTCCTGGCCTCCCTGCAAATGCGAGCCCGGTTGCGCGCGGACTGATTCCGCTTAATTCACCGACCCTCGCCAGTTCGGGACGCCGCCTCGCCTACGCCCGCTGGCTCACGAGCGGCGGACATCCGCTTACGGCTCGCGTGCTGGTGAATCGATTCTGGCTGCATCACTTCGGGCGCGGACTTGTCAACACGCCGGGCGACTTCGGGCAGCTCGGCGAGCGTCCGACGCATCCCGAGTTGCTCGACTGGCTCGCGAGCGAATTCACGGCGAGCGGTTGGAAGCTCAAGGCCTTTCATCGGTTGATTCTCACGTCGTCCACGTATCGCCAATCATCGCGGAATGACGCGGCGCTCGCGGCCGATCCGGACAATCGCTTCTATGGCCGGATGAAACTGCGCCGCCTCGATGCCGAGACGCTGCGCGATTCCATTCTCGCCGTCAGCGGCAAACTCAATCTGGAGGCGTTCGGCGCGGCGGTGCCGACGGCGCAGGATGGCGCGGGCCGCGTGGTGATGGGTCAGCAGAAAACCGACAGCCGCGGTGACCCAACGATTGTCGAGGCGATCGGCGAGAAGGAATTTCGCCGCAGCGTTTATGTCGAACGCCGTCGCTCCTTTCCGCTCACCGTATTCGATACTTTTGATGCGCCCGTGATGTCGCCGAACTGCGATGCACGCGTGGTCACGACCGTCGCGCCGCAATCGTTGATGATGCTCAATGACACGTTTGTGCTCGCGGAATCGAAGCACTTTGCGGAACGGCTTTGCCGCGAGTCGCCGGGGAATGTGCGCGCGCAAATTCAGCGCGCCTGGAACCTCGCCTTCAATCGCACGCCGAGTGAAACGGAGTTGCGCGAAGGCCTGTTTTATCTCGCGGAACAGGGCGAAGCGATCCGAGCGCGACAAGCCGCGCTGGTGGAAGGAAAAAAATCTGACAAATCCGTTGCACAACCCGACACGCAGACGCTGGCGCTGGCCAGCATGTGCCAGGCGCTGATGAGCGAGAACCGCTTTTTGTATGTCGAGTGAGTCTCGCGAATTTTTAGGCTTATGAAGTCACCTTCCTATTGTTCCCGCCGGCACTTTCTCCGCGCGAATGCGTTTGGCCTCAGCTCGGTGGCGCTCGCGTGGCTGTTGCGCGAAGACGGCCTGCTCGCTGCGCCCGTCAAGCCGCACACCGGCCCGCTGAAATTTGATCTCGCGCCGAAGTCGCCGCCGAATCCGGCGCGCGCGCGGGCGATGATTTCGTTGTTCATGATGGGCGGACCGAGCCACGTCGATCTGCTCGATACCAAGCCCAGCATGGCCAAATACGACGGCCAGAAATTTCCCGGCGACATCAAGTACGACAACGTCGGCGAGGCATCTTCCAAAGTCTTCGCGAGCCCGTTCAAGTTTCAGAAGCACGGCCAGTGTGGGACGGAAGTTTCGGAATTGCTGCCGCACCTCGCGAGCATCGTCGATGACATCTCGGTGATTCGCTCGATGAAGACGGGCGTGAACAATCATCGCGAGTCCCTCTTCGCCGTGAACACGGGGAATTTTCGGGCCGGCCGGCCGGCACTCGGGAGCTGGCTTTCGTACGGCCTGGGTGCGGAGGCGCAAAATCTGCCCGCTTACATGGCGCTCACCGATCCGCGCGGCCTGCCGCAGTTCGCCGGCGATCATTGGTCGAGCGGCTGGCTGCCGGCGATTTATCAAGGCACGCAAGTGCGGGCGACCGAGCCGCGCATTCTGAATCTCGACCCGGCGGATTATTTGCGCGGCGCGGCACAGGAGCGGCAACTGGCCTTTCTCCAGCAGGCGAACCGCGAACATCTCTCGCAGCATCCGGGCGATTTGGATCTCGATGCGCGCATCGCGAGCTACGAGCTCGCCGCGCGAATGCAAACGTCGGCGAAAGACGCGCTCGATATTTCGAGCGAAAGCGAGGCGACGAAGAAACTCTACGGCATCGACAAAGAAGAGACGCGCGATTACGGCACGCGCTGTTTGATCGCGCGCCGGCTGGTCGAGCGCGGCGTGCGTTTCGTTCACATCATCAATGTCGGCCAGTCGTGGGATCATCACGGCAGCCTGGTGACGGCTTTGCCGAAATCGTGCATTGCGGTCGATCAGCCGTGCGCCGCACTCATCAAAGATTTGAAAAGCCGCGGACTCTTTGATTCGACAATTGTTCACTGGGGCGGCGAGATGGGCCGGTTGCCGGTGGTGCAAAACGATGGCGGGAAGGAAAAGGCCGGACGCGATCACAACACCTACGGTTTCACGATGTGGCTCGCGGGCGGCGGCATCAAACGCGGCTACGTTCACGGCGCGACCGACGAATGGGGCCATCACGCGGTGAAGGACGTCGTGCATCACTACGATTATCTGGCGACAGTGCTCAATTTATTCGGGCTCGAACACCAGAAGTTGACCTACAAACGCAACGGAATGGAATTGAGCCTCACGGACAACCCCGAAGCGCGTGTGGTGCGGGAATTGATCGGATAGTCTTTCGGGCCGGAACAGGAAATGGGCCGCCACTCGATGCCGGGTTCCGGCACAAATGACCGAGCCTATCTGCGTGCGAAGATTCGCCCCGCTTCCTCCAGCGTCTCCTTCGAGCCGATGTCATACCAAATGTCCGGCACCGTCCATGTGTAGAACGGCGTGCGCGGATACAGCCACTGCACAAGGCGGCCGGGCTGATCGGGATTGTTGCCCTCCTGGATGTATTGGCGGATGAGCGGCAGCACGGACTTTGGATAATAGTAAAGCGCGATGCCGATCAGTGTCGTCGAAGGGTGCGCGGGTTTTTCCTCAAAGTGAAGGAGGCGACCGGTTTCGTCCACTTTCACGATGCTGTATTTCCGGGCGAGATCGAGATTGCCCACGTCGAACAAGCCAAGCACTGGCGCTTGTTTCTCGCGACAGTAGCGGCCGAACGCACCAAGTTTCTCGCTGAACAAATTATCCCCCGCCACGACGATGACGTCGTCGTCCAGGTTTTCGCGCGCGAGCACGAGGTGCAAATCCCCGATCGCGCCGAGCTTGTTCGCCTCGTCGGTCGAGTTGTCGTTGACGATGGTGAAATTGAGCATCGCTTTGTTCGCGCGATAGGAATCCGCCCAGGATTGAAAATGACCAGCGAACTTCGCATTGGTCACGACGTAAATTCGATCAATGCCGTCGATGGCGTGAAGGTTGTCCATCACATAATCGATCATTGGTTTGCCGGCCACCGGCAACAGCGGCTTGGGTTGCGTGAGCGTCAATGGAAACAGGCGCGTGGCGTAGCCAGCGGCGAGAATGATGACTTTCATGCTGGGGCGGCTTTATAGCCGGAACCGGCGGAATGAACAAGGTTAAGTCGAGTCGCCCCGCTCGTGCGTGAACTCAAATCCGTCCGTGGAGCGAAAGCGGGTACACGGATCACTCACCACACGTTGGGCGCGTTTCGCGGTTGCAGAATCCTGCGTCTGCCCAAAATCCCACGCGACCCCTTACTTCGCCTTGCCGACCTCGACGAGCTTGACGGTGACTTTTTGACCAATGTCGCTCGTGAAGCCGCCGCCACCCGGTGCGCCCGGCATTTCTCCTTTGACTTGCATGGTCTGGTCGGCACTCGTTTCCACCAGCGCGCCCAATTCAGGATCAAACCAAGTCGTGCCAGTTGCGGTTCCATTGTTGATCGACATCTTGCCCATCGGACCGGCTTCAGTCCCCGGCGAGCCTTTCATCGTGCCGATGGCGGTCATCTGCACGCACTTCCGATTCTCGTGATCTTCCCAGGTCTTGAATGTGATTTTTGAATCGATGGCCAGCTTGCCCATCGGACCAAGCGGCATTTCATCTTTGTAGGGCCAAGTCTCGCCTTCCTGGATTGGCTTGCGGGGCAATGCCCGGCCGTAATCAGCCATCTGGCGAAAGAATCCTTCGTTAAATTGCTGGGCCACCATTCCCTTGCCAGGCTCAGGCACGCCTTCGGAAACTTTGTCCGTCCATTCTTTCAGACCGACGATCTTTTCGACTTTGCCATCGGAGTTGACCTGCATGTGCACCTTCGAGCCAATCATTTTGCGATACGGCGCGGAAAACGGATTCTGCGCATCGCCCTTGGCCGTTTCCTTGGAATCGAAGCTGATGAGCACCTGTTCCCCCATTTTGACTTCCATCTCGTTGGCCAGAAATTCCATTTCCAAGTCGCGGCCGCCGCCGGCGGTTTCTTTCACGGGCGTTAATGCGTAGGTCATCGCCATCGTGACTGTCTGCATCATGGGCTTGGGCATGCCAGGAATTTTGTTGGTGCTCAACTGATCCAGATCCATGCGATAGACATAACGATTGCCCACGGGCCATTTGACTTTGAGCAACACTCCCTTCTCCGATGCGCTGCCCGCAGCCCCGGCGGTGTCCCCGGACTCGGATTTAACTGAACTGGACTCAGCTTTCCCTTTGACGGGCCCGCCCGTCGGCTCGGATTTTTTGCAGGCGGTGAGCGCGGCGGCAAACCATATAGCCGTGCCGAGGGAAACTAATTTGGTTTTCATAGGAAGTGTGAACTGGAGCGTGCCGATTTTCGAATACGAGCAACTTGTTAAAGTCGGTGAGGTAATAGACGCGCACGCCGCAAATGCAAGGCAAATAGCGGCGGGTAGAATTTCAAGTTGACCCGTGGCGGCGGGTTTTAATACTTTCGCCGCGTCACAAATCACAACCAACAAATCGAAAATCTATGAGCACCTATGTTCCTTTGATTAGTTCTGGTGTCGCCGGCCCGCTGGGGGTTCTGCACCTGCCCCGACTTTGGCTGAAGGCTTCGCTCGAGGCGCGCGGCAAACTGGCCGCCGGCTATCCCGGCATCGGCAAGGGCTACGACATGATGACCATCAACGCGCTCGGCTTGAACGAAGCCGCCGTGCGCAAGTTCATCACCGAGACCAAGCCCACGTACCCGCAGTTTGAGGCGTGGATCAAGAAGCAGCCCGGCGTGAAACTCGACAAGGCCACGCTCTACAAACACAACAGCGCGATCCGCGGTTACATCCATGACGACGCCACGCGCAAAGGCATCCTCAGCGCCAGCGGCATCACCGACGAAGGCTCCGTCAATCCGGGCGCCGTGGATCTGAACAACTTGGACGACTGGAAGGAATTTTACGACGCGGCGCTGAAATAAGCGCGAACGCGAACGCTACCGGGGCAGCTTGGTGTCGTCGTCAGATTTTCTTGATCAACCCGTGGCGGAAATTTCGCCACGGGATTTTTTTGTCGGTCGAAATCGGCGTCGTTGAGAGGCGAGCTTTGGCCAGGCGTTTCAATGGTGCTGGCAGCGAAGTTTCCTTTCCGAGCGATTGGCTGGCAATAACGCTGGATGACTCAACTCTGACCCGGACCCAAACTGCTCAGGCAGTCTCGCCGTGACCTCGCTTGCTCTCCGACCAAAGCTTGCCGCTGATTTTGAACCGCCACGAGTTTATGTTTTGGAATGAACGCAGCGCAATTGTGGCGCGAGCCGGTGCCGCGCCGTTCACTTGGCCTGGAATCGCTCCGTCCATTCAAAAAAACCTCGCCGTGCGCGCGGGCTTTGTTAGGCTCCCGCCATGCTCCAAAAGCTCGCCATCCTGAGTGCGCTGTTGTGTCTGCATTTTTCCAGTCCGGCACAAACCGTGTCCGACATCGCGCATTTGCGGACGCTGGTGGACACCGCCAATTTCCTGCCGACGGACACGACCAATCTTTACACCGTCACCGGCGTCGTGACGACGCATGTCAGCTTGACCGATCTGCCCAACGTGCTCGTGCACGTGCAGGACAACTCGGCGGGCATCGCTTTGTTTTGGAACGGCGGCGCGAACAATTTTGTGCCGGCGGCGGGCGACACGATCCAAGTCACCGCGCCGCTCGGCCACGCGAGCGGGCTGCTGGAACTACGCGCCACCAACAGCAATCCCACCCACGCCGTGTTGCTGATGAGCACCGGGGATGCGTTGCCGGAACCGACGTCGCTGGAGTTCAAGTGGAAGAACGACGCGGCGACGATCGAGACGCAGGAAGGCAAATTCGTCGTGGCATCGAACGTATTTGTTGACGTGAGCAGTCCGTTGTTTACAGCGGACAGCAACGTGACTATCACCAACGCCAACGGCGACACGTTCACCGTCCGCATTGACGGCCATACCGACATCACTGGCCAACCGAAACCGGCGGATGCCGTCACGATCCTTGGCGTGTTGTCTCAATCCGATTCCTCGAACCCACGCACGAGCGGCTATCAACTCGTGCCGACGCGCTTCGCCGACATTCTGAGCGCGAGCAAGGCGCCGGCGATCCGTTTCACGAATGTTTTGGAAAATCTGATTCGCCCCGGCGATCAACCGACGAACACGTTCACTGAACTCGTGCTGCACGCGGGCGAACGACTGACGATCAACGCGGCGATCACGGACGCCGAAGGTAACTTCATCACGATTGTTCCGTTGACCAACAACCTGCCAGCGACGGCGGAGTGGGACATTCCCGCCGACACCGGCACGGATCTCACGGCGACATTTACGTTTGCGCCGATTACCACCGATGGCGGTGAAAATTACGTCGTCGCGCTGCAGGCGTTCAACGACGTGGCGACGAACACGATGACGTGGATGGTTTATGTGCCGGTCGGATTTGAACAGCGGATCATCGTGTCCGAGTTCCTGGCGAATCCGACTGCAAACACGAATCTCGCCTTTTTCAATCCGCTGCATCGCAGCCCGGCTTCGACCAAACCGACGACGGAGGACGAATTCATCGAGTTGGTGAACTTGTCAGCGACGGACGTGCAATTGCAGGGCTGGACGATTGCAGACGCAGCTCAAGTGCGACATCGGTTCACTGCTCCGTTTCTCCTACAGTCATCCAATGCCGTCGTCGTTTACGGCGGGCCGACGGTGGGATTTCAGCCGCAACTCGATGTGCCGGCGTTTCCGGCGAGCGTCAGTTCCGCCGGGTTGTCGCTGAATAACACCGGCACGGAAATGATTTTGATTCGCAATGCCCGGAGCAACTTGATCGCACGCGTCGTCTATGCAGGCAGCGATTTGTCGGCGAATGGCTCCATCGCGCGCGCGCCGACACTCGACAGCGCTTTCGTCCCGCAAACCTCGGTGTCACCGAACGCGGCCACGCCGGGCCGGCAGTACGATGGACGCTTGTTCAGCCAGTTCACCGTCGTGCCGCCGCGCCCGCCGGAGGTGCGCTTCACGAACGTGCTTGCGAATTTGATCCGGCCTGGCGACGCGGGCACGAATTCATTCACTGAGCACGCGGTGCGTCCGGGAGAAACATTGACGATGCAAGTGAGCGCAAGCGATCCGGACGGCAACGTGGTGAGCGTTGCGCCCGTGGTGAACGGCCTGCCGC
>JACPZS010000096.1 GCA_016195385.1 Verrucomicrobiota bacterium
GCTGGCCAGCCACCGAGGCGGCCGGCCAAACTTTGCAGCAAATTTTCACCATCGTGGACGCCCGGACGAGCAGCGCGAGGACGGACTGGCTCGAACGCGTTTTAAGCACGGAAGATTTCGAACCACTTCCGCAAAATATCTTGATGACGGATCGGAGCGGACACGAGCGGTTGGTCGCGGCGAGCGCCGCGCCCATTCACCACTCATCGCAGTCGCGCCTGGGCACGGTGCTGGTGTTCCGCGACGTCACGATTCAGGAACGCATGGCGCGCGAGATGTTGAAGGCGAGCAAGCTCGAATCGTTGACGCTGCTGGCGGGCGGCATCGCGCATGATTTCAACAACATCCTCACCGCCGTGATCGGCAATCTCACGCTCGCAGCGACTTTCCCGGAAGATCCGAAGCAACCGGCGTGGTTGAGTGAGGCGAACAAGGCGTCGTTGCGCGCGCGCGACCTGACGCAACAACTGCTCACTTTTGCCAAAGGCGGCGTGCCGTTGAAAAAGACCGCACGGTTGCAGGAGACGATTCGGGAGTCAACCCAGTTCGCCTTGCATGGCGCCAATGTGCGCGCGGTGTTTGCGCTGCCGGAAAATTTGTGGGCCGCCGAAGCGGACACGGGCCAGTTGAGCCAGGTGATTCACAATCTCGTGTTGAACGCTGTGCAAGCCATGCCCGGCGGCGGAGACATCCAAGTGCGGGCGGAAAATCTACAACTGGCGGCCGAATCCTCACTGCCCTTGCCCGGCGGCAACTACGTGCGGATCTCGATTCAGGATCAAGGCGGGGGCATCGAACCGGCCCATCTACCGCGAATTTTTGATCCGTTCTTCACGACGAAAAGGACGGGCAGCGGCCTTGGGCTGGCGACCTGTTACTCGATCATCCAGAAACATCACGGCCACATCACGCTCGATTCCCAGCTTGGAAGCGGCACGACGTTTCATATTTATCTGCCCGCGTCGGACAAGCCGGCGCCGCTGGCTGAGGCCGCTTGCTTTTCCCCGCCCGCCCGAGGAGCAGGCCGCTTGCTGGTGATGGAAGATGATCCAGCGTTGCGCACCTGCATCCACTCGATGCTGGATCGGCTCGGTTACGAAGTTTGTATCGCCCGGAACAGCGAAGAAACGCTCAGTTCCTATCGCGCCACGCGCCACTCTCACGAGGCGTTCGACGCCGTGATTCTGGATCTCACCATCCGCGGCGGCGGCGGCGCTCGTGAAACGCTGGAAAAACTTCGTGCCGAAGAACCGGGCATCAAAGCCATCGTCTCGACCGGCTATGCCAACAATCCGGCAGTCGAAGATTATCGACAGCTTGGTTTCAGCGGCGTCATCACGAAGCCATACACGCTTGAGCAATTGGCCACAGTTCTGAAACATGTCTTGCCGGCGAACGGAAACGAGATGTTCGGGTCGCCGTAGCGGATCTGGCCGAGACGCAAGAGCAGACCGCCGGGGGGGCGATTTTTATTCCACAGATTTCTTGGGCGGCACGTACATTTCGCCGCCTTCCAGATGCCGCACGATCATGTCCACGGTCCGGCCGATTGCGCCCTGATTCTCGCGCACCACTTGGAGGGCGTTCCGGCCCAGCGCGTCACGTCGCGTCGCATCGCCGAGCAACTCGCCGAGCGAGCGCTCCAACTCGCCCGCGTCGCCCACCTGAACCGCGCCACCAACGGAAACGAAGGCCGAGGCGATGGCGGCGAAATTCTGCATGTTCGGGCCAAACACCATCGCCTTGCCCAACGCGCCTGGCTCGATCGGGTTTTGCCCGCCCGTCGCCGTCAGGCTTTTGCCGATGAAGATCACCGTGGCGTGCTCATAAAAATATTTAAGCTCACCGGTGGTGTTTACGAGCAGGCAATCGACGCTGCCCGGCGCGTAGTTTGAATTCACCGTGATTTCGCTGCGATAAACAAATTTGACGCCGCGTGCAGCCAGGTCGCGGCCTGCTTCTTTGCCGCGCTCGAAATGCCGCGGTACCACGATCAGAAACAAGTCGGCAAATCGTTTCCGCAGCCGGAGAAATTGTTCCGCCAGGATTGCTTCTTCGCCCGCGTGCGTGCTGCCGGCCACGAGCAGGCGCGCGCCCGCATGGACGCCGAGCCGCCGCAGCAAGGCGGGAACGTCCGTGGAGCGGCGCTCCTCCAACGGCGCGGCGTCGTATTTCAAACTGCCGACCACGTGGATGGCTTCGGGCCGGCAGCCGAGGGCGCGCAGGCGTCCGGCATCGACCTGGTTCTGCGCGCCCACGCCATCAAACGCCGCGAAGATGGGGCGGAAGAGAAAGCCGAACCATCGGTAACCGCGAAAAGAACGAGCCGATAGCCGGGCGTTCACGAGAAACATCGGGATGCCACGACTGCGGGCGTGCCAGAGAAAGTTTGGCCAGATTTCGGCTTCGATAAGAATAATTGCCTCCGGGTGCAGTGCGCTCAATGCGCGGCGAACATATTTCTGGCGGTCGATGGGATAATAAATTCTCAGGATATGCGCCGGCAGCTTGCGTTCCAGCTCCCCCATGCCCGTCGAGGTTGTTGTCGAGACGATGAATTTGAGATTGGGCACGCGGGGTTCGAGTGCGCGAATCAATTGCGTGCAGAGGTTCACTTCGCCGACGCTCACGGCGTGGATCCAAATTGTGTGGCGATTGGTGATCGCCTGCTTGACCTTCGCGCTGTATTTGCCGAAGCGCTGCCGGAAATGCCGCTGCCAGTTTCCGCGCCGCCACATCTTCAGGAAATAGTAAGGCGAGGAGAGGAGGAAAAAAAACGTGAAGACGATGTTGTAAAGAAAACGCACGACTTGGCTCAGGCAAAATGACCGCGCGCCGTCGGCCGACGGCGAACGCGATTTTGAAATTTGTTACCAATTTTCATCCCAGCAATGTCGGCGACGGCTTTCGTGGACGCCGGACAAGTTTCTCAGGAGAATTCCCCCTTATCGACGATTCCAACCGAACACCACCGCAACGCGGCGCAGCCAAACAAAAACCGAGTTACAAACCAAGCCGAAAACACGCAAAAGATTTTTTCCATGCTCCGATGGTTTCCACGACGAGGATTCCGCTGCGGAGCGGATGTAACATGTCATCTCAACGAAACTTGTTTCGCTCTTTTTACACCGCGCGGCCACGCCCTAAATTTCCGCTCGACAGAAACAAACGGGAAGTCATCTTCGTGGCCGAACCATTCCCGACCATGGAACTAATTGCGAAGTTAAGCGACACGGCGCTCTTTTTGCGTGAAGTTTTCAGCCAACCCCGCCAGGTGGGTGCCATCATGCCCAGTTCGCGCAACCTCGCCGCCGCCATGGCCCGCTGGCTGCCGGAAGATCCCGAGGCTTACGTGCTCGAACTCGGTCCGGGCACCGGTGCCGTCACCGAGGCGTTGCTAAATCAGGGACTGGCCGAAAACCGCCTCATCGCCATCGAAAAATCGCCGAAGCTCGCGGAGCACTTGCGCCGCCGCTTTCCGCGCAGCCTGTTCATCACCGGCGACGCTTTGCATCTGGATCGGCTGCTGGCCCGGCAGGCGCGCCGCGCCATGCCGGTCGCGGCGGTGGTGTCGAGTTTGCCGCTACTCAATTTCGATCCGCGGACCGCGCAACGGTTGGTCAACAAAATCCAATCCATCCTCACGCCCACAGGCCGGCTCGTGCAATACAGCTACCACTTGGGCAACAAACGGTCGAAGTCGCTCGCGGCCTTCAAACAGAAAGCTTCGGACATCGTGTGGCTCAATCTGCCGCCGGCCCGCGTCACGGTTTATGAGATGCTCGGTCTTGCTCGCGCGGCGCGCAAAGACCGGGGCCAACGGCTGCGCCCCGAAGAACGCGAGGCGGCATTGGTCGGCGCGGCTTGAAGGAAACTTTCTAGTCGAGCTTTTTTGCGAAGAGCGTTTCGAGTTCTCGATCAGATTCAAGGATTGCGGGCGAACGGAGGCTGGCTTAAACCACCGCAATGCGAAATCCAATCATCGCCGCGCTGGATGTTCCGAGCGCCCAAGCTGCGCGGTCGCTCGCTGCGCAAATTGCTCCAAGCGTTGGCGCGTTTAAGATCGGCAGCGAACTTTTCACCATCGCCGGCACCGAGATCGTCCGTGAATTGCGCGCGGCCGGCGCGGCGGTTTTTCTCGATCTCAAGTTTCACGACATTCCCAACACGGTGAGCAAAGCCGTCGCCGCCGCTGTGCAACTCGACGTGCAGATGCTCACCATCCACACCAGCGGCGGATTGGAAATGATGCGCGCCGCCGAACAGTCGGCGCAAGATGCCGCGCGGCAGCTCGGTCGGCCGCCGCCGTTGGTGCTGGGCGTCACCGTACTCACGAGCATGGACGCGCAGCAACTCACGGAGATTGGTTTGAGCAGCAATGTTGGTCAGCAGGTCGAACGTCTCGCGACGCTCGCCGTGAAAGCGGGGTTGCGCGGACTGGTCTGTTCGCCGCTGGAAATCGTGGCGCTGAGGGAGTTATTGCCGGCAAACATTCAGTTGGTGACGCCCGGCATCCGCACTGGCGCGGAGAAAGCGGACGACCAAAAGCGAACATTGAGCGCGGGGGAGGCTATGGCCGCGGGTGCCGACTGGCTCGTAATTGGCCGGCCGATCTACGCGTCAAGTGATCCGAAATTCGCCGCCGAACAAATTTTGAAAACGCTCGCGGTTGGCGAACCTGGTCGGGCACGCGGACAGTGACAATTTCGAAACGACCTGACCGGTTGTTTCTCGCAGGCGAGAAAGTCCTTTGCCCCCGACTCGGCCTTTGTTACAAATCGACAAGCAAACTGAGCATCCAATCAAAGCCGTTCCGTGGCAAGATCAGCGCGGTGGACAAAACGGCAAAGACCATCACGATCGAAGGCAAGGACAAGGGTCGCACGATTCACGTGACCTCCGCGACGAAGATTCGGAAAGCCGGCAAGCCGGCCACGTTTGACGACGCGACCGCTGGCGAAGAAGTTGGCGGCCTGGCCAAGAAAGCGCCGGATGGCAAGCTCGAAGCCGTTTCTCTGCGCGTCGGACCGAAACCCGAAGCCGAGAAGAAACCGGGCAAAGCCAAAGGCGAAAAGAAGAAAAAGGAGAACTAAAATTCCGGCGTTCGCCGTCGTCGGTTCAGATCATTTGCAACGCGGGCCAAACTGGCCCGCGTTTTTTATCGCCGCCACCAGCTTTTCGTTGCGGCGGTTCGGGGCGCGCCGCCGCGTTCTTGTTCCCGAACGAGTTGGACGAGCAACTGGCTGCGCGCAGCGGTGAGCGCCATGATCAATTCGTCGTAATTTTGAAAACGCTCTTTGGGGTTCTTGGCCATCGCGCGCACGAGCGCGTCACTCGTGGGCGATGTCGTGGTGGGTATGACGAGGTTGGGCGGAGTGACCGGCGTATGCACATGCGCGGCCAGGACATCTTCAATCGCCGGCGCCTCGAAGGGGACATGGCCGGTCAGCGCGTGGTAGAGCGTGGCCGCGAGGCTGTACATGTCGGAAAGAAAATCCTCCCGTTCACGTTTTACTTTTTCGGGTGGGCAATAATACGGGGTGGCCCAGAGCGCGGTTTCTTCAGCCTCAGACTCGGCTTTGCGCGCGAGGCCAAAGTCCACCAGTTTAGGCTCGCCTTCCTTGTTGAACAGGATGTTGCCGGGTTTGATGTCGCGGTGCAGCAAGCCGTGCTTGCCGGCGGAGTCGAGCGCCGACGCCACTTTGACGCCGATGTCGAGCACGTCCAATTCCGGCAGCCGCTTTTCCGTTTCAATCCGCCCGTCGAGGCTGCCGCAGTCGGCCAGTTCCATCACCAGGTAGCGTTGTCCCTCCCATTCATCAAAGGTGTAAATGTGGATGATGTTGGTGTGGTTGAGCGCGGCGCACGCGCGCGCCTCGCGATAAAAACTTTCCAGCGCCTCTTTGTCCTCGGTAAGTTCGGGCTTCATCAACTTCACCGCGACCTCGCGTTCGAGCGTGACGTCGAAAGCGCGATAGACGGTACCCATGCCGCCGGAGGCGATCGCCGAGCGGAGTTCAAATTGCCGCAACGGCATCGGCATCATGATCGGATGCTCGCATTTGCTGCACGGCACCGTGCCGAGCGGCGGCAGCTCCGGTGAAATAAAATTCTTCGCCCCGCAGCCAGGGCAGGCGACCATGCGAAACGGTTTTCGGACTTCGTTGGACGGGGACGTCACGCGCTCAGGTTAGCATCAGTTTGGTGAACGACAAGGCGGGAGAAATTCGCGGATGAAAAACTTCGGTGGCACGCGCGCGGCCGCGATCAACCTTCGGGTGGCCCGCCGCCTTCGGCGCGTTGGCGCCGCAACGATTCCAGGGCCACGAGAGCCGCCTCGCTTTCCGCCAGCTTCTTGCTCTTGCCTTTGCCGCGCGCCAGTTCTTCGCCGCGGAAGAAAACAGCGCACTCGAACTCGCGATCATGATCCGGCCCGCTGGTGGCTTGGAGTTCGTAGCGCGGAGCCTCCGTGCCTTCGGCTTGGAGAAGCTCCTGCAATTCGCCTTTGGGGTTGTCGAGGTTCGGCAGGACTTGCAACTCCCCAAAGGCTTCGCGGAACTGGCGCAGGACGAATTCGCGGGCCGTGTCGAAGCCGCCGTCCAGAAAAATCGCTCCGATCAGAGCTTCAAAACCATCCGCCAGTGCGGACGCGCGTTCCCGCCCGCCGGTCATCTCCTCACCCCGGCTCAACACCAGGTGCCGGCCAAGATCCAGCCGGCGTGCTTGTTGCGCGAGCGTCCGGCGGTTGACCAGTTGCGCGCGCGCCTTGGTCAGCGGCCCTTCGCCGACTTCCGCAAATTTTTCAAACAGCTCGCGCGTCAAGACCAGTTGCAGCACCGCGTCGCCAAGAAATTCCAGCCGTTGGTTGTGTTGCATCCCGACGCCTGCCTCCCGCGCGACCGATGGGTGCGTGAGCGCCAGCAGCAAATGCTGCGGCTGGTGAAAGCGGTAACCTAACTCCCGCTGCAAATTTTCCAAATCGGGCATCTTGGAAATCACTTGGTCGGAACTGTCGTCGCTGCTGGCTCCGGCCCGGGCGTCGCGCCGGCGGCGGGAGGCGTCGCGGCAGCGGCTGCTCCATCGGCCACAGCCGCGTTCGCGGGCGAGTCCAAGCCATGTTCCAACAGTTGCGCCACATCGCGCTGGACTTGTTCGAGCTGGTTGAGTTGCAGGTTTGGATCCGCGATGGCGAACACATCGCCCGTCCGGGGTTGCTCGTAGATGAACACGCGCTGGCCGTTGCGGTTGGCTTGGGACTGCACTTTGAGCAGCCGTTTACGTTCGAACATCACGGCAAGAATGAAACAGGCGGCCTGATACTGCGGGTCGCCGAGCGTGACGAGTTTGCGCAGCAAGGATTCCGCGGTCTCCCGGGCAATCGGTTCGGGTGGCGCGGCCGGTGGCGGCACGTAAACACCCTGCCAGTGCGAAATGAACCCTTTGCGATCGCTCGCGCCGAGGCCGTATTGCGAAGTCCAGCAACTCTCGCACACATCCATGCGCGCGAATCCGGCCGGCTCGTCAAAGAGCAGCGTGTGGTAGGCTTCCTGGTCGCGAAAATGTCGTTCACACGCCTGGCACGCGTGCGCGCGGGATTGGATGTTCCATTCGATCATGATTCAAAGGGCGAATTGTCGGTCAAAAGGAATTATCATTTGGCGCTGAGTCGCTGCAACTTCAATTGTCCTCAGGGGTGCCAGCGAGCGGCGAACACTGCGGCGATCGCACGCCAAATCATTTCGACTTGGCGGCTGTGGGCCGGCGATGAACCTTGTGGATGGCGGCTTGATCGGTTGCCTTGATCAACATCTCATCGATGCACACATGAGGCGGACGACTGGCCGCCCAAACCATCGCCTCCGCGACGTCCCCGGCGGTCAGCGGGTTTACCCCTTCGTAAACTTTGCTCGCGCGCGCCGCGTCGCCTTTGAAGCGCACGAGCGAAAATTCGGTTTCCGCAAAACCCGGATCAATCGTGCCGACCCGCAACCCGGTGCCGCAAAGTTCCAGCCGCAACGCGCGGGTGATCTGCAATTCACCGGCCTTGCTGGCGCAATACGCAGCCCCGCCTTCGTATGCGACCCGCCCGGCGATGGAACCGATGTTCAAAATTGTTCCGCCGGGGTGCGCCACCATCAACGGCAACACGGCGCGTGTCATGCGCAGCAATCCCAGCACGTTGATTTCCATCATCGCCCGCCAGTCGGCCTCGTGTCCTTCCGCGACCGGTTCCAATCCGTGCGCGCCGCCGGCGTTGTTGATCAGCACGTCCACGCGCGGAGTCAGCGTGCGGACCCACTGGACGAATGTTTCGACACTTTCGGTGGAAGCGACGTCGAGCGCGTGGAATTCGGCTGCCGTCGCCCCGGCGCGTTTGGCCTCGGCGGCGACGTTCGCGAGGCGTTCAACCCGTCGCGCACCCAGTAGCAGTCGCGCGCCTTCGGCGCCGAACGCCACTGCTGCGGCTGCGCCGAACCCGCTGGAGGCTCCGGTGATCAGCACCCATTGATTAGCAAGTCGTGAAGGCATGAAAATTATTGTGTCAGGTTTTGTCGCGCAAAATCCTCGACAAGCCGAGGTAAAAAGAGAAGCAAAACTTGCAACCCGCCATGACTGAAGCGAACTCGCATCCGCACACGCAATCATCGTGCAGCAGAACGTGGACAGGCTGGCGGAGAGTCGAAAAAAGTCGATGGATTCCTTTGACGGCCCGGCGATTCGGAACTAAAAATAACCAGATTTGATGCACGCGCGACGGACATTCAGTGCCGCATTGTTTTCTGCCGGAGCAAACTTCCTGGCAGTGCTTGTTTTGTCGTGTTCCATCAGTTGGGCCGACGAAAAAAAAGAGACGCCACCCAAAAACACACCGATCCGCGTTACCGGCGGAGCCAGCAACAGCACGACGCCCACGCCTGCCACGCCGGATCGCTCCACCGACGGCGGCATTTTTGATCTTCTTCGCAAGCAAACGTCCGGTGCCGGCGATGTGGAAATCCCGATGAGCCAGCCGTCCAGAAACCGGCCCACCAGCCGGCAGCTTCAGGATCTGATAGACCGCCAGAATTGGATTTTCCAGAAGCCACAAGATTCTTCCAACGACACCTTCAATCAAGGAAAAGGCCCGGAAGAAATGTTCAATCTCGACAACGAGCCAGGCGGAAGTTCCCGCAAAGCCTCGAAGGTTTTTGAAAATTTTTGGAACGAGGGTAATTCAAAACCGGCGGCCAAGCCGGCTGCTTCCGCGTTGGCGGCGGACGCGGCGAAAACCGACCAGCACAGCGAGAAATCGTTCGGCGCGCCGGGCGCACTGGATACGCGCGGCACCAGCATCACTGGCACGAAAATCGAGCCGATGAATTGGAACACTCTGTTCGGTCAGCAAGACAAGCCTGACTCCGCCACAGCGGCGGCGCGCGAGCTTTACGGAACCACTTTGGTTCCAAATGGCAACCTGCCCTCGGCCTTGAGCACGGGCACGAGTTTGCCGGAGTTCTCCAGCAAGTCCAAGCCGGCCGCCGATGAGTTCTCTCCGCTTTTCAAGAATTCGTCCCCAAAATTGCTGACCAGTTCGCCCAATGATCCCATTAATTCCGCGCTCGATTCTTCCACGCAAGACTTGAACCCGGTTATTGGCCGGCGCTTGAACGACGCCGCCAAAGGGATCAAATCGCTCGACTCGTTGCCGCTGTTCCGCGGCAATAATCTCCCGCTCGCCTCGTTCTCGCCCGGCAGTTTGGGCGAGTTGAACGCCAAAATTGCCGAGCAGGAAAGTCAGCGGCCGGCCTTCGCTTCACAGCCGGAAACCAAGGCGATCAAAACCAGACCGGCGGTGCTGGAATTTCCCAAGCGAAATTTTTAACGCGCTGGCGCGCGCCGTTCGCTCAAGCCAAATCGATCACGCGGACAGCTTTTCCCACTTCCCAAATCGTGCGCGGCGGCACGTCGAGCAGGCCATTCGCTTGCGCAAGCGATCCCAGGCAATGCGAAGCCTGCGCGCCGGCGGAATGCACCCGGGCCTCCCAATCCACGCGCACGCGCAGGAAATGCCGGCGATCGCCGTGGTTTGCCAATTCTTCTGCCAAAATTCCATGCCGCGTCCTGGGCGTCGTCATTGCCGCGCCTTGTAATTTCAACAACGCGGGGCGGATGAGCATTTGGAACGTGACGAACGCGGAGACGGGATTGCCGGGCACGCCGAATAAAAATTTATTTCCGCGCCGGCCGAAGAGGAAAGGTTTGCCGGGCCGGATGGCGACCCGCCAGAAATCCAGTTGGCCGCCGATTTCCTGGAAAGCCTTTTTGACGAAATCAAATTCGCCGACCGACACGCCGCCCGACGAAACCACGACGTCGCATTCGGTGAGTGCGGCTGCCAGGGCCGCCTTCGTTTCGGCCAGCGAGTCGCTCACCAAAGGGTAGCTGTGCGGCGATGCGCCGGCGCTTCGAATCAGCGCGGCGAGGCCGGCTCGGTTGCTCTCGTAAATTTGGCCGGCGGCCAGCGATTGGCCAGCTTCGCGCAGCTCGTTTCCCGTCGCCACCACTCCCGTCACGGGCCGACGACCAACGCGCACTTCAGCACGCCCCTGCGCGGCGAGCAGACTGATCCGCCCGGCGGTCATTTCGTGTCCGGTGGCGATCAATTCGCTGCCGCGTTTTACGTCCTCGCCCTGGAGGCGGAC
>JACPZS010000076.1 GCA_016195385.1 Verrucomicrobiota bacterium
CGGTAATTTCCATAATCTACGTCTAAACAGGGTTGGTTCCCGGCGCACAGCGCACAGGTTCGCAGCGCCAAACAGCCGCAAGCTCCGAGTCCAAGTCAACCTGGAGGCCGGCGGAAGTTCCGGATTCGACGCCAATCGCGTTCATGCCAATGGGATTGATGGCGCGAGTATTGAAAGTTCACCGGCGCATGTCAAGGACGCGGCGGCACCCATGAAAATTTGCGCTTTGCCTCTTTTTATCCGCAACTATAATGCTGGCGTGTCAGTCCCGTTGAATAAGAGCCTGCCGCCCATTTCGAGCGCGGATCCCAAGGTCGAAGCCCTGCTGCCGTCGCCGTGGGCCAAAACGCTGCACCGCCCATTGTTCGGCTGTTTTCTGGCGGCCTGCGCCGCGGTTTTAGTGTTCGTCGCCGGTGGATTTTCTTTCCCCTACCGGATGGAATGGGCACCCGGCGTATTTCTTTTGCTTGCCACGGCCACGACACTCACCGCGCTGGCGCGCCGCCTGCCGCTGCAAAACGTGCTGTGGGCGGCGGCGCTGATTGGCACCCTGGGTTCGCTCATGGAAATCGTCGGCGTGGCCACTGGCTTTCCATTTGGCGCGTATCAATTTCAGGATTCCTTCGGGCGAAAAATTTTCGACGTGCTGCCCTGGCCGGTGCCGCTCGCGTGGGTGGCGCTCGTCTTAAATTGCCGCGGCGTGGCCCGCCTCATCGTCCGGCCGTGGCGCAAAAGCGCGCACTATGGAACCTGGGTCATCGCGCTGGCGGGTATAGTGGGCGTCGCGCTGGAGTTTTCGCTGCAGCCGTTTGCCACCCAGATCGGTGATTACTGGCGTTGGGAAATCCACACGCAAAGCCTCAACTGGCACTCCGCGCCGTGGTCGAACTTCCTCGGCCGTTTCTGTGTGATCGAAGCGGTGCTGTTCGTCTCCACGCCGTGGCTCCTGTCCAAAGTGCCGGTCAAATACCCGACGGACTACCATCCGCTCATCGTCTGCGGATCGTTGAACCTTCTGTTTCTCGCAGGCAACGCGCGGCACCACCTCACTTCGGCGATCGTGGCGGGGGTCGTCGCGATGATGCTCGTCGGTGGCGCTGCGCTGATTGGCGCGCTTTGGAAAACCGATCCGGCGGCGGCGACGAATCAGCGACGTGGACGTGTGTGACGCCTGTCGCAGTTCGCTGTCTCTAGGCAAGCAGCCGATGTCGAAACCACCTTTTCAATCCCAGTTAAGTTTGCGGGGAATGGTTTCTGCAGTTGGTGCCGTAGCGTTCTTCTGCTCTGTCGCGGGGTTTCTTGATTTCTGTTGGTGGCCCTTGGAAATGATTTCCCCGTTTCGACTTCAATACGCGCTAACTCTCGCCGCACTGACTGCTCTCTTCTCACTTTGGCGAACCTGGAAAATCGCAGCCTTCTTCGGCTGCTTCGCGATGCTGAACTTGGTTGTGATTGGGCCAGCGCTTTTCAGAAAAGATTCCCTTCCGACGCCACCCGGGGCGACTTTGCGTGCAGTCCTCATCAATGTCCGCACTGAAAATCAGCGACACGATCTCGTAAGATCATTTCTCGCGGAAACGAATCCCGATTTTATCGTGCTGGAGGAAGTTGACTCGAAATGGATCGCGGCGCTCGCAGAATTGAAGCGCACACATCCGCATTCAATTGTGGAAGCGCGTGAAGACAATTTCGGCATCGCATTCTTCAGCAAGTTGCCCATCCAGCGCGGCGAGACCCTCTTCCTCGGCGGCGCGGAAATTCCCTCCCTCATTGTCCGTTTCGATAGTCTTGGAGGCGCTTTGACGATTCTCGCGACGCATCCGCTGCCGCCGGGCGGGCCGGAATACTCACGCACGCGCAACGCTCAACTGGCCGCCATTCCGTCATGCGTCGCGCAAGAGCGGGGAGGGATTGTGCTTTTGGGAGACTTGAACGCCACGCCGTGGTGCCATCCATTCCGGAAACTCGTCGTGGCGAGCGGGCTAAAGCTTGGAGGAATCGAGAGCGGATTTCATGCGAGTTGGCCGGTGGATTTCTTCCCGCTGCGAATCCCCATCGACCATTGTTTGATAAATTCCAACGTCGTGGTAACCGCGGAAAAAACCGGCCCGAACATCGGCTCTGATCATTTTCCGCTCGTCGTGGATTTCAAGCTGCGCTTTTGACCCTGCATTCAAAAACCGCAGCATTGGCGGCGTGAAAGCGCTGACTACGAGCCATCGGCACCGGAGCGCCAGCAAAGAACCGCAATCGACCCGAGCGCGAAGGTCACCACGACAAAAGTGTTATCCACTTCCATCGCGGAAAGTGCGAAGCAAAACAGGAATACGAGCAAGACGAGTGTTACTTTCCGCAGGATGTTGAACATTGCCGATTGAATGGCCGGTCGATCATCCAGCGGGGATTGCAGCACTTCCCTCAGCGCGGCTTGCTTGCGCTCGTTTTCGATGCCCGACCCGCGCCACGACATTTGTTTGAACGTGGCGGTGTCCGCCGTGGACTGAGGTGGTTGATTGGCTTCGTTCATCGCGCGTTGGTCCACAGGTGTGCCTCTGCGACCGGCACCACTAGACGCCCGTTTGCTAGAGAAATCAATTCGCAATCTGCGCGCGCCAGCCAATTGAACTGCTTCGCGAAAAGCTATTCAGACTTTTCGTCTTTCGGCTCCGGAAGCGCGAAGCTCAACCCCAGCGCGAGCACGAACATCGTCGTTCCCACGATGGCTGCCGCGGTCGCGATGTGCATGGGCGTCTGGCCACCAAGTAATTTCGGCGCCACGAGGTTCGTGGTGAGAAATGCGGCCGACGTTCCAATCATGCGGCCGCCGACGTTCGTCGCAAAGCTGCCGCCCGTGCCGCGCAGGTGGAGCGGAAAAACTTTCGGCAGATATTCGCCAAAGTAACTGAACTGCGCGACGGTGAGGAAGCCCGCGACCGCCACGCCCCATTGGAACCACGTCGGCTCGTTGCGGAAGAGCCAGTAATAAGTGAGCGGCAACACGAGCAGCCCCGGCACGACGAAGAAACGCAGCAATCCAATCCGGCTCACTGCCAGCGCCAGGCCGACGGCGAGAGCAATCCGCCCCAGCAGCCCGCCCAGTTCCTGCCAGAGTTGAACGTCTTTGCCGCGGGTTTTGATGATGGTGTCCGGCCCTTCCTGCTTCGCGCGGTTCGCGCCGAGCTGGCCCATGATTTTTTCGCGCTCCATGACGGCAGCTTTCGCCTCGGGTTTCGACGCGGTGAGTTGACTCAACTCGCCGTCAAGCTGCGCGAGCGAATTGGTCAACCCGCCAAGTTTTGTTTTCGCGACATTTCGATCGGCATCGTCCGCATTCGTGTTTCCGGCAGCAGTTTGAGCGGCGCGGATGGCGATGCGCGTTTTGGCGCGCCGGCCGGCGAGTTCGCGCAAGCCCGGCACGTCGGCAACGGCTTGGAGAAAGCGCGGGTAGGCGTTGGTGTTGAGTTGCGCGTTGAGTTGCGCGGCTTCTGCGCGCAGTGGCGCGAGGGCCTTCTGTTGATCGGCCAGATCCGGCAGGCCGGGCACGATGCGCGTAGGCGTGACTTGCAGCGCGCCAAACGCCACGCCGTACGCGCAGGCGGAAAGCGCGGCGGTCACGAGCGTGGTGCGACGCAACGCGGGCGAAAACAGTTCGCCAAAACTCGGACGGCGCAACGTTCCCGCGCGGCGTCTTTCCAGCCACACTTGCGATTCGGGAACGAACGGCAGCATGAGCGCGATGGGAATCGCCGGCAGCAATCCGGTGATGAGCGTGTAGCGCCAGTCCGCGTGGCCGTTGAACGGCTCGGGTAGGGAAAGCGCGGGCAGCGTCCCGGCGTGCTTGAGAATCCAGCCATTCACGCCAGTGACGAACAGCCCGCCGACGGATGCGAAGGCCTGCGTCCAGCCGAGCACTCTTTCCCGGCGTCCTTTGTTGGGGAAAAGTTCCGCCAGCCAGGTGATCGCGGCGACGAATTCAACGCAGACGCCGACAAAGGTCGTGCAGCGGAAAAAGATGAACCCTGACAAACTCGTGCTGAAGGCCGCCGCCACCGGCGAAAGTGAGTAGAGCGCGATGCTGAGAGCGAGAACTTTTTTGCGCCCCAGGCGATCCGTCAACCAGCCACCGAGCAAGCCGAAAACACCGCCGCACAACGCGGCGATCCAGAGCAGGCGTCCGACCCAATCGGTGACGATGGGATTGTTCGCCGGCACTTGGAGGATTTCGGCGATGGCTGGAGCGGCAATGAGCGGAAGCAGGAGCAGTTCGTACGTGTCGAAAAGAAAACCAATCGCCGCGACGACGAGGATGAGCCATTGCGTGGGCGTGAAAGATTTTTGCGCCGGAGGATTCATGCCCGCGATCTATCGCACCGAGCGAGGTTGCGGCTCAAGGATTTTATGACCCTTTCAAAGCCGTTTTTCATCCGCGTCGATGAAGTCCACGAAGCACTGAATATCGTCGCGATGTGTAAGGCCGGCCTGCTGTTTGCGCAGCTTCATGCGCTCTTCGAGTTTAGGATCGAACTTTGGCCCGTAGTTCAAAATCGAATCGCGAAACGCGGCTTTCTCGGCGTCAGACTTCTTCACATTCTTCGCGACCCAATCCGCCACTTCGCCGTCGGTGATGGTGTCCTTTACCAGCGCGATGAAAATTTCAGACGTAAGTCCGGCGGCTTTGAGCCACGCGCCGTCAAAACCTTTGCCGAAATTTTCCTGATAATCGGCGGGCAGTTTGCCGGCGAGATGGAGGCGAATTTTGTCGATGTATCGCGGCAGGTGAACCCAGCCGGCCATCGTTTCACGCGGGCTGCGTGGATAAATGATGTTGCTCATGGGAACGATGATTCCGACGCGGTTGCGATCTGTCAACGGGCGAAGCAGACGAAACGGCATCGACAGTCGTGGGCGACAATTTCATTCTTAGCGCGTGAATTCGCCCAAGCTTGTCGTCGCAGCGGTGCAGATGAAGTTCCGCCACACCATTACGGAGAATGCGGAATGGATCGTTGCGCAAGTCCACACCGCCGCGCGTGATGGCGCGGACGCGGTGTTGTTCCCTGAGTGCGCCGTCACGGGATACAATTGCGAGTTCAATCAAATTGACTGGCGAGACGGCGAGACGGCGTTGAAGCAGATTGCCGCCGCCGCCAAATCCGCGCGCTGTCACGTGCTTGTTGGCTGCCCGACGAAACGACGCGGGCGATGGTTCAATTCGTTAATCGTTTTCGATTGCAGCGGCAGGGAAAGTTTTCGTTACTCGAAAATTCACCTCACCGCCCGTGACAAAAAGTTTTTCTCGCCAGGAAACTCGCTCGCCTTTTTCCGGCTCGGTCGAATTCCTTGCACGGCGATCATTTGCCACGAGCGGCGTTTTCCCGAACTGGTGCGGCTGCCAGTGATGCTGGGCGCGCAGATTGTTTTTCATCCAAACGCCGGTCTCGATTCGCTGGCGGTTTCGAAGTCGAAGCGCGGCGGACGCGACGGCATTGCCGTGCGCGCGTTCGAGAATGAAATTTTTTATGTCTTCGCCAATTCCGTCGGGCCGCAAGGCAGCGGCTTGTGGTCGGCGGGCGACTCAAAAATCATCGCCCCTAATTCGCGCGTGTTTGCCCTGGCGAACAATCGCGACGAGGCCATCATCATGGCGGAACTGGATCTCGCCGAAGCTGGACGCAAGTATGCCCGTGAGGCTTTGCTTCAACCGGCGTTCCTCCGCGCCCAATGGCGGGCGATGCTGGCCTGCTGCCGACGGCAGCTAAGTTCACTTTGAATGGCGTTCACTCAAGCGCTTTCGGTCGAAAATCGGCAAATTACCGGCCAGCGATCTGGCTCTGTTTTGAACAGCCTGGTTGGTGAAAAGCGCGAATTGTGCGCAAAAAACGACAGCGATGTTGCCGCACGACTTGGCGGTGTTTGTTCTTCAAAAATAATTTCACACCGTTGTAACAGGGAGTTGAGGCGTTTTTGAGCTGTGTTCACCACGGGCTGGCATTGCCGTTGCTAAAGGCAGCCATACCTGGAATCAGGTTCATTAAACCTATGAAAAAAATTGAAGCCATCATCAAACCATTCAAGTTGGAGGAAGTTAAGGACGCCCTCGGCGAAATCGGCATCGAAGGCATGACCGTCTCCGAGGTCAAAGGATTCGGCCGCCAGAAGGGCCACACTGAAATCTACCGCGGCAGCGAGTACACGGTCGATTTCCTCCCCAAGATCAAGCTCGAACTCGTCGTGGCCGACAATCGCGTGGACGCGGCGGTCAGCGCGATCGTGAAATCCGCCAAGACCGGCAAGATCGGCGACGGAAAAGTTTTTGTTTCCAACGTCGAGGAAGCCGTCCGGATCCGCACCGAAGAGAAAGGGGATCAAGCGGTTTGACCAAACTTCAACCCATTCCAAACTTAACCATATTCTCCCATGAAAAAATTGATTCTCTGCCTTGGTTTATTCAGCCTGCTCTCGCTTCGGCCCGCCTCCACGTCGGCGGCGGATGCCACTCCGCCGAAGCTCAAAGACCCGACGATCGAGCAGCGCGTGGCTGATCTTGAATCGTACGTCAACAACACGGCTCGCCTTGCTGACACGCCGACTAATGGCGTGAAATCCATGCTCGGATCGTACGACGAAAAAGCCAACAGTTTCACGCCCGGCTCCGGCCCCGGCCACAACGCGTGGATGATGACCAGCTCGGCACTCGTGTTATTCATGACGCTGCCGGGACTCGCGCTGTTCTACGGCGGCTTGGTGCGCAAGAAGAACGTGCTCTCGGTGCTGGCACAATGTCTCGGCATCACTGGCCTCGTGGCAATTCTCTGGTGGTTGTTCGGTTACAGCTTCGTTTTCGCCGGTGGCGATGGTGCGGGCGCGTGGATCGGCGATTTCAAGAAGTACGCCTTGCTGGACGGCGTCGATTCTGCCCCCAACACCGATTACGCGTACTGGGTCTCGCACAATGTTTACGCGATGTACCAGATGATGTTCGCGATCATCACGCCTGCGCTGATCATTGGCGCGATCGCCGAACGCATGAAGTTCTCGGCGGTTCTCCTCTTCGTCGCGCTATGGATGGCGATTGTTTATTTCCCGCTCGCGCACTGGGTCTGGGGCATCAAAGGCGTGATGAACGGCGTGTGGAATGCCGACGCAAAAATCAAGGCCATCGATTTCGCCGGCGGCACGGTGGTTCACATGAGTTCCGGTTGGTCGGCGCTCATCCTCTGTATGATGCTGGGCAAACGACTCGGCTTCGGCAAGCAGCCGATGCCACCGCACAGCATGGTTATGTGTATGATCGGCACCGGCATGTTGTGGGTCGGTTGGTACGGTTTCAATGCCGGCTCGGCGGTCGCGGCGGACGGCATCGCGGCCAACGCGTTCATGACGACGACGATGGCGACGGCGGTGGCTTCCTTCGCGTGGGCGATGACCGAATGGATCATGAAGGGCAAGCCGAGCATTCTCGGATTTTGCTCCGGCGCCGTCGCCGGCCTGGTGGTCATCACGCCGGCTTGCGGTTTCGTCACGGTGGGCGGGGCCATATTGATCGGCATCTGCGCGGGTATCGTTCCGTTCCTGGCATGTTCCTACCTCAAACCGATGTTTGGTTATGACGACGCGCTGGATACGTTCGGCGTTCACGCCGTGGGCGGGACGATGGGCGCGTTTCTGACCGGTTGCCTCGCGCGCAATTCTGTCAACAGCAACCTGGCCACGAACCTCAAAGACTACGTGAAAGATTCCTTCATGCAGCCGCTCGTGTTCGAGCAGCTCAAAGCGATCGCGATAACCATCGTGCTCGCGGTTGTCGGCACCGTGATCATCGGATCCATCGTGAAGGCCGTCGTCGGTCTGCGGCCGAGCGAAGAAGTGGAAACCCTGGGCCTCGACCTCGCCGAACACAACGAGGAAGGCTACCACGGCTAAATCGAAACAGATTTGTCGCTGCGTCAATTAACGCCGGCCGAGAGCCGCGATTGACGCAGCGACTTTGTTTCCGCTACAAAACGCCGCCCGAATTAACCATTAAGCAGAAAATCAAAAGAAAATGAGTGCCAGTCCATCACGTATCGCCGCCATCCAGGCCGCAAATTATTACCGCGTCCCCGCGACGCTCCCATACAAAGACGCCCACAGCGCGTCGCTTTACGGCTCGGCCGTCTTCAACGAAAAAGTCATGCAGGCCCGCCTGCCCAAAGCCGTTTACAAGTCGCTGAAGAAGACCATCGAAACCGGTTCCCCTCTTGAGGCTGGCACGGCGGACGTCGTCGCGCTTGCGCTCAAAGATTGGGCGCTCGAACGGGGCGCGACGCATTACGCGCACATCTTCACGCCGCTCACTGGCATCACGGCCGAGAAGCATGACAGTTTCCTGGAACCCGACGGCAAGGGCGGCGCCATCGCCGAGTTCAGCGGCAAGCAGTTAATCCAAGGTGAACCGGACGCGTCGTCGTTTCCGAGCGGCGGCATCCGCAGCACGTTTGAAGCGCGCGGCTACACCGCCTGGGATGTGACCAGCCCGTGCTACGTCTCCGAAAGCCCGAATGGCACGACGCTCTGCATTCCGACCGCGTTCGTATCGTGGACCGGCGAAGTGCTGGATCTCAAGACGCCCGTGCTTCGCTCGATGAAGGCGCTGGACGAGCAAGCGCGACGCATCTTGAAATTGTTCGGCCACCACAATATCGCGATGGTCACCGCCACCGCCGGGCCGGAACAGGAATACTTCCTCATCGACCGCAACTTCTACCTCGCGCGCCCCGACCTCGTGAGCGCGGGCCGCACGCTGTTCGGTGCGAAGCCGCCGAAAGGCCAGGAGTTTGAAGACCAGTACTTCGGCGTGATTCCCGAGCGCGTCCAGGCGTTCATGCACGAATCCGAAGCCGAACTTTACCGGCTCGGTATCCCGGTGAAGACGCGCCACAACGAAGTCGCGCCTTCGCAGTACGAGATCGCGCCGATTTACGAAAACGCCAACATCGCGGCCGATCATCAGCAACAAATCATGATTACGCTGAAGAAAGTCGCGCGACAATACGGCATGGAATGTTTACTCCACGAGAAACCGTTCGCCGGCGTCAACGGCTCCGGCAAACATCTGAACTGGTCGCTCGGCAATGCCACGCAAGGCAACCTGCTCGAACCCGGCCACACGCCGCATGAGAACATGCAGTTCCTCGTGTTTTGCGCCGCGGTCATCCGCGCGGTACACAAGCACGCCGGGCTGCTGCGCGCGTGTGTCGCCAGCGCGAGCAACGATCATCGTCTGGGCGCCAACGAAGCGCCGCCCGCGATCATTTCGATCTTCCTGGGCGATCAACTCACCGACGTTTTCGAGCAGCTCAAGAAAGGCGCGGCGAAATCATCGAAGAAATCCGGCACGATGCACCTCGGCGTCGATACGTTGCCCGTGCTCCCGAAGGATGCCGGCGATCGCAACCGGACGTCGCCGTTCGCGTTCACCGGGAACAAATTCGAATACCGCGCCGTCGCCTCGAACCAGTCCATCGCCGCGCTGCTCACGGCGTTGAACACCATCATGTCCGAGTCATTGGACTACATCGCCACGAAGCTGGAGAAAGCGCCGAAAGGCAAATTCAACGCGGCCGTGGCTGCCGTGCTCACCGAAATCGCCAAAGAACACATGGCCGTCGTTTTCAACGGCAATGGTTATTCCGAAGAATGGCACAACGAGGCCGCCAAGCGCGGTTTGCCGAACCTCAAGACCTCGCCTGATTGTTTACCGGTGCTCACCGCAAAAGAAACCATCGCCGCGTACGAAAAATATGGCGTGCTGTCCAAACGCGAACTCGAAGCGCGCCGCGACATTGCGTATGAGCAATACGTCAAAGCGGTGAACGTCGAGGCGAACCTGGTGCTCGAACTGGCCATTACTAAAATATATCCAGCGGCTGTCCGCTACCAAACCGAGCTGGCGAAGAACGTGGCAGCAGTTAAAGCGGCCGGTGGCGAGCCGTTGACTTGCATGCTCGAATGGGTGACGGAACAGATCGCCGCCTTGGCTGCCGCTTGCAAGAAACTCAGCGAAGCTCGCGAGCATCACGCGTCCGGCTTGGTTGCTGAAGCCGCGCATTCCTGCGAGGAAGTTCTGCCGGCGATGCTCGAAGTGCGCAAAGCCGTCGATGCGCTCGAAGGCATCGTGGCCGACGATCTCTGGCCGCTGCCGACTTACGAAGAAATGCTCTTCATCAGCAAATAGGGTTCATTCGACCAGACCAATCAATGCACGCGGGCGCCTCACAATGAGGCGCCCGTTTTGTTGGTTTGGCCATCAACAAAAAAAGCGGGCGAATCGATGTCGATTCGCCCGCTTGAATTGTTTGAGATTAGCGCTGGTTGCCCAAGTTAGTTGGCGGTGTCGCGCGCTTCGTCCGCGGCATCGAACGCGTGCTGGAGCGCAACGAGATCTTCGCCCGGCTTCAAGGAATCGAGCACGGCCTGCTCGGCCTTGAGCTGCTCGGTAGAGTAGTTCGCCGCCTTGATGGATAGCCCGATTCGACGTTCGCCCTTGTCAATTTTGATGACACGGGCGGTGACTTCCTGTTCGGGCTTGAGCACGTTTTTGATTTTGTCCACGCGCTCTTCGGTGACTTGCGAGATGTGGACGAGGCCGTCGATGTCATGCTGCAAGCCGATGAACGCGCCGAAGCTGGCGAGCTTGGTGACTTTGCCGGTGACGAGGTCGCCGACTTTGTAGAACTTGTCGATGTTCGACCACGGATCTTCGGTCAGTTGTTTCAAGCCGAGCGCGATGCGTTGATTGGGCTTGTCGATTTCGAGCACCGTGGCCTCGACTTCGTCGCCCTTCTTCAGCACCTCGGAAGGATGATTGATTTTGCGCGTCCACGAAATATCGGAGACATGCACCATGCCATCGAGGCCGTCCTCCAACTCGACGAAGGCACCGTAGCTGGTGAGGTTGCGAATCTTGCCTTTGATCTTCGTGCCGACGGGATATTTCTCGATCGCCTTGTCCCACGGATTGGTTTCGAGCTGGCGGACACCCAGCGAGATTTTTTGCTCCTCGCGGTTGATGCCGAGCACGACCGCTTCGATTTCCTGATCGGCTTTGAGCACGTCCGACGGCTTGGCGATGCGCTTGGTCCACGACAGTTCGGTAACATGGACGAGACCTTCGACACCTGGTTCGAGTTCGACGAAAGCACCGTAGGGAACGAGGTTGACGACCTTGCCCTTGACCTTTGTGCCGACGGGATACTTCGAGTCGATGGATTCCCAAGGATTGGCGAGCTTCTGTTTGAGACCGAGACTGACGCGCTCTTTTTCTTTGTTGATATCAAGCACCACGACGTCGATGTCCTGCCCGACGCGGAGAATTTCCGACGGGTGCCCGATGCGGCCCCAACTCATGTCGGTGATGTGCAGCAAGCCGTCGATGCCATTGAGATCGATGAACGCGCCGAAGTCGGTGAGGTTCTTGACCGTGCCCTTGCGGATGTCGCCGGGGGTCATTTCGCCGAGCACCTTGGCGCGTTTTTCGTTGCGCTCCTGCTCGATCAACTCGCGCCGCGACAGCACGATATTCTGGCGGTCCTGGTTGATCTTGACGACTTTGAATTCGTAAGTGTTGCCGACGAAACCCGTGAGATTGCGGGGCGGGATGACGTCGATTTGCGAGGCTGGCAAAAACGCCTCGACACCGATGTGAACGAGCAGGCCGCCTTTGACGATGGCTTTGACTTTGCCCATGATCGTCCCGCCTTCATTGCAGATCGTAAGAATCTTGTCCCAATTCTGTTTGAACTCCGCCTTCTCCTTGGAAAGAATTACCATCCCTTCCTTGTCCTCCAGCTTCTCGATGAGCACGCTGATTTCGTCGCCTACTTTGACGGCTTTGAGGTCTTCAAACTGCGCGCCCGAGATGACGCCTTCACTCTTGTAACCGATGTCCACGAGCACTTCTTTGGGGCGGACCTCGATGATGATGCCTTTGACAATTTCGCCTGCCGCAAAACGCATCGCGCTTTGCTTCATGGCTTCTTCCATGGTGAGCATACTTGCTTTACTTGGTACGAACGGGAGGCTTGGTCGGGGCGAACGCGCCCGGCGAAGACTCCATTGCCTAACGGACCGAACGTTGCAACGGCAACGGAGGGTTGAGGGTTAGGTTCAGTGTTAACTTTCTTTTCTCAGCCTCAATGAACTTCCGCCAATGCGGGGTTCAGGCGAGGGTGGACGATAGAGAGCGCACTCAAGCTGGCAAGACAATTTTCGGCGGCACCCGTGAACTTGAACGGACTCAAGGCACGATGACGACCTTGCCGCCGTTGGCTTCCTGGATTGTGCCCGTGTTGGTGAACGGAGTTACGCGAATTACCACGCTCGCACCCGTGCCGTCGGCTCGCAACGTGCCGGGATTTTCAAACTGAGTCGGATTGATCGTGAATGTGCCTCCGGCCACATCCGCCAAAATCACGCCTTGATTGATCAGCTTTCGCATTCCAAATCCGCTGATCACGCCTTGCCCGATGTTGCCCGACTTGCCCCGCACCACCATTGCTGGCCCTAGTGTGAGCGTGGTTCCCGGTTCGATGCCCAGGATTCCCGGCGTGCCCGCAAAGACCACCTGACCCGTGTTGAAGGTCTGGTCGCCGGAAAAAGTAATCGCGCCCGTGTTGTCCAGAATGACACTCCCGGTGAGCGTCAGCCCGTTGCGGATCAGCGCTCGCGAGAAGGTATTGGTCAGTTCCAGGTCGCCTTCCACGCGCAGGCCATCCAGCGTGCTTAAAGTATTGGCGGCAAACCGCAGTTTCCCACCTTCCGTCTGTTTCACCGTCCCCCCTTTGAACGTGCCACCGTTCATCCGCCACGGTCCAGTGGCCGCGTCGAGGGTCAGTGTTCCACCACCCAGATCAAGAACACCGGTCAGGTTCACTGTCCCGCCAGTGCGGTTGAACGTGCCCAGATCCGCCGGGGTAAAGGTGCCTCCAAGATTTACGGTGGCCTCGTTCGCGGTGATGGTCCCGGCGTTGTTCCATGTTCCGTTCAAGGTCAGCGTTCCTCCACTGCTCGCGTTGATCGCACCGGTATTGTGCGCCGCCACGACGGCCGCGTTGTTAACCGAGAGGGCCACGACTCCGCCATTTTTGCATTCGAGCGTGCCCGCGTTCTCAAATTCCGAGGGCACCATCGTGAATGTGCCTCCGGCCACATCCGCCAAAATCACGCCTTGATTGATCAGCTTTCGCATTCCAAATCCGCTGATCACGCCCTGGCCGATATTGCCCGACTTGCCCCGCACCACCATTGCTGGCCCTAGCGTGAGCGTCGTGCCCGGTTCAATGCCCAACACACCCGGCGTGCCCGCAAAGATCACCTGCCCCGTGTGGAAGGTCTGGTCGCCGGAAAAAGTGATTGTGCCTGTATTGTCCAGAATGACACTCCCGGTGAGCGTCAGCCCGTTGCGGATCAGCGCCCGCGAGAGGGTATTGGTCAGTTCCAGGTCGCCTTCCACACGCAGGCCATCCAGCGTGTTCAAGGTGTTGGGGGCAAAAAGCAGTTTCGCGCCTTCGGTCTGTTTCACGGCCCCGCCTTTGAGCGTGCCGTTGTTTAGAGTCAACGGCTGATGGAGTTCAATCGTCCCGGATACTTGCAAAGTGCCGCCGAGGATCGTCATGCGTTCTCCAACGACCAGGCTCCTGATGGCACTGGTGCCGCTCGCGTGCGTGATCGTTACGTCCCCGGGAATCGATTCGATGAAAACATCGTCGGTCGGTCCAGGGACAGCGCCGACGCTCCAGTTCGCTCTGTCGTCCCACAAGCCATCCGCGTTCCGGCTCCAGAACACGGCCTTCGCCACGCGAAATTGCCACGTGTAGTCGCTGGCCAACCGGTTCCCAGACGCGTCCGCAACGGCGGTCGTGACCACCGCGCGGTAGAGTCCGTCGGGAAGTGGAGTCGCGAAATTCAGGGACACGCTCCTGTTCTCCGCTTGATAACTGACTCCGCCGCCGCCGACCGGAAGATCATCTGCCGTATCGAGCAGGCCGTCTGCGCCACCGGAGATTACTTTGAAAGAGGCCGTGTTCAACGTCGCGGGATTCATCGGCTCATTGAAATAGGCGAGCAGGCTGCTCACCACTTTGGCTCCTCCCAGTGGCGACGTGGCTGTGATACGCGGCGGCGTCACGTCCGGGCCAAGCTTGATCGTCAGTTCTTCGCTCCATGTGAAATTGCCGCCAGTGTCGATGGCGCGTGCGCGCACCGTGAAATTGGTTTTGATTGCCGTGAGCGCTGGCGGCTCAAAGCGATATTCGAACGGGAAATTCCCATCGCTGAACGCTTTCATGCCATCGACGTAGAACTCCACGTTGCGCACCTGGACGTCGTCGCGCGCGTTCGCCGTTGCGCGCAGCGATTTGGAGACTTCCGCCAGGCCGCCGGAGGCACTGGTCGTGAGATTGATGGAAGGCGGGATTCCGCTTTTGTCGAAAGGCAAATAATTGATCACTTGGATGCCTGCGGCATTGTCCGCCACATACCCGAGTCCGTTATGGATCGTCAGGGCGCGCGCCTCGCCTGGCGTGTCGAACAAGGTCAGGAATTTGGTCACATTGGTCGGCTGGGATGCGTCGTAGAGCGCCACCTGCTGCGGGTTCGGTCCGAGAGAGGTCGTCGCCACCAGCAGGCCCGATCCGGTGGTGACTATATCCTGCAAGCCCAACTGAGCCGTTGGCGGCGCGCCGAGAAGAATGGGCTTGGCCGGATTGCTCACGTCGATAACTGAATGCCCGGTGATTTGCCCAACATAACTCAGCCCGCCACCGGCGAAGAGTTGCCGGGCATTCCCATTTGAGGCGACCACTAATTGTCCCAGAAGCTTGAGGGAGCCATTGGTCTCGCCGAAGATCAGCAGCGAAGTTGGGTTGAGCACATAAACCTCATCTCCCGCCACCGCCACGTCCAGAATCCCGCTCGTTCCACCCACGGACAATCGCTCGATTTCTATTCCTGCGAGCAAATCGATTTTCACCAACGTGTTCGGCTGGCTGACCAGGCGCGGGTTGGAAAGGATGACATAGGCAAACTTGGCTGCCGCCGCGACCGCTAGCGCGTTTCCGCCCAATGGCACTTGATGCACGATCCGTGCATTAGCCAGATCGGAAACATCAATGATCGCCAGACCTTGATCTCCATCGGCCACGGCGACGAAATTCCCGGAAATCGCAATCGCCTGGGCATTGCCCGGCGTATCAACCTGTCCAATGAGGACCGGGTTCATCGGATCTGAAACGCTGAGCAAGGAGACGCCGCTCGTGCCTTCAGCGACGGCCAGGAGATCGTTCGCGGCGGCAATATCCACTGCCGATCCCGGTGTCTTCGCCGTGCCCACGATCCCGGTGCGAACGGGCTGACCGTCGAGCGGGTTGGTACCTTGATCAACTTCCGCGCCGTCGGCAATGCCGTCGCCATCGGTGTCTGGCTTCGTCGGGTCGGTGCCGTACACGGCCTCGACCAGATTGGGGAGGCCATCGCGATCAAAGTCGGGTGCGTCGTTCGCCAGTGGCGACAGGGTGAAACGAGGCAGGCGGAACTCGGCATTCGGACTCAAATACGGAGTGATCAGGCCAAATTGTTTGGTGCGTGCATCGTAGAAACTCACGTAAAGCAAGGTCCCGTCGCGCGGCACGAACAGGGAATACTGGCCGAATGGACCGGTTTCTCCGCGCAGAATGAATTGGCCGCCAAGTCGGGCAATCCTTGCTGCGTAGAGCACCGGGTAAGGCGGGGCGTTCCCCGGCCTCAGATCATCCGGCTCCAGGCCGAGGGCTCTTGCAGCAGCGACAAACGCTTCTTCTGCCTTGACGGTTCGGTTTTTCAGATATTCCCGTGCGTTTCCGCTAGCCAAAATGTCCGCCTTTTGCCGAAGTCCTTGAAGTTGGTTCAGCACGTTTGTCGGAAAGGGTGATTGAGTTCGCGAGAACGGCCGGATCAGGTCGATGATTTGGCCAATGATATCGTTGAGTTGGTCCCCAATCGGGTCGCTGCTGGCGGCTGCCTGGCGTGAAATTGAGGCAACTGCCGGAACACGCTCGTTCTCATATCTGTTCAGGCTCTGGAGGTCTAGCATCGAGCTGGAACTCAGAATCGAACTGGAACCCAGATTGCAGGTATCGCACGCTAATCCGCAATCGTCCAGGAGAAGCCGGCACGTGGTGCGTAGGTAGGCAGAAACGTCACTGGCGTCATCGAGACAATTTCCGAAGCAATGCACGCTTGAAAAAAACACTGAACAGTCGTCTTCGCAGAACTCGAGCATTTGATGGTTGAACCTGAGTATTTCGTTCAAGCAGTTGTCTAAGTTCGGCAAGCATATATCATGGCACCCAAACCCACAAGGAGGTGGTCTCGGCGGTTGGAGCGGTGGCAGGAACGGATTGGGTCCAACACCATGCCACCCCGGCTGGCGAATGCCCACACCTGGATCGGTGCAGACAAATTTTCCATCCGCGCTCACCGTCATCGAACCGACGGCTTCCCAAATCCCCTTCTTGTGATTGAACGAAATCAGCGCCTGTTTGCTGCCCGCCGGCAGCGGAGTTTTCAGCACCGGGTCCGGCAAATTCGGAAAACAAATCGGCGCGGGCTTGTCGAAATTCAATCCTCCATCCGTCTGCACCGTGATCACAATCGGTAGCTCCAACCCCGGCGGCAGCGGCCCCGGCAACCGATCCGGCGGCACCGGCGCGATGCCGACTTTCCCTCCGCGCGTGCCGTCGTCGCTAAACAACGAGTTCGCCGGCACCGTGATACTCACACCCGCCAGCGCCGGATTACTTGCCAGCACACCAGACGGAAAGGAAATCATTGTGTCCTGCGTCATGCTCACCGCCTGCAATGTCCCCACCGTGATCAGCGGCAAATAAATTTTCCCCGTGCCGCCCGCCAGATTGTTGGTGCGTCCCGCCACCGCCTCCCAGGCTTTGCCCACGAACGGATAGTACGCCTTGTCGGGATAATGAATCCCCGCCGCCGCGTCCGTCGCCGTCCGTCCGTCGATATGCACGAAGAACCGCCCCGGTGGAACCGGACTGAGCGTGAAGCTGCCGGTCGCATCCGTGACCGTGCGCAAGGTTTGCTCCATCCCATCCACCGTGATGGTCACGCCGGCCAGCGGTTTGTTGACCGCATTCGTCCCCGTGTCCGTACCGGGCATCAGTTCGCTCGCGAAAACTTTTCCGACCACCGCCGTCCCCGCCAGCGCCGTCAGATTCAATGTCTCGAATCCAATCACCGCCACGCCGCCCGCGATGCCGTCGCCATCGGCATCGAGCGGCTGGCCGTTCGCGTCGCTCAAGCCGGCACCGTCGAACACCACGTTCACCCGCGCGCTGCCGGGCAACGGTTCGAGATAAAAGAGCGACGCTTTCGTGCGGTCGCTGGCCAGTTCGACGCGCGACAAGATGCGCCGCCCGCCAAAACCCGCGTAAAAATTATTCGCGGTGACGACGGCATTGGCCGCGAGCGGCGCGGAGAAATGGATGATGGTTTCGCGGGTCACCGCCACGCCGGTTTCGCCGTTCACCGGCGAACTGGCGTTCACTCGCGTCAGTTCCTGGCGCAAGCGGAAGAAGTGACTGCCCGCGCTAACCGGAAGCGTGAGGGACAATTCATTGCCTTGAACCGTTGGAAGTATCGCGACGGGTTGCCATACGGTGGCGCGAGCGAGCGCATCGGTTTGCTCGACCACGAAACCGGCGGCGGTCGCGGGCCAGTTTAGTTGGATTTGGCCGCCTTTAACTTGCCGGATCGCGAGTGCCGGTGCGCCGGTGGACTGCGCGAGCGATGGTCGGACCGACAGGAAAAGAACCAAGCCGAACAATCTGAAGCGAGCGAGTATTTTCATAAACGTGCGTTCGCGGTAATCCGAATTACGGGCTTCCTGTCGGGGAAGCCGGCGCGGAAAAGGCTACTCGCCAGTCCCAGCCTGACAAGATCGATTCGCGACAACCACTCTGTCGCTATCGTCACCGCCCCATTGCCCGCCGCTACCGCATCTCAGTTTCTTGCAGAGGTTCTGGTTGAGAATCTCAAAGGGATTCCGTCCTCCAGCCCAAGGTTGCGAAGCTACCTTGGGAACGCCGAGCGTTCCGTGTGACAACCCCAACGGGGTTGCGACGAGAGGCTGTCCAGAGCCACAACCCCGTTGGGGTTGTTCCTTTCCGGCACCGGGCACCCAAGGAGCCGCGGCAACCTTGGGCTTGGTGACGCAGCCCCTTTGGGGCTGCAAGAAACTGAGATGCGCCCGTCCGCCGCTGCCGCGCAATTTGAGGTTTGAATTCCCGCGCCAAGGGTGTCGATAATCCATCCCGCATGAATACCTCTTTCACTTTCAAAGATTCACTCTCGCTGGCGGTTTGTTTGATTTCGATTTTGCCGAATTTCGCTCAGGCAGACGAAGGCATGTGGCTCTTCAACAATACACCGCGCAAATTGCTCAAGGAAAAGCACGGCTTCGACGCCACCGATGCCTGGCTCGAACACGTTCAAAAATCTTCCGTCCGCTTCAACAGTGGCGGCTCTGGTGAGTTCGTCTCGGAAGACGGTCTGGTCATGTCCAATCACCACGTCGGCGCCGATGCGCTCCAGAAATTTGGCGACAAGGATCACAATTATGTGCGCGACGGCTTTTACGCGCGCACGCGCGAGGAGGAGAAGCGCTGCCTCGACCTTGAACTGAATGTGCTGATGAACATCGAGGATGTGACCGAGCGCGTGAATGCCGCCGTCAAGGCCGACCTGCCGCCCGCCGAAGCGTTCGTCGCCCGCCGCGCCGTGACGGCTGCGATTGAAAAAGAGTCGCTCGACAAAACCGGGCTGCGCAGCGACGTCGTCACGCTGTATCAAGGTGGCGCGTATCATCTTTACCGGTTCAAAAAATACACGGACGTGCGCCTCGTCTTTGCGCCGGAGCAACAAATCGCCTTTTATGGCGGCGACCCGGATAACTTCGAGTACCCGCGCTTCGACCTCGACATCTGTTTTTTCCGCGCCTACGAAAATGACAAGCCTGCGAAGCTCCAGCATTATTTGAAATGGAGCAAAGCCGGCGCGGCGGACGGCGAACTCATTTTCGTCTCCGGGCATCCCGGCCGCACCAGCCGCCTTTTCACCGTGACGGAATTGGAATATCTCCGTGACACCCGCCTGCCGTACGCGCTGGAGCGGCTGCACGATCTGGAAGTCCTGCTGGGTTCCTACAGCGCCCGCAGCGAGGAAAACGGCCGCCGCGCGAAGGAAGATTTGTTCAGCGTGCAGAACAGCCGCAAAGTTTTCGACGGCGAATTGGCCGGCATTCTTGATCCGCATTTTCTGGATCGAAAACGAATGAACGAAGCACGGCTGAAAACACTCGCCCAGGAACGCGCTGATTTGAAGGACGCCGTCTCCGCCTGGCAACGCATCGACACCGCGCAGAAGCTGATTGCCGAGAATGCGCGCAAGTACAACTTGATCGAAGTCGGGCACGGATTCGGCGGGCACTTGTTTAGCACTGCCCGCACGATCCTGCGCGTAGCGGAGGAGCGCCCGAAACCCAACGCCGAACGGCTGCGTGAATTCGGCGAGGCCGGCCGCGAGTCGCTCGAATTCCAACTCTTTTCCGAGGAACCCATTTACGATGACCTCGAACAACTCAAGCTCGCCAATGGATTGACCTCACTGGCGAAACATCTCGGCTACGCGCACGCACTGGTGCAAAAAATTCTCGCTGGCAAATCGCCGCGCCAGCGCGCGACGGAGCTTGTCTCCGGCACGAAACTCAAGTCCGTCGAAGCGCGAAAGAAACTTTACGAAGGCGGCCAGTCGGCGGTCGATGCGGCGCGCGATCCGATGATCGAACTGGCCCGGCTGGTCGATGCCGAGGCGCGCGCGGTGCGCAAAATCATCGAGACGCAGGACGAAACCAAGAAGCAGGCCCACGCGCAAATCGCGAAGGCGCGCTTCGCGCTCGAAGGCACGAGCAATTATCCCGATGCGACGTTCACGCTGCGGCTCGCGTTCGGCCTCGTCAAAGGCTACGAAGAAGGCGGTGAAAAAATTCCGTTCCAAACCACTTTTGCCGGCCTCTACACGCGCGCTGCGGAACAGAAAAACAAGCCGCCGTTCGATCTGCCGCCGCGCTGGGTCGAGCGCAAGGACAAGCTCGACTTGAACACGCCGTTCAACTTCGTGAGCACGGCAGACATCATCGGCGGCAACTCCGGCAGCCCGGTCATCAATCGGAACGCCGAACTCGTCGGCATTATTTTCGACGGCAATATCCAGTCGCTCACCGAGGATTTGATGTACTCGGACGAACAGTCCCGCGCGCTGGCTGTCCACTCGCAAGGAATTCTCGAAGCGCTCCGCAAAGTCTATGACGCTGGTGCGCTGGCGGATGAGTTGACGCGGAAGGCGAATTAGCCCGGCGGATAAGAAATCTTTTAGGTGTCAGCCGTGTGTCCATGAAAACCATCGAGTTCAGACTGGGGCGTGAATTGCACTTCCGCATCAGAGGCGAGCATTCGACCGGCAAGCTTTTTGTCGGAGATCTGACGTGGCAGGAGGACAAGAAGCGGTGGGCGTGTCATTGGTCCCTGGCTCACGTTCACCCGGAGGTCGGTCGCATTTACGGCGATGATCCTCTTGCCGCGCTGACAGCGACGTTGGACTTTCTGTCGAGCTTGATTCGTGGTAGCGAAGCCGATGGTTTGGTCGTTTGGTGGCAGGTAGAAGGAGATCACGGTGGAATATCATTTCCGCAGTGTGAAGGACAGAGTTGGAGTGGGATGACCCCACTAAGAATGTGACTCGGGCCGGTGGAAGTTGCGCAGAAATCGACACGCGTTCTTGAACCATGTCCGCAAAGTTACACCGTTTCCGTTGGAGACTAACCGCACGCGAAGCGCGGATGATTTTCTATTTGGCGGCGTTGATAGGCGTCGCCGTCTGGAAGTTTGTTCCCCGCCCGTGGCATCCAGCATTCCAACTCGAAGCCGCGCATCACATCGTTTACTCGACGGCCGCGCGGGAGCAAACCGATCACGCACTTCACGCACTGGAACTCCTTTATCACGCGTACACCAATCGCTTTGGCGGACTGCCGCAACTTCAACGCGCTCACGCGAAGCTGCAGATGAAGTTGTTCAAAGATCGCGCGGAGTTTCATCGGATCAATCCGGACATTGGCTGGGGCGAAGCGTTTTACCGCCGGCCGTTTTGCCGCGCTTATTTTTCCGTGGGCGAAAACAATCCGTATCACTGGATGCTCCACGAATCCGTTCACCAACTCAACGAAGAGGTTGCCCACTTCAAATTGGAGAAGTGGCTGGATGAAGGTCTGGCCACTTATTTCGCGGCGAGCCGTCTCAGCGTGACGAATCTCACGGTCGGGCGCGTCGACCTCGACGCGTATCCGGTTTGGTGGCTCGACGAAATTGCCACGAACGCCGACCTCGGAGAAAACCTGCGGAACGGAAGCGTCATCCCGCTGCGATCGATCCTGACCAATCACGGTGGCCCCGGGCTGAACAGTCATTTCAATTTGTATTACCTCCATTGGTGGACGCTCACGCACTTTCTATTCGAGAGCGAACCGTATCGCGAGCGGGCGGTGGCGCTGGCCGAGTCGGGCAGAGGACTTGCGGCGTTTGAAAAAATCATCGGCCCCGTTGAGCAGGTGCAAGCAGAATGGCACGCCTATGTCCGCCGACTCAAAGCAGCGCTTTCGGGCAAAGATGTGAGCTACTTCAAAACCGGCAAGCTGCCCGAAGACTCCGCGACTCCGCGAAAACCTTAAGTCTTTTCGCACAGACCTTTCAGTTTCCAACCCTGTTACGAAGAAACTCGCTCGCCGCTGGTTGCCACCGGTGGCTTGCGTTTACGGCTTGCCAAGAAAGCTCACGGCGCAAATTGATAGCTGACAAACGCCAGTTTCTTTCCGTCAGGCGACCACGAGGGCACGTTGATGGTGCCCTGGCCGCCAAAAAGTTTCGCGAGCACGTCGATCTTCCCATCGGCGAGAGACATCAAGCGAAGCATCACGTCCTTGTTTTCCGGATGGCCTTTCACGTCGGGTTCGTAGGAAAGGAACACCAGCCATTTGCCGTCCGGCGAGGGATGCGCGAACCAGTTGTTCCATTCGTCCCTGGTGATTTGCTCCTGCGCGGAACCGTCGGCCTTCATGCGCCAGATGTGCATCCGCCCGCTGCGATCCGAGTTGAAGTAAATGTATTTGCCGTCAGGCGAATAATCCGGGCCGTCGTCCAATCCCTTCGCCGTAGTGAGCCGCACTTCGCTTCCGCCGCTCGCCGGAACGGTATAGATGTCAAACTCGCCGTTGCGTTCCGCGCAATACGCGAGCGTCTGGCCGTCCGGCGACCAGCCGTGCCAGTAGGACGGCGCGATCTCGACGATGGGTTTTGGCGTGCCGCCGCTGATGGGCAGCGTGTAAATGCGTGATTTGCGATCCGGCTGCGATTGATCGCTGACGACGAGTTGTGTGCCGTCGGGCGAAATGCCGTGGTCGTTGTTGTTGCGCGTAGCGAAACCGGTGTCGATGAGTTGCGGCTCGCCGCCTCCTTGCGGGATGCGATGGATGCGGCCCTTGCTGTTGAAGTAAATATTCGAGCCATCACGCGACCAGTTCGGCGCTTCGATGCGATTCGTCGTCCACCACGTCACACGCCGATCCTTCGACGCGATGGCGACGGTTTCGAGCGTGCTAATGAGTTGGGGTTTTGCGCCGGCGACGGGCGCGGACGGCGTGGTGAGTTCGACTTTGGAGAACACGGCGGTTTCGAGCACGTTGTCGTTGTGCGCGCAGACACCCAGCCCAACGTAGAAAGGTTCCTCCAACACCAGGCGGAATGAACCGCCTGACGGACGCAACGCGTCGTCGTCCATCGTGATTGACATTGAGACATATTTTCCACGCTTCTCCAACCGCAGCCGGCGCGGGCCTTTGAGGTTGGCCTGAATTTCGCGAGTCGGCGCACTTTTGCTTTCGCGGTATTGGAGAGAAATCAAACCATCGCCATGCAGCGCAGCGTCGGCGTACGGCGAATCTTCGTCGAGCGTCTGGCGAATGATGAGGCAGGCCTTGCGATGCGGATCGACGCCCTTGCCTTGAAACTCGATGTCCGCCGCGAGTGACACATCGCCGGAGATTTTTTTCCAAACGTAGTGGAGCGAATCTTTCGCAAACCACATGTTCGCGCCGCCGCCGGTGATGCGGTAACTTTTTTGCGCGGCGTCAAAGACGGCCTGGCCCGCCAACTTGGGGCCGCCGACATCCGAATGATTTTCAAACTGGCCGACGTTTTCGCCACGCGCCGACAGCGATGCCGCCGCCAGCAACGGCAACAACAGGAGCGGCCAGGCGGTTGCCGGGAGAGGGTTTCCGCCAAATTTGGCGGCGGTGAATTTTGAAGCTGGCATGGGCGAGGGCTTTTCTAGTTTTTCGGTTTCGTCAACATGGGAAAATTATCAGTGCGAAACGGCGAAGCGGGCAGGCCGGCGTGATTCCACAAATTGACAACCGGAAAATCCGACCAGCCGTAACGCACGGCGACGGGCTTCGCGACTTGCGGACTGCTCACGACGGCGCTGCGTCCTTGAATTTCCGCGTGTGCCCACACGAATTTTTGATCTGCGCCAGCGATGGCAAACCCTTTGAGTTCGCCCTCACGCGCCTCGAGTCCGCCGCCCACGTTGCTGAAGTTGAGGATTAATTTGTCGCCGCTAACCGCCATGCTCTGATACATCGGTCCAGAAGCGACGATGTTTTCGCCGTAGGCAATTTTGCGCGCCGCGAGCGCGAGCCGCGCGCCGACCGGTCCTTTTTTGGTTGGATGAATGTCATCTTTGTCGCCGACATCAGTAATGACAGCCATACCAACTTTTGGCAGCACGCGCGTCGCGATGACTTGCGCCTCGCGCAGCTCGGCCCAATCGCTTTCGCCCGGCGCGGCGGTGATTTCTTCCAGCGACCTTTTTTTATTTCGGTCCCACGGCGCGAGTTGAACCTCCAGGAAAGTGAAATCGCCAGCCCGCCAATCGCGTCGCCAATTTCGGATCATGTCCGCGAACAGCGAGCGATACTGGTAGGCGCGGCCAGCATTGGACTCGCCCTGATACCAAATCGCGCCTTTGATCGCGTAGGGAAGCAGCGGCGCGATCATGCCATTGTAAAGTTCGCTCGGTTTCCAGAAAGGTTTGCCCGGCGGCTTTTTGTCGGAGGTCTTGCCTTGCGCCTTCAGTTCAGCTTGCTCGTCCTGAAATTTTGCGAGCGCGGTTTGATACGCGTTCATCGAGGTGTCATAGCTTTCGAGGATGGATTTCTTATAGTCCGGGTTGGAGGCGAGCACATCGTGGCTCATCCACACTTCCGCCGGCGAACCGCCCCACGAGGTGTGAATGATGCCGACCGGCACGCCGCGCGCTTTTTGCAAATCACGTCCAAAATAATACGCGACGGCCGAGAAATTCGTAACGGTGTCCGGGCCGCAAAGTTGCCAGGACGATTTTACGTCGGAGCGCGGCTCGTCGGCTTTCAACTTCGGCACGGTGAACAGGCGGATCGTCGGATTTGCGGACGCAGCAATATCGGCTTGTGGCTCGTGTGAGAGGCGCAGCGGCCATTCCATGTTTGACTGCCCGCTGGCCACCCAGACCTCGCCCACCAAAACATCGTGCAGCGTGATCGCGTTCTTGCCGGAGATTTTCAATTCACGCGGCCCGCCAGGTTTCAAATTGAAGAGATTAACACTCCACTTGCCGCCTTTGGCCACGGTGGCGACTTTTTGATTTCCGAATTCGACCGTGACGCGTTCGCCATCGTCCGCCCAGCCCCAGATCGGCACGCGCGCATTTTGTTGCAACACGACGTGGTCGGTAAATAAAGCCGGCAACCGCACGTCGGCCCGCAAGCTTGCCGCCGGGACGAGCAGCAGGACAATCGACAAGAACCGGCCTGGCGCTTTGAGCCAAGCGCAGCGAAAATTTCCGACGGCGAAAAGAGACGAAGGGAAGGAGTAGTCGTGAGTCATGGCGATAATCGAGCTTATGCAATCGGCTTCGTCAACGCTGAAAACGGGCCGAAATTGCAAACGTAAAATCTCCGTTCGTGGACCGGGGCGAAGTTGGCTTGTTCGGGATGCCTATTCCGCCCTCGCTCTGGTGGCACTGCAAACAGCATCACCGCACGGACGATCGGCAAATGCAGCAGCGCGGTGCAGGAGCAACTCGGATTGCCAACTGGACTTTCGCTGCTTTGGAAAAACTCCGGGGATTGAGGGATTGATCCGGTAATGGCACCGACAAAAAACACTTTCCACGATTGCATCGAAACGGCGATCCTGATAGCAACACTGCTGCAGTCACTGCGGGTGTGGTTCAATGGTAGAACGTGGGCTTCCCAAGCCTGAAACGAGGGTTCGATTCCCTTCACCCGCTCCAACTTACATAAAACTCAACACCGCAATGAATTACTTGCTGGGAAGAAAAGTTCGATCACCCTAGTGGGAAGTATTTTGGGAAGTGCCTCCTGCACTTTTGCAGGGTTATTGAGCAATTGCGTTATTCCGACTGACTCTGCCGCCCCATCAGCCGGGCAGCATTTCGGGGAAAAGAATCCGGGCGGGAAAGTGAACTTGCGCGTATCCGTGCGAGCGGCCACGACCGTTTTTCCGCGTAACCCGGTTGACCGGTCGTAGTGCCCGCCAGATTTGATGCCGATCGAGTGCTCGCTCTGCTCGTCTATGCTCGGGAAGCGATGCGATGATCACGCCAGGTCCGCCCACGCGCATTTTCCGGGTGCAAGGTTGTTCGGTGATACTCTCCGTGGGAAAGTTGGGCGGCCCAGCACCTCGGGCAGCCTGCGTTTGGAATTACCTTCGGCAAAGTCATTGCCACGGGTTGTTTCAGATTCCGTTCGCTTTATGAACGCGAATTCTCCCTGAACTGGTCTGCCGGGAGCGGGTTTTCGGCTTCACGTTCAAACCGCCGCAAATTCCACGATGAACGTCGCCCCGCTTCCCAGCTCGCTCTCGCACCAGACTTTGCCATTCATCGCTTCCACCATCTTCTTCACGATGGATAAGCCCAGTCCGGTCGAGTGCTCCCCGCCCGTGGGTTTGGCGCTCAATCGGGCAAACTTGCCAAACAATTTCTTCTGATCTTCCACGCTCAAACCCGGGCCTTCGTCCTGCACTTCGACACGCACCCCATTCGGGAGTTTCCTCAAACGCACAAAAATATCCCTGCCCAGTGGCGAATACTTGACCGCGTTGGAGACAAGGTTCTCGAGGATTTGCACGATGACGCCGGGATCCAACATTACCGCGACAGGAGTTGCTTCGCTTTGGAGGTGAATCGTCTGTTGCTTGGCGGTGACGTGAGACCGTTGGGTTTCGATAATCTGATTCAATGCCGGACCTAGATCGGTCGGCGCCAGGTTGAGCTGCATTTCCCCGCGCTCAATGCGATTCGCATCGAGAAGGTTCTGTACCATTTCAGCCATGCGCGCGGCGGTGTCACCGATCCGCTGGCCACTCGCCTTAAGCTCCTGTCCACAAGCCGTGAGATCCGACACCGAACCCTGCACCATGGCCTCTCCATCCTCTACCACCATCTCTGCATAGCCTTTGATGGCAGAGAGAGGGTTGCGCGAGTCGTGCGCCGCGATTCCCATGAATTCGTTCTTCTCCTCGTTCATTTCCTTCAACCGTTCACGAGCAAGCTTGAGTTCGAGGTGCGTTCGTACGCGCGCCAGCAACTCGGGCGCGTTGAACGGCTTGGTGATGTAATCCACCGCGCCGACTTCGAATCCGTTTACCAGATGCTCCATCTCGTTGCTCGCGGTCAAAAAAATCACCGGAATCGTCCGCAGGACCGGGTCCGCCTTGAGCCGCCGGCAGATTTCCAAGCCGTCCATCTCGGGCATCATCAAATCCAGCAGGATCAAGTCGGGCAGCCGGACACGCACACGGTCCAGCGCTTGGGCACCGCTCCCCGCCGGCATCACGTCGTAGCCTTCATTCCGCAACATCGTGCCGACGACCTGTAAATTCTTGACGACATCATCCACCACTAGGATGCGAGGTTTAAGGGAGCGGGCTGAAGAGGGAGGCGGGTTATTCACAAGCGTGTTCCGGTGTCAGAAGTAAGACTCGCAGCTATCTGGGGAAACTGCTGCAATATCTTTGGCAATTGCACCAATGCGCGCTATCAACCGCCGCCGGGCGCTTGCCGGCTTGGAAATGGTGCCCATCGTCGCTCTCCATTTGCGTCGCTCCCCGGTAAGACCGTTCGCTGAACGCATAGGTCCTGCCGAATCTGAAGTCTCAGATCAGCCTGCCCCACCTTCGGGGTGCGTCGAATGAGTATCGGAGCAAAAACTCCGTACGCTTGTAGCTGCGCATAAGAGTGTGGTGAACGGTCCGTCAAGCGGTGAGCGTGTCGGATTCTCCTTGAGACGCCGATGAAGTGGTTCGCCGTCATAACGTCATACCGGAGACACGAGCAATCGTCTTGTCCGCGCCGATGGCAATGGCGGTGTCCACGTGCCGCACCGCTGCCTCAGGCGCGCTCACGGAAGCGCCGCAGTGCGAGGGTGCAGTCTTCCACGGCGGTAGCGGAACGTGGCCGCGTTCTGAGGAGCCTAAATTACATTTTTTGAGAACCTCCAATCCGCTAACAGGCCGCTGCAAAACGGGGTGATTTTTGTCTGAGTTGATTTTGGTCATGGTTAAATCCATTACCGATGGCTACGGAACGCCGGCTTTTAACCGGCGATGGTCTCGCCGGTCTGCGGCCAGCGGGTCTTTTTTCCC
>JACPZS010000077.1 GCA_016195385.1 Verrucomicrobiota bacterium
AACCCTTTTTGAGGGCACAAAACATGCAAAAACCCCAATGTTTTTGCTGGTCGCTTTTCTGAAACATGACTTTTTCAGCAACCTGATAGTCAAAACCATGCAGGATGGCGCAGACTTGTTCGTATTTTTCCAGCATCACGGCCACGGCTTCTTCCTGATCCAGCGTGATGTCGCCTTTGCCTTTGCTGTTCGTGTAATCGGCCAGCGCCTGTTTCAATTCCTCCGCCAGTCCGAGATAATCCACCACCAAGCCGCCCGGCTTGTCCTTGAAAACCCGGTTCACCCGCGCGATGGCCTGCATCAGGCCATGACCGCGCATCGGCTTGTCCACATACATCGTGTGCAGGCTCGGCGCATCAAAGCCGGTCAGCCACATATCGCGCACGATGACGATTCGGAACGGCTTCTTCGGATTCTTGAACGCCTTCGCCAGTTCTTCGCGCCGGGCTTTGCTGCGAATATGCTTCTGCCAGTCCAACGTGTCGGAAGCTGAGCCGGACATGACGATCTTCATCACGCCTTTGTCATCGTCGTCGTGATGCCAGGCCGGGCGCAGTTTCTGGATCGCTTTGTAAAGCTCCACGCAAATGCGGCGGCTCATGCAGACTACCATCGCTTTGCCTTCCATCGCGGCGTATCGCGCCTCCCAATGTTTCACCAAATCCTCGGCCACGAGCGCGATGCGTTTATCCGTCCCGACCATCGCCTCCAGTTGCGCCCACTTCCGGCGCAGACTTTCCTTGGTGGCTTCCTCCGCGTCTTCCGTCACTTCCTCAAAGTTCGGGTCAATCTTCGGGCGTTCCTCCGGCTTCAAATCAATCTTCGCCAGCCGCGCCTCGTAATAAATCGGCACGGTGGCCTTATCTTCCTTCGATTGCAGGATGTCGTAAACGTCAATGTAATCGCCGAACACGGCCTGCGTGTTCTTGTCGCCGCTTTCAATCGGCGTGCCGGTGAAGCCGATGAACGACGCCTTGGGCAGCGCATCGCGCATGTGCTTGGCAAAGCCGTCAATGAAATCGTATTGGCTGCGGTGCGCTTCGTCGGCGATGACGACGATGTTGCGCCGATCGGACAGCAGCGGATGCTTCCCGCCTTTTTCCTCGGGAAAGAATTTCTGAATCGTGGTGAACACCACGCCGCCGCTGGCAACGTTGAGCAACTCGCGCAAATGTTCCCGGCTCTCCGCTTGAACTGGTATTTGCCGCAACAACTCCTTGCAAAATGAGAACGTGTCGAAAAGCTGGTCATCCAGATCGTTGCGGTCGGTGAGCATGACGATGGTGGGATTTTCCATCGCCGGGTGCTGCACGATTTTTCCGGCGTAGAAAACCATCGAAAGACTTTTGCCGCTGCCTTGCGTGTGCCAGATGACGCCCGCGCGACGATCACCCGTGGCACGCGACGCTTCAACGGTGGTGGCGACCGCTTTGTTGACGGCGTGGAATTGATGATAACCCGCCAGCTTCTTGACGACCTTTTCGCCGTCATCTTCAAACACGATGAAATTGCGGACCAGATCCAACAAGCGGTGCTTGTCGAACACGCCTTTGAGCATCGTTTCCAGTTGCAACGAACCCGGCGGCACAAGCTCCTTGCCCGTGATGGTGCGCCACGTCATGAACCGCTCCCAGTCCGACGTGACCGTGCCGAGGCGCGCTTCGTGGCCATCGGAAATCACCAGCAGCGCGTTCGAGTTGAAGAGCGACGGGATTTGCGCCTTGTAAGTCTGGAACTGGTCGAACGCTTTGCGGATGGTGGCCTGTTCGTCCGCAATGTTTTTGAGTTCCAGCACCGCCAGCGGGATGCCGTTGATGAACACCACCACATCCGCGCGCCGGTTGAAATGGCCTTCCTCCACCGTGAACTGGTTGACGGCGAGAAATTCGTTGGCTTCGGGATTCGCAAAATCAATCAGCCAGACCTTGTCGTGAACGATTTGACCGTCAGCATTGCGGAACTCCACGTCCACGCCTTCCACCAGCAGCCGATGAAAGGCGCGATTGTTTTCAATCAGCGTGGGATGGCTGATGAGTCGGATTTTTCGCAACGCTTCCTCCAAACCTTCCAGCGGAATTTTAGGATTCAAATCCTCCAGCTTGGCCTGCAACCGGTCGAAAAGAAAAACCTGCTTGTAATCCGCCCGTTCCGCCGCCGGTTCACCCGGTGCAATCGCCAGTCCGGACAAAACTTCGTAACCAAGCTCACGAAGCCAGTCGAGTGCGGCGTCCTCCACGACTGATTCCGAGATGCCGTCACTCATAGTTGATGATCAGCCAGAACCAGTTTTGAACTTCCACCTTCACCTCCAGGCCTATAGCGCTCAACGAAACGGTTAAACAATTCATTCAACGTCTTCTCCGAATCATCCGTAAACCCGCCGCCTTGTTCGGACCATTGCAACGAACTGTCATCGGGCGGAAGAATTCCATTCACCATTTCAGACAAAGAGTTTAGGGGCGGAGCGGTTGCGCTGTTTTGTATCTGCGTGCCCATGTCATCGAAGCCGTTTGCCAGGCAGCGCATCAACGCGCTGAAATGCAGACGATCAATTTTCAGAAACATGGCATCCAGCCGTCCGTGCGACGTGGTGAAACGCGCTTTGAGAAACCGTTGCTTGGGTGCGTAGAGCACGACGCCTATGTTGGCAAACTCCCCCGTCACCACGTCATGGACGTAACGCAGTGTGACGGTGCTGCAGGAGATTTTCATTTCTCAGAACGTAAGTTTCACTTCCCGGATCATCTGGAGGAAGTTTATACAGCGAATCGTCTTCACCTGACAGACATCAGGAATGCGAGGTCTATCCAGATTGCCGCTGATTATCTCTCCTGTCACGACCACGGCGTTCCGTTCCATCGCCGTCGCGATTACGAACGGGTCGGCCTTGGAACGACCGCGAAGCGTGTCCACCAGACGCGGATATTCAGCAAGCAATGTCGCAGCTCGTATCTGAATCGCTTCGTCCAACGGAACAAGCATCTGCTTTCGAGCTTTGACCCAATCGTGGAGATCATCGGATTTGCGTTGCAACTCGAAATAGACCTCTTCGCTCGAAATGATTTCACCGGCGGTTACCAGCGCGTCGATTTTTGCCCACAGTGTGGGAAACACGTCCGGTGGATAATGGCGTTGCCAACCATCAAGCCAGCCGCTTGTATCCACGCAGTATGGCATAGCTTACGCGCTTGCCTCCATGCCTGGTCCGGGAAGAAGTTGATTGGCGATTTTCTGTAGATGCTTCAATTGCACCCCGAGGTAATCCACCACGTCTGCGCTGCTCACCGCGTCCCGCTGGTATCCTTCCAGCACGAGAGACGTAAACGGGCGACCGATGGACGAAACAACTTTCACCTCGATTGGCGGGCCACCGCCACCTTGCGGTGGCGAATACCAGGATTGTTTCTGCCAGCCACGCCGCTTTTGCCGATACACCGAAGCCGAAACACGATGCAATGCAACCAAGCGGCGCAAAATTGCCTCCGGGCTGGTTTTGATTTTATTCGCCAAGCGTTTCAGGCCGGCTTCATCGCCCATCATTGCGGCGGGATGGCTGGTCGCTTCCGCGAGAAACTCTTTTTTCGGCATGAGCACGGCAGCGGCAAAGCGATTGCCTGCCCGTTCCAACAACTGATCTTCCGGCAACTTCTGTCCCTCCAGCTTGCTCGTTTGGTGTCCTCCATTGCTCAAGAGGATGTGAATGAACTCATGCAACAAAGTAAAAATGCGCCCATGCGGTGCGTCGGCATTGTTCAATACGATCACGGGCAGCGGCCCATCGGGAATGCTGATCCCTCGCATTTCCGCCAGGTTGATTTTCCCGGTTTGGAATACCAACACGCCTTGACGCTCAATCGCACTCCGCCACGCGTCCAAAGCTGCGTAAGGTCCGTTCCATGAAACCTGTTTGGCCCAGGAAATTCCCAGCAGTTCCCGGACTCGCTGCCCAACGACTTCCTCGTCCTCACCCGGATGAACCACCGCCGTCATCGGGGGGATGTCCTCCTGCAACCGTTCGTATAGATCGCGTGCGATCTCGCGGCGAAACAGAGCTGTTCGCAGAGCCAGCCGAAGTTCGGGCGTTTCTTTCTGCGGCATCAGTCCGGGCAACCGGCGGAATTCCCGCTGCGCATCAAAATCTGTGGGGGGCTCAGGCAGAAAGAAAACCGCCAGCGGTCTTTTGTAGATTTCTCCCAGCTTCCGGAGCTGGGGAATCGTTGGCTGGCTCTCGCCGGTTTCCCATGCGAGCAACAATTCTGGCCCAACATCGGCCTTTGCCGCCGCAACTTCAATGGCAAAGCCTGCGCGTTCCCTCGCCCATACGAGAAGGGTTGGCTTCACCAGCGCTGTGATGCTTCGCGGCATAAACGAATTTAAGCTGATATTGCCATTTTACGCAATTCCGTTGGCGGGCACGCGCAACTCGCCTGACAGCAGCTTCGGCAGCAGTGCGTCGCGCAGCGCGGCGAGGGTGCGGGATTCTTCGTCGTGCGCTTTCATTTGGGCAAATGTGGCGCTGGCGAACTGGCCGAATTTGTCCGCGAGTTCGGCGGGCGGGATTGCGACTTTGAAGTTGCTCAGGCATTCAGCGGGAACTCTTTGACGCCCGGTTGTGCCGGTCATGTTGGAAATCATGAAGGCGCGGAACTCCTCCGTGCGGGCGAGAAAGTAAGCGAACTCCGGCGGCAGCGGTGGCTTTGGCTGCAAGACAATGTATTCAGTCGAACCCCAGGCGATTTGGCTTTCGTTGAGAAAATCCACGAAGCATGTCTTGCCGTTTTCCAAGCATGGTGTGATGCGGGCAACAAGCGTGTCGCCGTTTTTGAAACGCATTCCAGAACCAAACTCGCGGTCAACCACTTCCAATGCGCGAGCCGAGCGCGTCGGCATGTTTGCCATGTCGAGGTAAGGCGCGACTGCGCCTTTACGGAGCGGACGCGGCGGATTTACTTCGATGGCTTCGGGCAACGGCACTTCGCGCCAGCCTTTGGGGAGGGCGGATTGGGTGGCGTCCACGAACCAGGATTTGAACAGGCTCTGGGCCAGCGCCTCCAGCGTCTCGTTCATCCGCCGGTTCAACTCAATCTTGTCGTCCAGCGAACCCAACACCGCAGCAATCGCGCGCTGTTCGGAAAAGGAAGGAGCTTTGATTTCAAAACTTTCAATCATTCCTTTGGTTAGGGCATTTCTTGTCGCCCCAGCACCAGCCAAACCCAGCATATGCGCCTGCGTTTGCGGATGAATTAAAAAGTAGTGAAGGAATCTTGCGTCCAAAATGTTTTTCTTGGGACGAATAATTGCAACGTGCTGGTTGACGCGGGCGGGCAGTATCTTTTCTGGAACTTGGCAAACTCGCGCAACGGAATCTCCCGTGATGTTCAGCAAAACATCACCCGGCATCACGCTTACATTTTCCAATTCGCGCGCGTGCTTGTCGCCGATAAATGCCAAGCCACCACGCTTAAAGCCGTCGTTGTAAATGTTCTGGCTGCGGATAAGCGAGATGCCTGTTGCTTGATAAACCTCGCTGCCGCCGCGCGGCGTTGCGCCACTGCCGATTTTTTCACAGGCAGAGCCAAGACGAATTGTTTGCCACTTGCTCACGCCCGGCCGCCCTTTCTGAAAAGCCCGGGGCGGCGGGTGGTGGCCGCCGCGCGCGGGGCGTCGTTTTCATGCGACGGATGGGACGCTGGGGACGGATTCGCCGGGGACGGGTGACGGCGCGGTTGGCGGCGGCGGGTCATTGCCAGCCTCCTTGTTTGGCGCGGGCGGCGAGCCGGGCGCGGGTCATGCGTTCGCGCAAGCCGCCTTCCTTCAGAAAATCCTGTTCCAAGCGGCGGAGTAATTGATCCAACAAATAGTTGGCTTGGTGGATGAGACAAATGAGGATATTCGCCACGACCTCGGCGGAGCGGGTTTCGATATATGCCCTATAAGACTCATACGACGTATCGGGCTTCGCGCCGAGTTTGCGGACAAAGAGAGCCTCCTTCGAATTTTTATCCCACAGCCGCAGGCCGTGCTGGCGGAGATAGTCTTTGTAGTCTCCGAGCAATTCTTCCAGGCTGCCGCGCGCGACGTTGGTGAGCTTGATTTCGCTCTCTTTGGACGTGCCGGATACCTGGCTGCCTTCGGCGATGTTCTTGTTGCCGCTGCGCGCGGCCTGCACCATCTGGTCGTGGGTGCGGGACTTAATGCTTATGAAACGGTCGCAAAAGCGGATGGTGGCGTCGTAAATAATTTGAGTTTTGGGGTAGGAGAGGAGTTTTTCGTAGCCGCCGTGCGGGGGAATGAAACCTTCATGCGACGGAGGGGACGCTTGCGACGAATGACTGGCAGCGGTCGCCTTGGTCTTATTCGTCGCATTTTTCTTCCGCTCAGGCATGGCTCAGGGATTTCAAGTTTTGGCGGATGGCTTTTTCCAGCTTCGCTGATTCCGCGAACTGCGTTTCCAAAGTCTCGGTGAGCCGTTTCATCTTTTGCTCGAATGGTTCGCCGTCTTCTTCCACGTCTGCTGCGCCCACGTAACGGCCCGGCGTGAGCACATAGCCATGTGAGCAGATTTCTTCGAGCTTCACGGATTTGCAGAAGCCGGGAACGTCAGAATAGGACGGATGAGACTTTTGCGACGGAGGTTTGCTGCGCCAGGCGTGATAGGTGGCGCTGATTTTCTGGATTTCTTCGGCAGTCAGTTCCCGGTGGATGCGGTCAACCAACACACCCATTTTCCGTGCATCAATGAAGAGTGTTTCCCCGCGCCGGTCGCGGCGCTTGTGATTCTTTTTGTCGCGGGCCAGAAACCAGAGGCAGACGGGAATTTACGTGGTGAAAAACAATTGGCCGGGCAGTGCGACCATGCAATCCACGAGGTCGGCTTCAATCAACGCCTTGCGAATCTCGCCTTCGTTCGAGGTCTGCGTGGACATTGAACCATTCGCCAGGACGAAGCCCGCCACGCCCACGGGCGAAAGGTGATGGATGAAATGTTGTATCCAGCCGTAGTTGGCGTTGTTCACCGGCGGCATCCCGAATTTCCAGCGCACGTCCGACCGCAGGTTTTCGCCGCCCCAATCGCTCATGTTGAACGGCGGGTTGGCGAGAATGAAATCGGCCTTGAGGTCGGGATGCAAATCCGCCCGGAAGCTGTCGGCGTTGCGCGGGCCGAGATTGGCGTCAATGCCTCGAATGGCGAGGTTCATCCGCGCCAGTTTCCAGGTGGTGTAGTTGGATTCCTGCCCGTAAACCGCGATGTCGCCCACGCGTCCGCCGTGTTCTTCCACGAATTTTTCCGAGGACACGAACATGCCGCCCGAACCGCAGCACGGATCGAACACGCGGCCTTTGTAGGGTTCAAGCATGGCGACGAGCACCTGCACGACGCATTGCGGGGTGTAGAACTCGCCGCCGCCCTTGCCTTCCGCGCTGGCGAACTTGCCGAGAAAGTATTCATAGACGCGCCCGAGCACGTCCTTGGACTTCGCCGCCGATTCGTTGAAGCCGATGTTGCTGATGATGTCCACGAGTCCGCCGAGCCGGACCTTGTCGAGGCTGGGCCGGGCGTAATCACGCGGCAGCACGCCTTTGAGCGTGAGATTCTCGCGCTCAATCGCGCCCATCGCGTCATCAATCACCTTGCCAATCTCCGGCGACTTGGCTTTGGCCTTGATCTTGTGCCAGCGGGCTTCGGGCGGCAGCCAGAAAACATTCGCGGCCAGATATTCGTCGCGATTCTCGGCGGCATCGGCGCGTTGTGGTTCGTCCTTGATGAACCATTCGCTTTTGGGATCGGTGAAGCCAAATAGCAGCTGTTCGCGTTTTTCCTCGAACGCGTCGGAAATGTATTTCAGGAAGATGAGGCCGAGGCAGACGTGCTTGTATTCCGAGGCGTCCATGTGCCCGCGCATCTTGTCGGCGGCGGCCCAAAGCTGGGCTTCGAAGTCGAGCGCGGAGCCATCGGACTTTTTCTGTGAGTTTCCCTTTGCCATGCAGATTGGCGGGCATCGTATGGCGAGAACGAGTTTAGGCAAGTTCGGAAGCGCGGTTGGGCGAGGATTTGGGCAGTGATACGCTTTGCTTTTTCGGTGGGGCGAGCATACTCGCGAGCCGGCTCGTCAGTAGCCTCGCCCCACCAAAACTGTACGACCACCGCATTTTAACCCGGCTGGCGCCCGCTACGAGAATGGCAAAAGCGATTCCAAAACGAAGCTCCGAAACCATCCAAGCCGTGGTCGCAATACGCTCCGCAACGAGGTGGATTTGGCTCTGAGGACGGAAAAGGCCACCGGCAACGGCCGATTCTTTGCATTTTCGATAAAAACGGGCTTCATTTATGCGCAATCAGCTCATAACAAGCATTTTGCAATGGAGTTTCATTTTCAGAAAAACCGATTTTTCCGCTCCAAAGTCCGGCGCCGGAAGAATCATTGGTTTCAGGATGCTCCGGCGACCTCTGACGGAAGAGTTATCGGTTTCAGGATGCTCCGCCAGCCTCCGCCGGAAGAATTATCGGTCGCCGGAGCATCCTGAATCGCTCGCCGGGACGGTTTCCCGGCTCAGGAGCGTCCCAAATTCTCAGTTTGGAGAGGCACAGGCTGGCGGTTTGGCTGCACGCAGTTGAATGTGAAAAGCTAGGGTATCGCCGCCCCTTTCGTAAGCGTCTTACGCCGATAGACTTTGTCCGAGCTGCACGCGTAGAGGTAGCTGCCGCCGGGACCGGCAAAGGCACAACTCACGGTGCCTTTCTCCTGCGGACGCGACACGATGCCGCCCATGCGCCCGCCCGCGTCGAACATCTGGATGCCGAGGTGACTCGTGATCCAGTAGCGGCTCTGCGCGTCGGTGGTCATGCCGTCGCCGCCACTGTCGGGTTTGCCGGCGGGGGCGCGCAGTTCCATGTTTTTCTCGCCGCCGCGCAGTGAGCCGTCCTCCGCGATGAGGAACGTCCATGCGTTGGTGCCGCCGTATTCACTGACGATGAGCATCCGCTGGTCGGGGCTGAGCGCGATGCCGTTGGGTTTGTTGATGCCACCCGCCGCCGGTGGCGGACGCGACATGCCGCGCGCGTTGGTCGGCACTTTGATGACCTGGCCCGCGCCCGTGTCCGTGAAATAAATCCAGCCGGCTTTCGACACGATCAAATCGTTCGGTTGCACGTCCGTGGCAACGTCCGTGATGGCTTTCGATTGGGAGTCGATCATGACAACTTTTTTCACGTTGTTGGTGCCCTGGCCTTGCACACAGGCGTAGAGCTTGCCGTCCGCGCCGAATTTGAGGCCGCTGATTTTCGGGCCGCCTTCCAGCCATGCGACCGGCTTTGATTCGTTCACACCAACCCGATATACAATCGCCTTCGGCAAATCGCTGAAGTAGAAATTTCCTTCCGCATCGCCGCACGCCGCATCCGTGAACCCATAGCCTTCGCCGACGAGTTCCCAATCGCCTGGCTTGCCGCCGTCGGCGAGCACTTTGGAAAGCGCTTCGTCGCCGCCGAGATTGTCCTTGGTGAGCGGCTTCGGAAGTTCGGCCAGCGCGGGACGCCAGAGCCAACGGAGCGCGTCGGGCATAATCGCACCGCCGTGCTGGCCGCTATGCGCGCCCCCGCCGAGAACGAACTTGAAATCGTAGCCCATGAACGCGAGCGAGCTGGCCATCTCCTGATTGGCGAGCGGCCAGTTGCCGTGGAGGTTGTTCAAATCGTTCGAGCCGTCCTGGAGGAAAACGCGGATGGGTTTGCGCTCGGTCTTACGGATGAACGCGGGATAATTGTGGCCGCCGCGGATGTTCGTGAAGCTGCCGATCTGCGAGAGCACTTTGCGAAATTGATCAGGCCGTTCCCACGCGACCGTGAAAGCGCAGATGCCGCCGCTGCTCATACCGCAAATGGCGCGCAGGTTCGGATCGTCGGTGAGCTTGAGATTGAATTTCTCCGTCACAAAGGGGAGCAGCTCGTTGATCAAAAACTTCGCGTAATCGCCGCCGAGTGAATCGTACTCGAAACTGCGATTGCTGCGATTACCCCAGCCGCTGGCGGGCGGCGCGTTGTCACCACGATGACCGGGATTGACGAAGACTCCGATGGTGACGGGCAGTTCGCCTTTCGCGATGAGGTTGTCGAACACGATTGGCACGCGCTGCTGGCCCTTTTCATCCATGTAGGCGTGGCCGTCCTGAAAGACCATCAGCGCCGCGGGTTTCGCGCCGTCGTATTGCGACGGGATGTAAACCCAGCCGTCGCGCTGAGTGTCGGGGAAAACTTTCGACGCGCTGAACTCAAATTTCTCGACGCGGCCTTTCGGCACGCCGGGCGCTCGTTCAGTGGATTCCGGGCCGAGCTGGTAGGTTTCCGCAGCGTAGGCAGTAGATGCTGCGATGACGAACAGCAGACAGAATGACGGGAGGAAGCAAAGTGATTTCATGGCAATCAGACTCTCAAAAATCACCGAACTGGGGAAGCAGGAAAAAACGCGCGGGAATGTGACGACAGAATCCGGCTAAGGCTTGACTCATCGCCGACAAGCGTCTAGCAAGGTATTCATGAACACCCACCGACGATCGGCATTCACGCTTATCGAATTGCTTGTGGTCATCGCGATCATCGCCATTCTGGCCAGCATGTTGTTGCCGGCGCTCGCGCGATCCAAGGCAAACGCCAACCGGATCAAGTGCGTGAGTAACGTGCGCCAGACGGGTCTCGCGTTTCACATGTATGCGGACGACAACGGTGACTCCTATCCCACGCATGACGATTGGGCTTCGGTCGGCGGTCGCATCAAAGGCAACAAAGGTCCGTGGCCGTGGCGTTTTGCGGACCCGGTGGTGACTCCGGAAACCAACCGTCCGCTGAACCTCTATCTGCAAGCCGAAGAAGTTTTCCATTGTCCAGCCGACAAGGGTGATTCCTACTGGCCGCAAGCAAAAACCTGCTGGGAAGGTTGGGGCAACAGCTATTTGCCGATGTGGTCGGTGGATTGGTACAAAGTCAAACACGTCACGGGCGACTCACGCGCGCCGCGCGGGAGCAGGGAAGCTACGCCGATGAAGACCACTGATATTGGGCGAAGCGCTGCCAACAAAATTGTGCAAGGCGACTGGCATTGGAACGGTTCCCGGGACGCCAACGATCCTAAAAGCGTCTGGCACAACTACCGGGGCAAACGATTTTACAACATGTTGTTCGGCGACGGACATGTCGAGAACTACACCTTTCCGAAAGAATACGTGAAATGGCAGCAAGGGTTCCCACCGGACCCAGACTACAAGTGGTGGTGAGGTCCGTCTTGCGCGAAACTCGCTGGCGAAAGCGTTTCGGATGCTGAACTCCATTGAGTTGCTTTTGCCGCCGCGCCAACTGGCGCTTCACTACGTTCGCCCCCCCCGGCAACCCGGTGAGCGTTCATCGAGCTCTCGCCTTTTCGAATCAGAAAATTTCCTTCACACCCGCGCCGAAAGTTTTGTCCACGCCTTGGAAATCAGCCAGCGTGAGTTGGTCCAATGATTTACTGGATTTTTCTGTGAGCGTGACGCCTGCGCCAACGAGGTAATGCAGGTCCGGCGGAAAAGCACAATTTTCTTCACGCGGTATTCCGCGAGATTCGTTGCCAGCAATAACGCATCGCGCGCGGCTGCGGCGCGGCGTTCCGTCCCTGCCGGATCTGGGTCACGTTCAGCTTCGGTTATCGAGTTCACTCGGCACTCGACAAGCACCACGGGCTTCGGCTTACTTTGCGCGATTTTATTTCGGCCCAACCGGCCAGTCGTTTTGCCATGAATCCGGAACTTTTAGCCAAAGCCAAGTCGCTCGGTTTTTCCGACCGGCAGATAGCCCATCTGACGAAGACTACCGAAGATGCCGTTCGCGCCGATCGCAAGAAGCTCGGCCTCGTTCCCAGCTATCGGCTCGTCGATACCTGCGCGGCGGAGTTTGA
>JACPZS010000078.1 GCA_016195385.1 Verrucomicrobiota bacterium
CGTGGATGTGGACGCCCGTTCGCTCGCGGAGAAAACGGAAATTATCGGCGAGCCGTTCGTAATCCTGTCGGCGGTTGATGAGTTGGGAAACGGTTTCGTTGAACGTCTGGATGCCCACTTCAAATTGCAGCGTGCCCGGCGGGAATTGGGCGATGAGCTCGCGCAACGATTCGGGCAGGCGGTCGGGAATCATCTCGAAGTGCAGAAACAATCCAGGCCGCAGGCGTTCGCGGAAAAAATTCAGAATCGCACGGCTGACGTTCAAATTCAGATTGAACGTGCGATCGACAAACTTGAATTGCGTGACGCCGCGGTCGAGCAACCGTTGCAGTTCGCGCAACAATTCGGCGAGCGGGAATTGCCGTACCGGGATATCGAGCGACGACAGACAGAACTCGCAGGTGAACGGGCAGCCGCGCGACGCCTCGACGTAAATGATGCGATGCGCGACGTCGCGATCATCGTAGAGGGAGTACGGCAAGGCGAGCTGGTCGAGCACAGGAAGATCGGCGGCGATGATTTTTTGCATCGGCGGATTTCCAGCGAGCAGATCACGACAGACCTCGGCGAATTTCAAATCCCCCTCGCCCGTGATGACGTAATCGGCGAGTTGAACAATCGGCTGTTCCCCGGTTTCGTAACTAACTTCCGGTCCGCCGAGGATGATGATTAAATCAGGGCGGATGCGCTTCAAGAGCGCGACGACTTCCGTCGTTGGTGTCGCATTCCAGATGTAAACGCCGAGTCCAATGATGCGCGGCTCCAGCGCGAGCAACGCCTCCACGATGGCGAGCGGCTGCTGGTTGATGTCAAACTCGGCCAGCGTGGCGCGCGTTTGCAACGGACCAAGGTTGGCCATCAAGTAGCGCAAGCCGAAAGCCGCGTGAATGTATTTCGCGTTGAGCGTGGTCAAGACGATTTCGGGCATGATGCGCGAGCAGCCTAGCACGAAAATTCCGGGAGGGAATTTGAAATCGCGCGCCGCGCGGACTTCATGGTTGGCGCAAGCGGAAGAATTGCTGGCCGCTGCCGAGTCCATTGGTGACGGTTGTGACGCCATGGTTGCTCGCCGGTAAATTCGTCGTGCCCACCCAAGCAGCAATTGGCGAAAGATTGGGCGTGCTTTCCAGTTGCAGCGGCGTCGGCCAATCCGGCCACGCGACGACCAGCCGGCCATCGCGAATTTCCGCGCGGAGTTCAGGCAATGGGGCGGCGCCGTCGATGCGCGCCATCGCGATGTCGCGTCCGCCGCGATTGATGAGCGCGCGATCGAAAAACGTGGTCGGCCCGCGAAAGTATCCGGAGATGAAGCACGCGCCGCCGGGTGTGACGGCGAGGCCGAAGGCGGTCTTGTAGGCGTTGCCGCCGGCAGCCGTCACCCACTTCAGCGCGCCGGCGGGATTGTATTTGGCGAGAAACATATCCGCGTGGCCGATGCTGTTCACCGCCACGCTGCCGAACGTCGCCGTTTCGCTGAAAACTCCGCTGAGGAAAATGTTCCCGCCGCGATCCAGGCCGAGCGCGAGTCCTTCATCGAAGTCCGAGCCGCCAGCCGAATTGATCCAGAGTAGTTTTCCCGCCGTGTCGTACTTCGCGAGGAAAATGTCCGCGTGGCCGTGACTCGACAACGATCGGCCGCCGAAGCGCGCGGCAGTGTCAAAGAAACCCGCTACGTGAACCCCGCCAAACACGTCCACCGCGATGCCGCGGCCTTCATCGACGAGCGTTCCGCCGCCGGAAGCGGCCCAAACAAAGTTGCCGCCGGCATCGAACTTCGCGACGAAAACATCGCGCGTGCCGTTGGAAGTGAGTGTCACCGAGTCGAGCGGCAGCGTGTTTTGAAAATAACCTGTAACGTAACACGCGCCGGCGTGATCGACGGCGATGGCCTGGCCGGCGTCCGCGCCAGTGCCGCCGAATTGGCGCGCCCAGAGCAATTTTCCGGCGGCGTTGTATTTGGCGAGGAACGCGTCTTGTCCGCCGAGGGCCGTGAACGTCGCGGCGTCAAAACTGGCGCGAATGGAAAACAAACCCGTGACGAAGCAGTTGCCGTCCGTGTCCACTGCGATTGCGTTGCCAATCACCACGCCGACACCGCCGTGCTGGCGAATCCAGTTCACTTCGCCGTTTGCATCCAGTTTCGTCACGAACAAATCGCTCGAACCAGCGCTGGTAAGGCGATTCGTGCCGAACGTCGTCGTCCGCGCGAAGTCGCCGGTCACGAATACATTGCCCACGCCATCCAGCGTGATGCCGCGGCCTTCGTTGTCGTATTCGCCGGGAAAAGTTTTGACCCAGAGCAATTTTCCGGCGGGGTTGTGTTTGGCGATAAAAATCTCCGCGAAGCCGCTACTGGCGACATTCGTTGAGCCAAACGTGGCGCTGCCGACGAAATAGCCCGTGAGATAATTCGTGCCCAGCGGGTCGGTCGCGATGCTCAGGCCAATCTCGTCGCCGGCACCACCGGCATTATCGATCCAGCGGACGGTGGGGGATTCGATCGTCGCGGCGCTAACTCGAACACAGAGGAAACAGCCAAGCAAAATTCGCACTAACGCCAAATTCATTGCGCCCGGCCCACCAAATCGGTGCAAGCCTGGACACTTTGCGTTGATCCAATCAACGCAATGTAGTCACCAATTGTCAGGATCTTCCTTTGAAGTGTGACTTGGCCACACTTCTTCGCGATTTCCTCTTCAATGTCATCCCATTCACCGGCGATGAAGTTTCCACGAGAGAGTTTTAACTCCACTTTGAAACGATCAGTAGGTCTCAGTCTTCCGGCGTCGATCCCCGTGATACGACTGATCGTAGCGAGGCACTTTACAACTGTATCCGGCGGAATGTCTGGAAAAAACGCTTTGCATAGTTCGCTTACAGAAAGCAATTCTCGAGACTCGAAACGTGCGACTCGAGCCTTTCGAGCACATCGTGCCACAGCAGCAGTGGCGATTGTTAACCCTATTACCGCACAGGATAGGCTTACAATGCTAGTAAGCATCATTATCATTTGCACAAATCGCCGCGCATGAGGCTGTCGAGCCTAATAGCCAACCTGCTGCCGCACACTGCACAGCATTCATTACGGGATTTAGTCGTCTAGCCAACTGCCTCAAACCTAAGCCAGTGTAATGCTGAATCAAACTCGGTACAGTCGTGCAACACCCGCCTCCAAGAGCACCCGCCCCAAAAGGCTTCGGAACTGTCCCACCTCCTATAGTTGAAACTCCCAACGCTGCAAGTGCCCAACGTCCACCATTGGCATCAATGCACTGCACGACACACGATTCAAATGGCGTGAGCGTTGCGGGAGGGGTTGGTGAAGGTGAACGAGGAGGAAGTGGAGGTGGAATTCCTGGGCCATCTGGAATCAACCCATCTCGATCAAAAACAGTAATCGGATTGTTTGCAGCAAATGCAACCAAGTTAATTCCACCCTTCTCTCCAAGTGGATCGCGGTTCAGCCAACGTCCGACGATGGGATTGTAGAACGCAGAAGCGTTGGCTGTGAAAAGAAGCGAGAGAAAAAAAGCCGCTACAGTTGTGAACATTTTCGATTTTGTTTTCACTTTGTCTCGGGGTGTGATTATTCACCGTTTACCTTGGTTCGCTTTGCAGATTTGCGGAAAAAATAAAACGGAATCCCGACCACCAGACCGATTGGCAGAGAGACTAACGCGCCAAGGGCGGCGATCATCGGAATCCAGAAGAACAGATCGGCTGGGCGTACGGAGCCAGAACCGTTAACGAACTCGTGTGCAACATTGAGGAACCCGCCCGCAATACAAACCACAGCCAGACTGTTCGGCAATCGCTTTACGACGAAATTAACTCCAACAGAAAAAGCAATGATGATGAATACGAACGTCCACATAACTCTAAAAAATCACGGCACACCTACTGCCAAGATACATGCCAGTAAGATGTCTCGTTTTGCGTTTTGACATTTCGTTGGGTCCGGAGAAGTGCTGCAATCTGCGGCCGCAACCAATCCGCAAAAGATCAAGTTGCAGGATTTGATTCTTCCTGGAATACAGGCAGATTTAAAAGTAGGAATACAACTATCATGCAGCGCGCATGCTGCGTCCACTTCATCGATTGGTGCTCCGGGACCATTTCGAGAAAATCCACAATATCGACCGTATCCCCAGCCAAGAAAATGTCCCAAATAATCGACGCCGGTAACCGGGTTATTGGCAACAAAACCAACAAGATTGATTCCTCCTTTCTCTCCGATAGGGTCGCGGTTCAGCCAGCGGCCGACGATGGGATTGTAAAACGCGGAAGCGTTGGTTGTGAAAAAGAACGCCAACAGCAGTGTCGCGCTTGCCATGATCGTTTTGTGTTTTGTTTTCATACTGTTTAATTGCTCGTTAACGTGATGGCTGGTTCGGTTGTGGATAGACAACTCCTGGCTGAGGATCCGGTGGCCCGCCGTTGAAGCCACGCCGTTGTCGGCTGCGCATTTGGGCATTCCAAGCCGCAACTTCTGCTTCAAGCTCGTGATTGGGATCACCCGTCAAGGCCATCGTCTGCAAAAGAGGATCCGGCGGGATGACTAGCTGAGGTCTGACACGAGCGGCCATTTCTTCGCGCGCGTACGCAGCAATGATTCGATACATGCGAGATTCAGGCGCGTACCGAATGGCACTCTCGTGGCTCGCCACTGCCTCGGCCGCGCGTCCCATTGCCATCAAACATTGGCCGCGGATGGATAGGAAGACGGCCAGTTCCTCCGCTGCCGTCAGCGACTTGAGATAACCAAAAACACGAATTTCCTCGTCCGTGGTCGGTAGCGGCCAGCGCCGGTAATAGTCGTCGTCAAACGTGTTGAAGCCGACTCCGGTGGCGTCGATGTTGAATCGTTCACCGCCGCCGTCCCAGCGAATGAACAAGTGGTTCTTCGCCGTCACGAGCTTCAATGGATAACCGAGTCGCCGTCCAACTGCCGCGTAGAACACCGGCATGGAAGAGCACGTGCCCGAACGCTGATCGCCGATCAATCCGTGGATGAACACGTCTTCAGCGTTCGCGAAGAAAATATCGTTCGGCTCGAACACTCCCGGTTCCGTGGCGCGGTCGGAGTTGTAGTGAACGTTCAAATCCTGTTGCAGAACGGTGGCCATCGTCAGCATTCGGAAGTAAGCTTCTGAGCGATTGAAATCCGCTGGTCGATCGCGGAAGCGATAGAGGTGCCGGGTAGTTTCCTGCTCGACGTGTTTGGCGAGGCCATCAAGCCGAACGAGCGCTTCGGACAAGTTCAGCTTCTCTGCGCCACGCAGCCCTTCGGCACAGAGGAGATTCATCACTCCAATATCGATGGCTTCAAGTTGTGAGGATGGCAACGCAAGCAACGCTTGAAGCGTCGAAGGCGGCTGCTTGAAAGGTGCTTGAGTAGTGAGGTCTTTTGTTTTTGGTGAAGTAGTTGGATTTAGTCTCGCCGAACTCAAAACGACGACGACACCTAGAACCAGCCCGGTGCCAACCAGAAACCAACTGAGTGATTTCCTTTTCGCGCGACGCTGGCGCTTCCTAGCCATGACGCGAGAGTGGCGACACGCTCAAGATCCGCAAGAAAATTTTACCGATTAAATGATCTCGCAAAATCTTCGTCTGCGACCTCGATGACTTTCTTCTCGAACTTCGATTCGGCGATGAGTTGCTTGAGCTTTTTCTCGTATGCCGTGCTGTCGAGCGGCAATTCGACCGTCTGGCCGATGAGCGAGGAATAAAGCATCGCGTTGGCGAGTTCGACCGAGTGCATTCCATCCGCGCCGGGTGCGATGAGCGGCGTGCCGTCCAGAATCGCATCGACGAAATTTTGCATCACTGTTGCGTGCGGCGTGGCGGCGTTCTCGATGGGGATGTTGCTGTGGCAAACTTCCGGTTTGGCGAAGCCGGTTTTGGCGTTGCGGCTGAACTCGATCATGTCCGACTCGTTGCGCGCGAACGTGAGTTGGTTGTTTTCCAAAACAAGTTTGCCGCGCGTGCCGATGATTTCGAGGCGATTGCTGCCCGGCACTTCGCCCGTTGAGGAAACGAAAACGCCCGTCGCGCCGTTCGGCCATTCGAGGTAGTTCGTCACGTTGTCCTCGACTTCGATGTTGTGGTAGCGGCCAAGCTGGCAGAAGCCGCGCACGCGTGCCGGCATGCCGCAGAGCCATTGGAGCGAATCGAGCTGGTGCAGGCATTGGTTGAGCAGCACGCCACCACCTTCGCCCCGCCACGTCGCGCGCCAGCCGCCGCTCGCGTAGTAGGCTTCGGTGCGAAACCAGTCAGTGATAATCCAGCTCATGCGCACGAATTCGCCCAGCTCGCCGGAGGAAATCAATTGGCGCATCTTCAAGTAACGCGGCTCGGTGCGGAATTGAAACATCGCCGCGAAGACCAGTTGCGGATGGCGTTGATGCGCGGCGATGAGCCGTTCGGCGTCGGCTTTATGCGCGGAGATTGGTTTCTCGATCATCACGTGCAAGCCGGCTTCGAGCGCCGCGATGCCAAGCGAAGAGTGCTGGTAATGCGGCGTGGCGATGACGACGGCGTCGATGGTGCCGGAGCGTATCAATTTCTCGCCGCCGTCGAAGATTTTTAGCGCCGAGTATTTTTCGAGCTTCGCCGGGGACGGGCTGCAAACGGCGACCAGTTCACAGCGGTTGACTTTGCCATTCAACAAATAGTCGGCGTGGAATTTGCCCATGTTCCCCATGCCGATGATGCCCAGGCGCACTTTGTTCATGTGATGCGGATATGTGGCGAGCCGATGCCGGCGTTCGCGTGATGCGCGACTATCGCCGCTGCGGAAAAATCCGGGCAAGCTCTTTCTCAAGCGACTGCGGGCTTGCGTGCGATCCTTCAGCGAGTAACTTCGTCCGCATGTTCTGCACAGTCTCGCCGGCGGAGATCGCCGCATGAGTTTTCTCGCGCCACTGTTTTTGATCGGCGCCGCAGCCGTCGCGCTGCCGATTGTCTTTCATCTCATCCGCCGCACTTCGCGGGAAAAAACTCCGTTCAGTTCGCTGATGTTCCTGCTGCCGACGCCGCCACGCGTGACGCGCCGCAGCCGCCTGGAACACATCCTTTTGCTGCTCCTGCGCTGTCTCGTGCTGGGTTTGCTGGCGCTGGGATTTGCGCGCCCGTTTCTGCAACAGCCCGCCGCGCCGGAGCCGGCGTCCGAAGGCGGCCAGCGCATCGTCGTGCTCGTGGACACCAGCGCGAGCATGCGGCGCGAAGGCGTCTGGGCCGAAGCGAAAGCACGGGCCGCGGAAACGCTGCGCCGCGCATCGCCAGCGGATCAAGTCGCGCTGCTGACCTTCGATCAACGACCGCGAACGTTGTTCAGTCTGGAGGAATGGAACGCCGCCGCGCCCGGTGACCGCGGCGCGCTGGCGCTCAAACAGCTCGACGAAGTTTCGCCGGGCTGGGCCGCGACGCGCCTGGCAAACGCGTTGTTCGCCGCCGCCGAAATTTTTCAAGACAAGGCCGCGACCGAGCCGAAGCGCGGCACGAAACAAATCGTGCTCATCAGTGATCTGCAACAGGGCAGCCATCTCGAAGGACTGCAAGGCTACGAATGGCCGCGCGGGGTCGAAGTGCTTGTTGAGCCGATCAAAGCGAAGCGTCCGACGAACGCGAGCCTTCAGCCCACCGCCGAGCGCGATGAATCCGAAAGCACGAACGCGCCCGCCGGGCCGAGAATTCGCGTGAGCAATGCCGGCGACTCCAAGCGCGAACAATTTCAGATCGGCTGGTTGAAGGCCGGCGAAAAAAAATTTGGCACCACGCCCATCGACGTGTATGTCCCGCCGGGCCAGAATCGCGTCGTGCAATTGCCCGCGCCGGCCACCGGCTCCGGCAGCGAGCGCATCGGATTGTCGGGCGATGACGAGGAGTTCGACAACGTGCTGTTTCTGGCGTCGCATGAAATCGAACCGATCCAGGTTCCGTTTCTGGGTGATGACGCGGAGAACGATTCCACCCGGCTGCGGTACTACCTTCAGCGCGCGTTGCAAACGATGCGCCAACAGCGCGTCGAGTTGCTTGCATTTCCCGAAGCGCGCGCGCTTCGTCGCGAAGAATTCGCGGGCGCGCAATTATTTTTCATCAGCGAACTCGTCTCTGAAGCACGCGTCGCCCTGGTGAAGGAACTTTTGCAGAGCGGCAAGACCGTCGTCTTCCCGATGCTCAACCCCGGCGCCGCCACGGTGATCGCGCGGCTGCTGAATTTGGGCGAGTTGCCGGCCGAAGAAGCCAGCGGGTCTTACGCGATGTTTGGCCAGATCGAATTCACGCACCCGCTCTTCGCGCCGTTTGCCGATCCGCGCTTCAGCGATTTCACGAAGGTTCACTTTTGGAAACACCGGCGTCTGGCGGCGGACAAAATTCCCGGCGCGCGCGTGCTCGCGCGCTTCGACGCCGGCGATCCGGCGTTGATTGAAGTGCCCGCCGGCAAAGGCTCGTTGTTTATTTTAACGGCAGGCTGGCAGCCGGCGGACAGCCAGTTGGCGCTGTCATCGAAATTTGTTCCGCTGCTCCACGCGCTGCTCGAATTGAGCGGCAGCATCAAGACCCAAACCTCGCAATACGCCGTGGGCGATGAAGTGCCATTGCCTCCGGCTGGTGCCGCCGCGTTCACCGTGCGCAAACCGGATGGCACGGAAATTCAAATCGCGCGCGGCGAAACAAAATTCACACAGACCGATCAGCCGGGGATCTACTCGGTGACTTCCGCGCAACCGGCGCAGCGTTTCGCCGTGAACCTCGCGGCGGAAGAAAGCAAAACCGCGCCGCTGCCGTTCGATGAATTGGAGCGCCTCGGCGTGCCGCTGAAGCACGGACCGGCCGTGGCAACGCCCCAAGCCATGCAGCGCAAGCTGCTGCTCCATGCGGCGGAACTGGAGGCCCGTCAAAAAATGTGGCGCTGGCTGATCGTCGTGGCGCTGCTCGTGTTACTTGCCGAGAGCTGGCTCGCGGGGAGAATCCAACGGCTGTCGTCCACCGAGGTGACGGCGAACTGAGGCGTGCGTCGTCAGGGAAATTTTTGAGACGGCACGGCTGGACTACGCGGCGCGGCAGCGGGGCGCTTGACCAAATCGGCCATTAGCATTTCCTTCCACAAGTTGCGCAGCCAGGCGGCATTCGTCGCCAGCGTCGGCGCTTGGAACGTGGCGATTTCACGGAAGGCGGCGAGGAGGTTTTCTCTGGCCCAGCGAATCAGCAGCACATTGCAGATCAGACTCGCCAGCACCCAGATCGTCAGGTTCGGAAAAAAGCCGGGCGCAAAATTCCGCGTGGCGATGTAGATGATCCACGGCAGCACCATCACGCGCGTGACCGTGGCGCCGATGGCGCGATTGGTCGTCGCGGCAGAAAGCCCCTGCCACATGCCGACCCAACTCAACGTCAAAAAATCCCCGACCAGCACGATCATTCCCGCCCCAAACAGCACGTAGATTTCGACGCGCGTCAGATTGGCGAACGGCAGCCAGAGCTGTGTCGAAGCGGCGGCACCCTGATCAGCCGTGAGCAGGATCAAATCGAAAATCATCAGACCGACGATGGGTTTGGCGAATTGCCGCTGCAGGGCCAGGCGCTGGCCGGCCAAAATGTCCACGACGGTGAGCCGTGTGGAGAGGAGCAATTCGAGCGCGCCGGCGCGGCGCTCTTCGACGAGGCGGTTGCACGCCTCGGAGGCCACCCAGATTTTGAAAAAAATGTGCCAGAGAAAAACCGTGCCCACGAGCATGTAGCGTTCGAGCATTACTGAACCGTGCCGCCAGTAACCCCAAAACCAAATCAGCGCGAGTGAACCGAGAAAAAACCAGGCGTAGTGTGATTTCATCCGGTCGCGCCCGGCCAGCCAGAGGAAGGGATTGATTTCAAGGAGCCGGCGGCGCCAGGCCTTGCGCGTGGCGTCGTCGCCCAAGGCGAATTGCTGCCAGCGTTCATTCCAACGATCGAGCCAACCAGTGCGCGGCTTGTCCTCCCACGTTTTCGGCAGGACGGCACTGGCGCGGAGCAGGAAGGCCCAACTGAGAAAGTGAACCATCGCGAGGGATTGAAAAAAGGTCAGGTCCAACTGCCGTGCGGCTTTGATGCCGAGGCGGGCGAGCATGCTCGGCGGCATCACGAAGCCGTTGGGCCCGGCGAGGGTCGGTTGCGGCAGCCAGCCCAACGCGTGCGCGAAACAGTAAAGCGGTGACCAGCCAACGGCCGGCAGCATATTGCGCGGTGTCACCGGCAGGCGCATCACTTCATCGAGAAAAAACAGCAACATCCACGGGCCGAAAAGCGTGACGAAGAGCAATAGGATGGTGCCCATCATCGCCTTGCGTTCGTGCCGGCTAAGCGTGGAAATCAACATGCCGCAGGCCATTGAGAAGAAGAGCGTGTTCATCAACACGAGTGCCATGCGGGTGAAATCCGCGCCGCTGACGCCGCCCAGCAAGACCGGCAGTGCCAGCAGCGGCAGGATGGCGAGCAAGCCATAGACGGAATTGATCGACGACGCGGCCAGTTTGCCGAAAACGACGTCGTAGCCTTTGAGATCAGTGAGGAACAACAGGCCGAGCGTGCCGTCGCGTTTTTCCTGGCTCAGACAATCCGCTGTGATTTGCGCGCCGACGAGCAGGCAGTAGGCAAACGCAAGCACTGAAAGAGTGTTAAACAATTGCGGGCCTTCGCTTCCCACCCGGGCGGGCGCGGCACCGCTTGCGAGGTTGAGCAATTGCCAGACACACACGACCACGGCCGCGACGACCATCCAGAAGCGAGTGCGATACGTCGTCGTCCGGCGCGCCGCCACACGCAACTCGCGTTCGACGATAGGTAGAAAAGTCATGAGCGGCGATGGTTTGAATGACGTTCAGCGCGTGACACAGCCGGCACCATCCTGCGGAACTCACTCGAATTGACAAGTCTCCGCGCAGCATGTCACGCGCTGCTTTTCAAACCCTCCGCCGCGGAGCAGTTGGCTGCGAAGCGGCAAAGTCATCCCCGCTCAAATCCTGACGCCAAACATTCGGATCAGCACGAGCACGCACGGAAACACCACGCCAAAGATCAGACAGTAAAACGCCGCGCGCCGGCTCCGACCATATTTAATCGCCAACGCGATGCCCAAAATCGTCGTGGCGATGAAACTTACCGCCATGACGAGGACAAACATCATGAGCACGAAGCCGCTCAAACCGTCATTCGTCTTCAACTGGTGCGAAGTGTGGATCGTGGAGAGCCGGTCCAACAAGTGCGAGTGGAGGCCAAGCGTCTGCCAAATGCCAGAGATGGCGAAAAACAAGAGCAGCGGCGCAAACACGCAGCCGAGATACAAATGAAGTGAGCGAAGTTTTTGCATGCTGTGTAACCGCCGCTGGACACCCATCACAGCGGTAACCAGCGCGGCGAAATTTCAACCGAACCAATCCGACTGTCCAGCGTGGCTACGGTTGGCCGCCGCGCATCGCGTGGGCAGCTGGGGCCGTCAAAATTTTCAAGGCATGACACTGACCATCCAGCCGATGCCGAAGCGGTCGGCGACCATGCCGAAGCGCGGCGACCAAAATGTTTTGGCCAGCGGCATCCGCACCTGGCCGCCATCGGCGAGCGCGACAAAGGCGCGGTCGGCCTCGGCTTCCGTCGGCACGGCCAGCGAGAGCGAGAAGCCCGCAAACTTCGCCCCGTCCTCGCACCCGTCAGACGCCATGAGGATCGTTTCGCCAATGCGGAAAGTAGCGTGCATAACTTTGTCTCCCCAGCCCGGCGGCAACATGCCGGGTGGCATCGGTTCCGGGCTTTCCTTGTAGCGCATGAGCATATCCACCTGCGCGCCGAGCGCGGCGCGGTAGAATGCGAGTGCTTCTTCGCAACGGCCGCCGAAGAAGAGGTAGGGTTGGACGAGTGTTTTATTCATGGATGTTTTAGTGTTGTTGTTGTTGTTGACGACTTGCGAGTTCGGTAAAAAGAAAAGCAACGCACTTTGCGAACTGCATGATCATAGTTGGAAGTTGGCCGGGCACAATCGCTCAGTCAAATAATTGTTCAAGCCGATTCCTGTGCTTCGAACCGTCTGGCTCGCGCGGACGCCCGCCTCAAGAATTTGAAGCGGGCTAACTTTCGCGGTCGGCAAATTCAAAAACTACTTTGCCCGAATCCTCCACTACCAGGTGCGCGGAAAACGGGCGACCTGCCTTTGAAATAAATTTTTCCAGCAAATCGGTGCGGCCTTTGGTCAGCAGCTTGATGACTTGGTCGCGTTCGATGGGTCGCTGGCAAATAATTTTGCCAGTCTTGAATTTGCACGACTTCGTGTCCGCCTGCGATTTCTCGCAGAGATAATCTTTCTCGCTCTCGAACACGCGCGCGCCGCATTTGGGGCATTTGCCAATCGGTTCCTGGCCGGTGAAATCGAGCTTCGGCGCCGGTTCCTTCGGTTTGCCCTTGGCTTCGGCCGTTTTGCCTTTCGCTTCGCGGGGCGTAAATTCAAAACTGACTTTGCCGTCCTTGCCTGCGACGAGAAACGCCTTGAACGCCCGGTTCGTCCGCTTCGACACAAACTTCTCCAGCAAATCGGTCTTGCCCGTCTCCAACAGTTTCTTCATCTGCGCCGCCTCGATGGGCTGCTGCAAAATGATTTTGCCGGAACGGAAATCGCAACTCTTCGCCGCGCCGACGGATTTCTCGCAAAGGTAGTTCATGCCGCCGTCGAACACGCGCGCGCCGCACTTGGGACATTTACCCAGCGGTTCTTTGCCGGTGAAATCCACTTCGACCGCCGCCGCGCCTTCGCCGTTTTTGTCGGTGTTGCCGAAATCAAATTCCGCCTTGAACTCCGGCGTGAGTTTGACGATGGCGGCGAAGGGAAATCCTTTCTGACTGCGGAAGCCCTGGAGCGGCCCGACAGTTTTGTTCGTGAGCAATTCCTCCATCTCGCTGTTCTCGAATTGGCGGCCGGCGACAATTTTCCAGAGCGCGAAATCGCACGCCTGGCATTGGAACTTTTTGTAGTTCTCTTTGATGACGCCGCCGCACTTGGGACACGGGGTCTGGAGCGTGCCGAAATCGCCGGGCACGGTGTCGCTCTCGTGACCCTTGGCTTTCTCGACGATCGCCCGCGTCATGTCGGCGATCTCGCGCATGAAATCTTCGCGCTTCAACTGGCCGCGCTCCATCTGGCGCAGTTTGAATTCCCAGTCGCCGGTCAGCTCCGGCGAGCAAAGCTCCGGAATCGCCAAGCCGCGCAACAGTGTGATGAGCGAAAATGCTTTCGCCGTCGGCTGCAATTCCTTGCCATTGCGATGAACGTATTTTTCGTAAATCAATCCTTCGATGATCGCCGCGCGCGTGGCCGGCGTGCCCAAACCTTTCGCGCTCATCGCCTCGCGCAGTTCCTCGTCTTCGACCAGTTTGCCCGCGCCTTCCATCGCGGAGAGCAGCGTGGCTTCGTTGAAGCGCGCCGCCGGACGCGTTTGATCCGGCTTCACTTCGACATTCGTCGTCTGCACAGTTTCGCCGGGCTGCACGGACACGAGGCTGGGCGTGTCGTCGGTCTGCGCGTCGCGTCCGTACACGGCGAGCCAGCCGGCGTTGACCATGACTTTGCCTTCAGTTTTGAACGGTTCGGTTTCGACGCGCGTGATGCGGGTCGTTACCAGAAACTCTGCCGCCGGATAAAACACCGCGAGGAAGCGGCGAGTGACCATGTCGTAAAGCTTGGCTTCCGGCTCGGTCAGATTTTTGGGCGCGAGCGCAGTGGGAATGATCGCGAAGTGATCCGAAATCTTGGTGTTGTTGAAAATGCGCTTGTTCGGTCGCACCCAGCCATTCTTCAAAATCGTTCCGGCGGGCACCGTGTAGCCACTGCCGGCGAGCACCAGCAGCGTGCTTTTGACCGTCTCCAAGTAATCTTCCGGCAGCGCGCGGGAATCCGTTCGCGGATACGTGAGCACTTTGTGCTTTTCGTAGAGCGCCTGCGCGAGTCCGAGTGTGTTCTTGGCGGAAAAACCAAAGCGGCCGTTGGCTTCGCGCTGAAGGCTCGTCAAATCGAAGAGCAGCGGCGAAAGCTGCGTGGTCGGTTTGCTTTCTTCGGTGACGATGCCGGGCTTGCCCAGGCATTTCGTGCGCAACGCCTCGGCTTGTTCCGCGCTCCAGACGCGCTCGGCTTTGAGATCGGGATCGGCATCCTTCGCCGGGTTGCGGACGAATTTTTCGTCGAACCAGCGGCCGGGATATTCACCCGCGTGCGCAGCGAATGTGCCGTGAATTTCCCAGTAGTTGCGCGCGATAAATTTTTTAATCTTCTCCTCGCGCTCCACGAGAATCGCCAGCGTCGGCGTCTGCACGCGGCCGACCGTCGTGAGATGAAAGCCGCCGCTCTTGGAATTGAAGGCCGTCATTGCGCGCGTGCCGTTGATGCCGACGATCCAATCCGATTCGGAGCGGCACACGGCGGCGTCGGCGAGCGGGCGCATCTGGGCGTCCGTGCGCAGCGCGGCGAAACCTTCGCGGATCGCGGCGGGTGTCATCGATTGCAGCCAAAGCCGCTGAATGGGTTTCTTGCTGCCGGCGTATTGCACGATATAGCGGAAGATGAGTTCGCCCTCGCGCCCGGCGTCGCACGCGTTGATGAGCGACTCGACCTCCTTGCTCTTGATGAGCTTGGTCAGCACCTTGAGCCGCGCCTCGGATTTTTCAATCGGGTTCAGATCAAAGCTTGGCGGGATGACGGGCAAATGCGCGAAGCTCCACTTGCCGCGCTTGACTTCGACGCCTTCGGGCGGACAAATCTGGACGAGATGCCCGACGGCGGATGAAATCAAATAGTGATCGCTCTCGAAGTGATCCGGATGTTTGGTGAACCCACCGAGCGCCTTGGCGATGTCGCTGGCGACGGAAGGCTTTTCGGCAATGATCAGTGCTTTACCCATGCAATGAGCGCAAATCTCTAACCGCCAACTTCGTTCGGACGCAACCTTTGTTTTGAGTGTGGCGAAGTTGGCGGAAACTTCCGGCGAAGTCAAAGTACGATTGCAAGGACGGCAAAGAATCTTGCGAAGGCACGCCGATCACAGCGGCAGGCAGATGCGAAAAGTCGTGCCGGATCCGACTCGCGAAGTCACTTCCAACTTGCCCCGATGCGCGTCCACCACCCGCCCCACAATGGCCAGGCCCAGCCCAGTGCCTTTTGGCTTAGTCGTGCTCAACAGCGATCCGAACGCCCGCTGGCACGCTTCCTCGCTCATGCCTTCGCCCGTGTCTTTGAATTCCACGATGAGTTGCCCGGGCGTTTTGGCGGCGCGGCGCGCGGGCTTGAAGCGCGAGGTAATCGTGAGTGTGCCGCCCTGCGGCATGGCTTCCACCGCATTGAGCGTGAGGTTGAGGAAGGCTTGCTCCAATTGCGTTGCATCCGCCATGACCAACGGCAGGTCGGCCGCCAGTTTCTGGATCAATTGGATGTTATGGCTTTTCAATTTGTAGCGGACGAGAAGTCCGAGATCATCGATGAGTTGATTGAGGTTCACCGGCGCCGGTCTTGGCTCGGCGGTGCGCGCGAAATCCAGGATCTGCTCCACGATTTTGTTCAAATGCTCCATCTTTTCGCCCATGATGCGGGCGTCCTTCGCGCGCGGATCGCCGGCGGGGAAATTCAAATCCAGCGAATGATACATCATCTTCATCACTGTGAGCGGATTGCGGATTTCGTGCGCGACCTCAGCCGCGAGCAGTCCGATGGCTGAGAGTTTTTCGTTCTGTCGCAATTGTTCCTCCACATTGACGATGCGTTCGTAGAGCCGCGCCTTTTCGATCGCAGTGACTGAAAGTTCGGCGAACGCGGAGAGCAGCCGAATCTCTTCGTTGGAAAAACTGTGCCGCTGGCCGGTGTAAACATTGAGCGTGCCCGTCGCCGTCCCGCCAAAAATAAGCGGCACGCTCAACAACGAAACCAATCCCTCGGCGCGAGCGATGGCCACGTTCTGATAACGGCTGGAATTCTGAACATCCTCGACCTGCAGCGGTTTCTTCCGTCGCACAACGACTCCGAGCAAACTTTCCTCCACACTGAGCCGGGGCTTGCTGACGTAGGCCCGGCCGGCGCCGGAACTCGCGCGCAATTCCAACCACGCGGGATCTTCGCCGAGCATCAGCAACGAACTCATCTTCGCGTTCATGAGCGAGCAGGCTTCCCGCGTGACGAGCTGGAGCACGTCGTCCAAGTTGAGAGTGGAATTGATGACCTGGCTGACGCGCACGAGCGATTCGAAGAGTTGCGCCTTGAGCCGCAGTTGCTCGTAAAGCCAGGTGTTTTGAATCACACGCGCGGCCTGGAGCGCCAGCGCTTCGAGCAAAGCCTGATCCTCCGCGCTGAACGCGTCGGTGCGGTCGGAATCCACATTCAACACGCCGCGCACTTCGCCATTGACCTCCATCGGCACGGCCAGTTCGGCGCGAACATGCGGGCGCACGGCGACGTAGCGGACGTCTTGCGTCACGTTACCCACGCGCGCGGGCCGGCCCGTGCGCGCGACCCAGCCCGTGATGCCCTCGCCGACGCGCAGTTTGAGTTCGCTCGCGTCGGGCGGCAAACCGTGCGCCGCCTGAATTTCCAGAAAACCCGTCGTCGGATTCAACAACACGAGGGAGCCGCTGGTGGCTTTCATCAGGCGCACGGCCTCGCCGAGGATGAGTTCGAGCGCCTGCTGCGAATCGAGCGTGGAGTGGATGACGTGGCTGACTTGATGCAGCAAATTCAGCCGCTCGTAGCGCGCTTGCAGAGATTTCAATTCATCGCTCATCGGGAAAAATCAACGAACCCGCTGCGTCAACCACGCTCCCGTGATCCCGAAAAGCAGGTTCGGCAGCCAGCCAGCCAGCCACGCGGGCAGGTAACCCCCCGTGCCAAGCGCCAGACCAAGGCGCTGCGCGACGAAGTAGCCAAAGCAAATGAAGATGCTCGCGGCGACGCCGACGAAGACGTTGCGTCGGCCCGACGCCGCGCCGAACGGCAGGGCGATGAGGACGACCACGAGGCAGGTCCAGTAACCCGCGAGCCGCGTGTGCAGTTGCGTGTCGAGCAGCGCCCGGTTGCGATCGGATTTGGGGTGCAGCCGTTTGTAGTTCAGAATTTCCGGGATGGTGAGCTGGACTTTTTTCGCCGCCGAAAGGCTGCTCAAACTGCTCACTTTGATTTCGCTTTTGATTTGCTCGGGCGTCTCGGTCAGCTCGGCCAGCGTGAGTTCATTCGTGCGCGAAGGGATCGAATCGCGGAATTCCTGCACTTCAAAAAATGTCCACGCGTCGTTCGTCCACGCGGCGCGCTCGGCGATGAGCAAACGGCGCATGCCGTCGGCGAGATGCCAATCGACCTGCGGTTTGCGCATTTCAAACGTGGCCAGATTGAATTCCTTGATGTGCCAGTCGCGGTTCTCGGCGTCGTTGTGGAAACTGAGGTTCGAGTGCCATTTGCCGTCCGGCCTTTGAATGACGCGCGCAGAATTTTGATTCACCAGTTCGTCGGCCTTTCCGGGGCCGTCCGGCAAAACCAGTTCGGCGAACGCCAGCAGCGCGAGGCTGAAGACCGCGCCGACCGCGAGATACGGCACGCTCAATCGCCACAGCGTCACGCCCGCGGCGCGGATGGCGGTGATTTCATGGTGGCGGGCGTGATTGGTGAGCGAGTAAAGCAGCGCGAGCAACAGCGCGACAGGCAGAATGACCACAAGCAACTCCGGCAGGCGCGCGAAGTAGTATTGCGCGACTTGCGCGAGGCCGAGCTGGCTGCGCTGAAATTTGTCCAGCTCGGTGAGCAGGTCGAACGCGAGGTAGAAAATCAAAAATCCGCTCAGACAATAGCCGAGCGGAATCAGCAACTCGCGCAGAAGATAACGATCCAGCAGACGCATCCAAGCCCCAGCGTAACGAGCGTGGTGGGGCAAAGCAAGCGAGCGCAAACGGGATGGCGCGGCGGAAGGGTTTTCGCCTGGTGATGACACCCCCATTTCAAAACGTGATTTTGAGGAAAAACGCGCCGGAGATGTTGAGGTTTGTTTCGCCAGAAAATGAAATTGAAGGAGGCGCACACAATACCAAGCAATCTCCGCAGATCGCCTCAAGACAAAGAGCGGATTTCCGCCACCCCCGCCACCAACTCACTGCTTCTTGTATTGTTGAATGGCAATCACACCTCGGATTCCTTGAAAGTAAAAGTAAGCAATTATCAGCGCGACTACGAAAGTCGGCTTCAAACCTATGTTGTGAAGCGTCACCCCTTTGCTGAAGACATAATACGCAAACAAGCTAATGGCACAGAATCGACTACACTTATAAACGCCGTAAGTGAGTCCAGCACTGACCCCCACGTCTAAAAAATTCCATGCGTTGATACCGCCGATGGTTGTCCCCAAAAGGCTCAAGACCGTCACGAGAAGGGTTATGGTTGTTGAAATAACTCCTGTGTAAACTGCATTCCTCACATTTGTTCCAGCCTCTTCGTAGGTCATACCTTTATTTTCTTATTGGCGAATGGATCGAAGGCTATCCACGTCCTTCGTTGGTGTCAATAATTTGGAGTTTTCGGTGACTGGTGACCTGAAGGCGTTTTACCGCATTTCAAACCGGCTTCTCACCGTAATTGATGCTCATCGCGCCGCCGAGCAGGTTGACGATTTGCACATTGGTCAGATGTAGCCGGCGCATCAATTCGGCGACGGCATGTTGACCAGGGTAATGCTGGAGTGATTCGAGGATGTAGGCGTGGGTTTGCGCGTCGCCGCAAAACATTTTCCCCAGCGCCGGGATGATCCAGCGCAGATAACCAAAGTAACAGGCACGCCAAAGCGCGTTTGTGGGTTTGCCGAAGTCGAGCGCGAGGATACGTCCGCCCGGCCGGGTCACGCGGTGCAACTCGGCCAGGCCTCTTTCCAAGTCCGCCAGGTTGCGCAAGCCGTAGCCAATCGTTACTACGTCGAAAGCGTCATCGGGCAGCGGCAATTGCAGCGAGTCGCCGAGCACAAATTCCACGGAGCCGGTGCGCCGGGTTTCTTGTCTGCGCCGGGCGGCGGCGAGCATCGGCGCGCTGAAGTCCACGCCGGTGACGCGCGCGCCCGCGCTGGCCAGCGCGAAGCTCAGATCGCCCGTGCCGCAGCAGACATCGAGCGCGCGTTCGCCCGCGCGCACGTCCGCCAGTCGCAGGAGACGATGTTTCCAACGGCGGTGCAGGCCCAAACTCTGGAGGTCGTTGATCAGGTCATAACGCGGGGCGATGCGTGCGAACAAGTCGCTGACTCGCTGCGCGCGCGCGGCACCGGGGACGTAGAATTTATTGGCCATCGGTGGCAGTTTAGCAGACCGGGGGATTTTGGAAACGAAGGAGAAATCGGCAGGCACAGCGCTTTAGTGGTCAACCGGGTTTGCCGATAATCGGAGCAGACTTTGACGAACAAGACTCAACCAATTGCCGGAGACTGAATGGCGGCGACTTTTACACCGAACGAAGAAGCGCAGTTGCATCAGACGATTGAGATGTTTGAGGTGATTACCCAATCACAGCCTCAAGACTATCAGTCGCTGGAAATTCTCAAGGAAGCCTATTTCAAGCTGGGCCGCGAAACCGAGGTCATCAAGACGAGCAAGCGGATTGCGGAGGCGTACGTCCACATGGGGCAGCTTTCGTCCGCGATCCTCGAATACGAAAGCATCCTGCAAAGCTTTCCCGGCGATCCCGACGTGCAAAAGGCACTGCAGGAAATTGAAAGCAAAGCCAACAAGCTCGCCGACGGCGGTCGCGGCGGCGAACCGGCGGAAATCTACAAAGCGCCGGAGGCGCTCAAGCCGGGCGATGGATCAGCGCAAAAGAAAACGCCTTCGGTCGATGACGGCCGGCAATTGATGCGCTCGGTGTTTGTCTCGGGCAAAGTGATCAGCGATCACGACTTTGATATGTGCTGGCCCGAGCCGAATTTGAGCGAGACACCCCGGCAGCCGCGCGATCCCTTTATTCACCTGCTGTCCGAACAGGGAATTTTGCCGGTAGAAACCTCGCTCAAAGTGCTTTGCGCGAAAGCGCGGATGGCTTTTCTATCGCTGGAAAAATACGACGTGGACGTGGAGTTGATCCGCAGTTTCCCGCGCGACGTATGCCTGCGCTGGTGTGTGCTGCCGTTTGATCGCATGAGCAAATCCACGCTCGTGGCCACCGCCAACCCGTTCAACAAACAGGCCGCGGTGGAATTGGAAAAGGCGGCTGGCGGCCGCTTGTTGTGGTATCTGGTGCCACCTTTTGAAATTTTAAAAATCCTGCGCAAAACTTTTCGCACTTAGCCAACACCCATGCCGCCCGTAAAATCATTTGGAGAACGCATTGCCGATGCGCTCGTCGAAGATGGTTTGCTGACGCTTCAGCAGATCACTGAATTGCTCGAGCTGCAGAAGAAGGAAGGCACCCGTCTGCTCAAACTCGTCGTCGAGAAGCAGTACGTGAACGAGATGGACATGGTGGTGTCGATGGGCCGCGTGCTCAACACCCAACCGATCAACCTCGCGCGCATCGGCATCGCCAAGGAAGTCGCCGATCTGGTGCCGCGCGAGATGGCCGCCAATCATAAGGTGCTGCCCGTGTCCCGGCTGGGCGATCAGCTCTTCCTCGCGATGGCCGATCCGCTGAACGTGCTCGCCCTGGACGACGTCAAGCGCACCACGAAGCTGGCGATTACGCCGCTGATCGCCACCGAAAAATCCATTCTCGACAAGCTCAACAACCTGGATTCGTCCAAGGCGAGCATGGAAGACATCATCTCGGACGCCGCCAAAAAAGCGGAGGAAGATCGGGATGACGACAACCTCGAGCTGGAAAAAGAAGTCGTTGAAGAGGTCAACCTCGATCAATTGGTCGCTTCCGTCGAAGAAGGGCCAGTGATCAAACTGGCCAACTTGATTCTGGTGCAAGCGATCAAAGACCGCGCCAGCGACATCCACATCGAGCCGTTCGAGAAATCTGTCCGCCTGCGCTACCGCATTGACGGCGCGTTGATGGATGTGACCCCGCCTCCGAAAAATTTGCAAATCGCGTTGGCGTCCCGGCTCAAAATCATGAGCAACCTCGACATCGCCGAGCGCCGGCTGCCGCAGGACGGACGCATGCGCGTGCGCGTGGGCGGGCGGGATATCGATTTGCGGGTTTCTTTCCTGCCGACGGTGCATGGCGAAAAGTGCGTGTTGCGCGTTTTGGACAAAGGCAACCTGGCCGCCAGCATGGAGAAACTCGGCCTCGATCACGACACGTTCTGCCGTTTCAAGTCGGCCGTGGATGCGCCGCATGGATTGATCCTCGTCACCGGGCCGACTGGTTCGGGCAAGACCACCACGCTCTACTCGGCACTCAACGAGTTGAACAACCCCGAGTTCAACATCATCACCGTCGAAGACCCGGTCGAATTTCAAATCCCCGGTATCAACCAGGTTCCGACGAAAAAAGAAATCGGCCTCACCTTTGCCAACGCGTTGCGCTCCATTCTGCGCCAAGACCCCGACATCATCATGATCGGCGAAATCCGCGATGAAGAAACCGCGGAGATTGCCGTTGAAGCCGCGCTCACCGGCCATCAAGTCCTGAGCACCATGCACTGCAACGACGCACCCGGCGCCATCGCGCGCCTGGACGACATGGGGATCGCGCCCTTCCTCATTTCCTCGTCTGTGATTCTGGCTTGCGCGCAACGGCTGGTGCGAAAAATTTGTCCCAACTGCAAAGAGCCGGTGACGTATCCAGCGCGCATGTACGAGAGCCTGGGGATCGATCCGAAATTCTTTGGCGCAAGCACGCTCTATCGCGGGCGCGGTTGCGAGCGCTGCAAAACGACGGGCTACACTGGCCGGCTCGCCATCATCGAAGCAATGACGGTCACGGACGAAATTCGCAAGCTCGTCATCGCCCGTTCCAGCGCGATGGAAATCGGCAAAGTCGCCGTCGGCCAGGGCATGAAAACGCTCCGCACCGTGGCGCTGGAAAAAGCGCGCGAAGGGTTGACGACGCTGGAGCAGGTGCTCGTCGTCACTTCCGCCCATTGATCGCAATTCCCGCCCGGCGAATTCGCGCATCAACCTGGCCTCGGGTGATGCCGATGGAAAGAGGCCATGTGAGCGGGAGCAACAACCCTCAAATGCCTTTCGGAACTCCGAGCACGCTCATCGCCAGCGATCGAGCTTCCCTTTGAGTTGTTCGAGTCGTGAGGCTGATGCCGAGATGTTCGGGAAATCTTTCAACAGTTGCTCGAACGTCGGGACCAAGCCCCAGGCAGTGACGGTAAAAACTTCCATCGCCTGCTCGAATGAAATGCCCAACTCGCGATGTTTGCGCGCGAATCGTCGGCGGAGGGTTTGTGTCCATTCCGTCATCGAAGCCGGCGCGGGGAGATCGTGGCGATTCACCCACGGCAGCCATTCCATGATTTGGGACTGGTGGCACCAAGCGAGTTCGCAAATTTTCCCAAACACTTCCTCAACATCGACGGCCAGATCGAACTGGTTGCTACCGGACATATAGCCGTCATGCACATTCAAGATGACGGGCACTTTGCACGGGCGCGGCTGCGTTTCGTCGGCGGGATATTCCGGCGTGAAGGCATGCGGCACGTTAATCATGTAGGCAACCTGGCGCACGGCTTCCGCCACGGCGACGTGATCGACGTGAATGCCCGCCAGCGTGTCTGCGGGAACGGGTGGGCAAAACAGGTAATCCGGCTCGAAGTCGCGAATCGCCTTCCACAACGCGGCGAGCAGGTCGGTGGTGACGCGCAGGCAGGCTTCGCGCGGCAGTTCGCCGTTCGGCAAACGCAGCGGTTCGAACTCGTAGCCGCCCGCGCGAGCCGAGGCGTGTTGTTCCTCCAGCCGGAGGCGTCCCGTTTCTTCGCGCGTGCGAAATTGATGTCCCGCCTTGCCATCGGTGCAGACGATGACTTTCGCGCGCAACTCGGAGCCGAGCTTGCGCCGCCAAAGTTCAAACAAACCTGCGGCGACAAACTCAAAGTCGTCGAAATGAGCGTGGACACAGAGAATTTTCATCATGCGCTTGCGCTTCGGTTTTTGGAGCAGAAGCTTCCGGGAGCCAAAATTAGTCGAGCGATCCGCGCGTCTGACTTATTTTTCATCAGCGTCTGAATCCGTTTCCTCCCATTTGGGAAACACGTCCGGATCAATCTGGCCGCGGCGAATCAGTTCCTGGAGGTCGCGGATAATCGTGCGGCGCGCGACCTTGAAGTGCCGCGCAAGCGCCGAGACGTTCGGCCGTTCTTTGCTGTCTTTGACTCTTTTCCAAATTTCATTCTGGCGCGCCAGGCGATCCGTGGAGCGGCTCAGGAGGTCTTCGACATCGATCCGCCGCGAGCGCTCCAACGCTTCAAAACTCCGGACGATTTCCGTCTCACCGCATTCTTTGAGTGCCGTCTCGATTTTCGCTTTCAGTTCTTCGACATCGACCGGCTTGTTGACGCAGTAGTGTGCACGCCGCGGGCCTTGCAGCGCATTGAACTGCTGCTGCACTTCGAGCGCGCCCGACACAATGATGATGGGAACGTGGGGCAGCAGTTCCTTGAATTCCGGCAAATAATCCAGGCCCAATTCACCCTTTGCCAAAATGTGATCGAGCACGATGAGCCGGGGGGGGCTTTTGACAATGGCCGCCAGCGCTTCGCGGCCTGATTTGGCGCGCACAAGCTGGTACGCGGAAAGCGCCTCTTCGTAGATCTCGTACTGAAGATCGTCGTCTTCGATGATAAGAATTTGCGCCATGCTCGTTGGCCGGGTTCGGTTCGAGTGTTAAAGGATCGCGCCGACTGGTTCAAGTGCGGACATCTTTTTCCGCTGCGAGGCCGCGGCAATCGGAGGCGCGCGCGAATGGACTCGGACTTGTCTTTTGCCGGCTGGCTCCTAAAGTGAAGACATGAACAAAGACGTTGTTCCTGTCCAGGTTCGCGGAATCCTGCCCGCGAACAGTGGTTGCGCCGTGTTCATCGGCAACGATGAAAAAGTTTTTGTCATCCAGGTCGAGAACACGATGGGCTGGATCATCGGCAATTTTCTCAAAGAGACGCCCAAGGATCGTCCGCTCACCCACGATCTGATGAACAGCATTTTCAAAGGCTTCGGCATCAGCGTCGAGCGGGTCATCATTTCGGATCTGAAGAACGCCACGTACTTCGCGCGGCTGATTCTTCAGCAGCAGAACGAGTTGGGCAAAAAACTCGTCGAAATCGACGCGCGCCCCAGCGATTGCATTGCGCTCGCCGCCGCGCAGAAGCGGCCGATCTTCGTCGCCAGCGCGCTCTTCGAGCAGGTCGAAGACATGTCCGAAGTGCTCGCCAAGATCAACGAGCAAGGCGAATCGGGGGAATCCGGCGAAGCGGGCGAGCAGTCCGAGGAAGTTTGATGCCGCCAAGCGCTCCAGCCACGTCGCTACTGCTGATTTGCGGCGATGACGAATTTTCCGTCAAACGCGTCGCCCGCGAGCATTTCCAAAAGTGGTGCGCGGAGGCGGGCGGGATGGATCACGAAATCATCGACGCCAGCATTGCCAACAGTGGCGAGGCGTTGAAATCCATTTCCCGGCTGCGCGAGGCGCTCCAGACGCTGCCGTTTTTTGGCGGCAGCAAAGTCGTCTGGTTTCAGAACTGCAATTTCCTCGGTGATGAACGTGCCGCCGGCGCGGCGGCTGTGACGGAGACGCTCGCCGAACTGGCGCAGGAATTAAAAAGATTTTCGTGGGACAACGTTCGGCTGCTCATCAGCGCCGGCAAGATCGACAAACGGAAAATCTTTTACAAAACGTTGGAAAAAATCGGCGCCGTCGAGACATTCAACGGCTGGAGTCTCGATGACCGCGACTGGGAGGCCCAGGCCGAGGCGTGGGCGCGCGCGGAACTGCGCACTCTTAACAAAGACATCACGGAGGAGGCGCTTGCCCGGCTCGTGACAAACGTCGGGCCGTATCCGCGCCTCCTGAGCAGCGAAGCGCAAAAGCTCGCGCTTTACGCGGGCGACGCGCGCGAAATTGGCGTTGAGCAGGTCGATGCCATCGTCACGCGCAGCAAGCACGCCAAGGCGTTCGCGCTCGGCGACGCGCTCGGTGAGCGCGATTTGCCGCGCGTTCTGCGCACGCTGGACGAAGAGTTGTGGGAGATGAAATTCAACAGCCAGAAGTCCGAGATTGGTTTGCTCTATGGCTTGATCACGAAAGTGCGCGCGCTGCTTTTTTTGAAGGAGATGCTGCGCGAAGGCTGGTTGAAACCGGAAGCGGACTACAGCCGATTCAAAGCGCAACTCACGCGCGTGCCGGCGGCGGCGCTGCCGGAAGACAAACGATTCAATCCGCTGGCCATGAATCCGTACGTGTTGTTCAAGGCGCTGCCGCAGGCGCGCCGTTACTCGACCGCCGAACTGGTGCGCGCGATGGCAGCGCTATTGCAATGCAACCAGCGGTTGGTCGGCAGCGGTTTGGACGAAGCGCTCGTGCTCCAGCAGACACTCGTCCAAATCGTCGGCACCCTGCCGGCAAAATCAACCTTGCCGACCGGCCGACTCTCGGCGGCTTGAGTAAGCGACGGCGCTGCGTAACGGACCACGAAATTCTATGACCAGTTCGCCGGGCAGTTTGTTTGTTTGTATCGCCGACCAAGTTGTGGTTTTCAAGGTCGCCGGGCGCGCGTCGTTTACGATCAGCGCGGACTTCAAGCGGGTCGTTCACGAAATGCTCCAGCGCGGCTATAGGAAATTCCTCCTTGATTTGAGCGAGTGCCTGATCATGGACAGCACCTTCCTCGGCGTGCTCGCGGGCGCCGGCTCCAAACTCTCCGGCCGGAGCGAGCCGGCGAACGGCGGCACGATCGAGTTGCTCTGCGCCAACGCTCGCATCGCCGACTTGTTGGAAAACCTCGGCGTGGCTTCGCTGTTCAAATTCATTTCGCTGAAGGAAGCGCGTCCACAAATCACCGCGGCGCTTCAACTCATCCCTATCCAGGCGACGCGCGAAGAAACTTCGCGGACCTGCCTCGAAGCGCATCTCACGCTGATGAACGTCAATCCCGCCAACGTCCCCCGCTTCAAGGACGTCACAAAATTCATCGCGGAAGATTTGGAGAAGATAAAAAACCAGCAGAGCTAATGAACGCTTTGCACTCTTAGACCGATGAGCGTCACCAGTTCCACCGCGAAGCTTTTAGTTTTGATCGCGCTCGTGACGAACACGACGGCGCAAACTTCCTCCAGCGGAATCCAGGCCGACCGGCTGGATCGAACAAACCTCCTCATCTATCACGACCCGCGCGGCTCCGTTGCGCCCGTAAAATCCATCGCGCAGTGGCAACAGCGCCGCGCGGAGATCCGGCGCGGCATGGAATCCGTCATCGGGCCGTTGCCGGGAAAAGAAAAACGCTGCGTGCTCAATGTGCGCGTTGAGGAAGAAGTCGATTGCGGTGAGTACGTGCGGCGCTTCCTCACCTACGCCGCCGAGCCGGGCGACCGCGTGCCCGCGTATTTGTTAATTCCAAAAACCGCGCTTGCCGGAAAAACGAAGGCACGCGGAATTCTTTGCCTCCATCAAACGCACCGCCTCGGCCAAAAAGTCGTCGTCGGCCTGGGCGAAAGTCCGAACGACGAATACGGCGTCGAACTTGCGCGGCGCGGCTACGTCTGCCTCGCGCCTGCCTACCCGCTCCTGGTGAATTATCATCCCGACCTCGCGGCACTGGGATACGAGAGCGGTGTGATGAAGGCGATTTGGAACAACCTCCGCGGACTCGATCTGCTCGAATCGCTGCCGTTCGTTCGGCGCGGAAAGTTTGGCGCGATTGGGCATTCGCTCGGCGGACACAACTCAGTGTTCACGGCCATGTTTGATGATCGGATTAAAGTTGTGGTGAGCAGTTGCGGCTTGGATTCGTTTCGCGACTACATGGACGGTGCGATCCGCGGTTGGACAAGCGAGCGCTACATGCCGAAGCTGTTTCACTTCACGCTCGACGAAACGCCGTTCGATTTTCACGAACTCATCGGCGCGCTGGCGCCGCGAGCGTGTTTCATCAGCGCGCCGTTGGGCGACACGAATTTCAAATGGCGCAGCGTCGATGACATCGCACGAGCGGCACTGCCCGTTTACAAACTCTACGGAAAGCCTGGCCAGTTGCGCGTCGAGCATCCCGACTGCGCGCATTTGTTCCCGCGCGAAATGCGCGAGACGGCTTACCAAATCATTGACCGTGAACTGAAGTAGCCACGAATTGCCGGCAGAGTCTCCAAACTAAACGCTGAAGTTCAAACCGCTTATCCGCGCTAATTTCCGCTAATAAAAAACTAAACAGATCGGTTCAGTAGGTGTTTTGTTCAAGCTTTGGAGCAAGAAGCCTCAGTTATTAGTGGAGATGAGCGAAGATTAGCGGTTCAAGATCGAAGTTCGATTCGAAATTTCTTCCTTGCTGATTCACGATTTTTTCAAATATTCTGCCGACCACTCGAAAATGGTTTTGTGCCACAGCTACGGGTTCGGTGGCGGCGGAGTTGGCGGAGTGTGACCGCCGCCGGTGTGAACGATGATGCGGGCGCGTTTCCAGGCTTCGATGAATCGTCTGCCGGCTTCCGTGCCGTCGAATTGCAAAGCCAGGTCGTCCATGTCGGTTACAAATTCCACGAGCGCGGCAGTGTCGGTTTCCACTTCTCTCAGAAGCGCGCTGCGATTGACGATCTGCCCGCGCGGGCGGCGGTGACGCCGCGTCCGGCGGCTCCGGTTTCGGCGACGGCGGCGGTGCCAAGGTCGCGGATGGCGGTGGTCTTGTTGACCAGTTCCTGCGTCCGCAACTTCATGATCTCGCTCTTGCTCACGTCCACCTTGCCGTGGCGGTCGAGGTCGCCGGATTTTTTGAAATGATTCGCCAGCGCGCGGGCGAGGACGAACGCGGCGTCCTCAAGCGTGGTTTCGGCCACGGCTTTGGCATCGGCAGCGCCGCCGGTGGCGGCGTCGGCTTGCGCGGCTTTGGCGGTGACTGCGCCGTAATTGGTCTGAAGCGTGCCGATGTCCGTGCCGAAATCGGCGGGTTCATTGCCGTTCCACACGGATTTGTAATCGGAGCTTTGGGCGACGGTGATGCAAGCGCCCACCATGTTGAGTTGGTTTTGCAGGCGGAGGTTCATGGCCGCGAAATTAGTCGTTAAGAAATATCGGGCAAGCACAAAATTGAAGGTAGCGCGGTGGTGTCCCGCCTGCCGCATCGGGCGACTCGCCCGATGCAAAAACTCCAAATCCAGCTCGCCGAAACGTCTCTTGCGCTACGCGGTGCGTTCTGATTCAATCGCCTTAATCGGAAAGTTAGCAAGGCACGTCTTGCTCCAGCCTACTTCGGTGAATATGCAGACTGGGAAGAAAGCTTGTTGAACGGTTACAAAAACTTTCACAGCACCCTCTAAATAGGAACTGTGAACGATAAAAGAAAACAGTATGAACGACCAAAAGCCTAATACTCCGGCTCAGAGAGTTAACAACAATCCTGACAAAGATGCCAAAGCCGCCTACGAAGCCAAACAAGCCAAGGACGTAAAAGCGTCCGTAGATAGACAAAAAGCCGCGGACAATTTGCACCGGCATGAATCGGCAGAGAAAGCGAATAAGGAACCGCAGGCGGAAGGACATCTCGGCCACACTCATGACCACCTTCCGCCGCAATTGCCTTTTCATTTAGACAAGCGTGAGTCCGATAACAAAGAGGCAAGTCGGAAATCCGCACATGCTCCGAAGCCTGAGACTCAAGAGAAAGACAACGACTACTTTTATGGCATGAGCCAGTAGCAAAAAAACGATTTCCCATGACCAACGTACAGGTGTTCGAAGGAAATCGGCTGGAAACAAAGCCGCCCACTTTTTTAGGCAACGGAGAGCGGTGCCGTCTGTTGGGGCGTGATTCTTCGGGTGCGGCATTTGCCGTCCCGCTCTCCGATGAGTTGCTGAGTTCGCATCTATTATTTGTGGGAGGCATTGGTACCGGAAAGACCAACGCAATTTTTCAACTTCTGAGCCAGCTAAGGGGCTCCATGACCGACCGTGATGTCATGCTTATTTTTGACACCAAAGGTGACTTTCACAAGGAGTTCTACCGGTCTGGCGATACCGTGATAAGCAACGATTCAAAAGCGACCGGCCCGTGCGGAGTGGACTACTGGAATATTTTTGGGGAGATTGGAACAGGCGAATCGATTGAGGCGAATATCGTTGAAATAGCCAAAACGCTCTTCCATGAGAGAACCGAAAAAACGAGCCAGCCATTTTTCCCCAATGCCGCCAAGGACTTGTTTTGTGGCATTCTCACTCACTTTGCTCGTTCCGGCGAGGTGGAGACGATGGACAATGCCCGCCTGCGATCTTTTCTGGACCAATCGGCGAGTGCCGAATTGCGAGCCTTGCTCCAATCACATGCCGACATGAAGGCCATGGTCAGTTATATTGCGGACGATCGATCACCTCAGACTCAGGGTGTGCTTTCAGAACTCCAGCAAATGGTGCGAGAGATATTGATCGGGAATTTTCGAAAGCCCGGCACTATCTCCGTACGAAACGCCATTCGCAGCAAGGGCGGGCGTTGTATTTTTATTGAATATGATCTGGGTATCGGAAATCTGCTGACGCCCATTTACCGTTTGCTTTTGGATCTGGCCATCAAGGAGTCTTTATGCCGGGAGAAAAGTGATGGCAACGTCTGGTTTGTGATAGACGAGTTCCGTTTGCTCCCCAACCTTCAGCATGTGGACAGCGGTGTGAATTTCGGGCGAAGTCTTGGGGCGAAGTTTCTGATTGGTGCTCAGAGCATTGAGCAGATATTCCACGGTTATGGCGAGTCGCTCGCTCGTAGCATTTTGTCCGGGTTCATGACCACAGTTGCCTTTCGCGTGAATGACGCAACTACCAGGGAATTCGTCAAGGGATTGTTCGGCAAGAATCGCAAGCGGGAAGCGTATATGGCATCGGTTCAGACACGTGGGATAACTGAGAACGTCCGCGATGCTAATGTCGTCGAAGATTGGGATATTGCGAATCTTGCGACCGGGAAGGCCATATTGGGCGTCCCCGGCAATATGCCGTTCCTGTTTCAATTTGATCGGTATAAATGAAATAACTATGAGCTTCAAACTTATTGGTCAACATCTATCGCCTGCAGAAGGCGAGGTCGCGATACGCTCCTATCATTGCACCAGCCTGTCACCGGTCTTTGCTTTGATAGGCCTAGCAGTTTTTTGATAAACGCCCGGATTTGAGTTTGGCTTCATCTTTCTTTGGTTGAACCACGTTTCGGGGCAGGCTGCGCTGCTCGTTTTCCGCGGTTGCGTCCCGCATTTTCCCGTTCTGCGCCCCGCTTGGACACAC
>JACPZS010000063.1 GCA_016195385.1 Verrucomicrobiota bacterium
AATCGGAACCAATGCTCCGCGTGCATCTGCACGACATCCAGCGGTAGATTGTGGCCGAACCCCTCGTAAACGACCAGGCGCAATCGATCCGGATCGTTCGTGTAGCGCGGGCGCGCCGCTTCGACAAAGGCGCGGGCCGTCGCGGGATCCACGACCTTGTCCTCGCCGCCGCTCACCAGCAAAGCTGCGCAAGGGAAAAGTTTGTCGGCGCGAAGAATGGGATCGTGCTCACGTAACAATTGCTCCGTCTCCGGCCAAAGTTCCTTCGTGCGGCCCTGCCAGAGTCCATTCGTGTGCCAGGTCGCGAGCCAATGGCGGTATGCGCCCGTGCTGACAAAAGCGACGATGGCAGCCAGACGCGGCTCACGCGTGGCCACCGCCAGTCCGGGAATGCCCGTCGAAGAACTCCCCAGCCAGCCGATTTTCTCCGGATTTACGTCGGCTCGTGTCGTGAGGTAGTCGATAACGCGCGCGGCATCCGCCGGCGCTCGCGCGCCTCCGAGTGCGTAGCTGTGTGCAAAACGTTGGTCGAAGAAAAGCCATTGCGGCCGGCGCGCGGGATCCGGATCCGGCGGATACGCCACGCTGAACGCCGCCAGCATGAAACCTTCATTGACCAAATTTGTGCTCCACGCCGGCAGCCTGGCAGATTCGAGCGAACCGAGCATCAAGATGACGGAGTGACGGGAAACCACCCCGGGACAATAAGCGAGCTTGAGCGTCGTTGGCGCGGGACCGTTCGTCAGCATCACCGTCTCAAACTTCACGGCGGCAGGAGGTCGCGCCTCACTTCCGAGCGCGCGCGACGGGGAAAAAGTTGTCCGCGCAACCAAAGCAGCGAACCCCACCACGACAGCGATATTTGCGGCGCGCATTACCGGAGAACTTTCGAGTCCGCAGCTTTCGCCGAACGTGCTCCATGAGGAGTCCATTCGGACGACACGAAAAATCTACATGAAACCAGGCAGGCTCATGCCCGAGGTCACTTTGCCCATTTCGTTATTTGAAATTTCGCGCGCCTGAGTGAGCGCCGAATTGGCGGCAGTCAGCACCAAATCCTCAAGCAGTTGCACATCCGCCGGGTTCGCGGCTTGGGGATCGATTTTGATCGAAGCAATGGAGCCGTCGCACTTGGCCACGATCTTGACGACACCGCCGCCACTTGTGGCTTCGACCGTGCGCGCGGCAAGCTGGGCTTGCACTTCTTCCATCTGGCGCTGAACGCGCGCCGCCTGTTTCATGAGTTTGCCAATGCTGGACATATAAAAATCTGAGTTGAGTCAAGGATGCCGCGCTGCGACTTTCAAGCGCGAACTTCGACGATTTGTCCCTTGAAAATTTCGAGCGCTTGTTTGATGAGGGGATCGTTTTTGAATTCTTCGGGATCCAGTTTGCCACTCGAAGGTTTTTCCGGCACCCGTTTTTTCTCCGCCATTGGCGCAGTTTCGGTCATGGTTGGCTCCACCGTGGATGGAGGCGCTGGCGCATTGGCGGCAGGACGAACCCGGCTCTCCGGCTCTGGCGCTTGAACAAATTTTACCTGCACACCAGCGTGGCCCAATTCGTGCAACTTGGTTTGAATCAACGTGCGGTTCTTGGAGTTGTCCACGAGTCCGAGATGGTCGGCAAATTCGGGATCAAACCCGACGGTGAACACACCCTTGTTGAGCGAAACCGGATGCGCCTCCAGCAAGTAGGAGCGCGTGAACGGGCTGGCGCGGCCGACCGCATCCACGACGTTGCTCCAGAGTTGTTCCAAACTGGAATCGTTGCTCGCCTCTTGAGCTGAAATCGCTGAAGGCGCAGCCGGCGCCGCTCCTAGTGAAGACGGCGTGTCTGTGAATGTTCGCGTTGTGGGCGATGCTTCTGCCGTGCGTTGGGCGGGAGCTTGAGCCGGTGCCGTTCGCGTCGGCCCGGGCGCAGGCGCGGAACCGGCGCTGCGCAATTGCTGCAATTGATCGAGCACCATATCGATGCTGACGGCGTTGCGCGCGTCGATGGCCTGGAGCAAGGAGACTTCGATCAGGATTTTCTTTGAAGCGGCGTCGCGCAACCGGCTTTCGCAATCGGTGAACACCTCCATGATGCGGGTGAGCGCGTCGGTGGAAACGCCCGCCGTTTGTTCGCGGAGCGCAGCCGCTTCCGCTTCGGAGACTTCCAGCAGTTTCAAATCGCCGCGCGACACCTGAAAGATCAGCAGATTGCGAAAGTGGTTCAAAAGATCGCCCAGCAGACGACCGAGGTCTTTGCCGTGCTTCGCCAGCTCGTTTAATTCGCGCAGCGCGGTTTCGATTTCTCCGGCCAGCACTGCCTGGGCAAGCGAGAGAATCTGGCTCCGCGCCGCCAGACCAAACATCGAGAGCACATCGCCTTCGACAATTTCCTCGCCGCAAAAGCTGATCAATTGATCGAGAGTTGATTCGGCGTCCCGCATGCCGCCGTCAGCGCCGCGGGCAATGGCGTAAAGCGCGGCCTCGTCAATCTTGACCGCCTCCTGCCGCGCGATTTGGGCGAGGTGTTGCACAATAAGCGCGGCCGGGATGCGCCGCAGATCGAATCGCTGGCAGCGCGAGAGAATGGTCGGCAAAACTTTTTCCGGCTCGGTCGTCGCGAACATGAATTTCACGTGCGCCGGCGGTTCTTCCAGGGTTTTGAGGAGCGCGTTGAACGCCTCCTTGGTAAGCATGTGAACCTCGTCGATGATGTAAATTTGAACTTCGCCGAGGCGGGCGCGTATTTCACCGTCTCGCGCAACTCGCGAATTTCTTCGATGCCACGGTTACTCGCGCCGTCGATCTCCAGCACGTCGAGCGAACGTCCCTCGGCGATTTCCTGACAGCGCGGATCGGTGTCGGGAAACTCCACCTTCGGCCCGCCAGTGCAGTTCAGACATTTGGCAAAAATGCGCGCGATGGTTGTCTTGCCCGTGCCGCGCGGACCGCAGAAAAGATACGCGTGGGCGATGCGATTTTGCGTGATGGCGTTGCTGAGGGTCTGCGTGACGTGCTCCTGCCCGACGACATCAGCAAAATGCTGCGGCCGGTATTTGCGCGCTATGACCTGGTAAGACATGGCTCGGAAAGATGAGGCATGGAACAGGCGGTGTGAAGATCGAAATTGTTCAAGCCAGCGTCGGTTTTGAAAAAAAAGCCAGGGCGACCACGGCAGATGCAGAGCAAACTACCGTTGCTGCCTTCCGGCCCTCGCGGGGTTCGTAAGTCTGCATTCCATGGGCCCTGGCAAAATCCGCGTGGAAGCTACGCCGCCGCCCGGACGGCCAGCAAGCACTTTTGCAAACTTCGATCCGAAAATTGATCGCGCGCAAGCGCACCGTGCGGATGAGTGCAAAATGCGAGCATTGAATTGCTCCCGAACCCTCCGTACTGTTGGCGCGTGATTGCGTTGATCGATTACGGCTCGGGTAATTTACGGAGCGTTGAGAAGGCGCTGCGTCACGTCGGCGCGGATGTGAAAATCGTGACACGTCCCGAAGAACTGCGTCCGGCGCACGCGGTGGTGCTGCCGGGCGTGGGGGCGTTCGACGATTGCATCCACGCGCTGCAGCGGCAGGAAATGCTCGCGGCGAGTCGCGAGTTTATCCGCAGTGGCAAACCTTTCCTTGGCATCTGCGTGGGCTACCAAGCGCTCTTTGAAAAGAGCGAAGAATTCAACAGTTGCGCAGCGGGTCTAGGCGTTTTCACCGGAAAAGTAGTGCGGTTCACCGCGCAGCCGGGCCAGAAGATTCCCCAGATTGGCTGGAATCAAATCGAAGTTGTTCAGCCAACTTGTCCCATCTATCAAGGCATAGCGAACGGCAGCTACGTCTATTTCGTCCACAGTTTTTTCCCCAAACCGGAGGACGCATCGGTTGTCGCAACGCGCACGAGTTACGGCGAAACATTCGCTTCGTCCGTCTGGCGTGACAATGTTTTCGCCACGCAGTTCCATCCGGAGAAAAGCCAGGCCGTTGGACTGCGGCTGCTGAAGAATTTCACGCTACTTGCCAGTCGATACGCATGATCAAACATGCCTATCGATCCTTCACTCAATTCGTTTCTCGTAGCACCGGCTGACCGGATCCTCCAAGTATTCTCCAAAGGGTGGAATACGCACGAACCCCATCCGCTCATATAAACAGATGGCCGCGTGCTGATGGATGCCAGTTTCCAAACGCAGTATCCTGACTCCGTGGCTTTTGGCGTAGTCCGTCAAGTGGTCCAGCAACAACTTCGCGAAACCCAGGCCCCGAAACTGAGGGCGCACATACATTCGTTTGATCTCGCCATACTCGGTGCCAAACAATTTGATACCGCAACAGCCAGCGGGCGCGCCGTCATCGCGAATGAGGAAGAAAGCCACGGAGTCGGCAATCAATTTTTCCACACTAAAGCCATGACGACTTTCGCGTGCGTAGAGTGGCACAAGGTGCGCGTCAAGCTCCGCAATCAAGGCCGTGGCGTCCGGAGCCCCAGGATGCTCTGGTGTGATGATGGCTGCCATGCGTGAATACGCCTAACAGTCGGACGGACGCTCTAGCTACGACCGCGACGGCAGTTTTTTCTCGACGCGATTTTTTTCGAGCGTGACGAATTTCGGCAGGCCGCGCTCGGTGGGGAGGTGCAGTTCGCCTTCGATCAACGGCTGGGCGTACTCCACAAATTTTTCATTCGGCAGGAAACCATCCGCGCTGATCCAATCGCGTGGAATGAGATGCTCGACATTGGCGATATGGTTCAAATCCTCCAAATCCGTCGTCCAACGGTACGGGTTGCTCGAAAGGCGCACGAGCTTCACCATGAAACCGCTCTTGCCGTCGAGCGCGGCCCGCACAGCAGCGGAACCACACGCCGTCGCTTCTTCGACATCCGTCTCGCTCGCGAAATGAGCGGCGGCTCGTTGAGCATAGCCAAGCTTGATCGTGCGCGTTTTTGTGCCGAGCTTGGCGCTGACAATTTCCGCGAGCCGTTCCGCCGCACCGGACAAAACCGGATGGCCGAACGAGTCGAGCTTGGTCGTGTCCGCCGCGAACTCTTTGCCGCTGGCGTCCTTTAGCCCTTCACCCACCACGACGATGCAATACTTCAACTCATCCACGACCATTTTCACCTTTGCCAGAAACGCTGCTTCGTCGAAGGGAATTTCGGGCAGCAGGATGATGTGCGGCGCGTCGTTCGGTGATCGCTTCGCGAGCACGGTGCCGGCGGCGATCCAGCCCGCGCCACGCCCCATGACTTCAACGATGCAGCACGCGCCGTCGTCCGTGGCCATGCTGCTGACGTCGGCGGCGACTTCCATGACGGTCGCGGCATTGTATTTGATGACCGAACCGAAGCCGGGACAGTGATCGGTATGCGGCAAATCGTTGTCGATGGTCTTGGGCACGCCAATGACGCGCATCTCGAACTTTCGTTTCAGCGCTTCGTCATGGATTTTGTTCGCCGTGTCTTGCGAGTCATTACCGCCGGCGTAAAAAAAATAGCGGATGTTGTGGCCCATAAAGACATCGAACAAGCGATCCATGTCCTTGGCGGCTTGGTTGGGCTTCTTCTTGAAATCGATCTTGTAGCGGCAAGTGCCCAGCGCGGCGGCGGGCGTGTGTTTCAGCCCTTCAATCGCACGGGATTTCTCATCGTTCAAATCGATCAACTCTTCGTTGAGAATGCCGAGGATGCCGTTAAGTCCACCGTAAATCTCCTCGATGACTTCAGGATGTTTGCCCGCTTCCTGGATGACGCCTGCCACGCTGGCGTTGATGACTGCCGTAGGCCCGCCCGATTGGGCCACCAACATATTGCCGACGAGTTCTGACATATTTTTCGTATTGAAAGGGTCGCGTACCGTGCTGATTCCAACTTGCGCGCCCTGGTTTCGGATCAAATTGAGGCGACACCATGCCAACGCCCCACGGACGTGTCAAAGGCGAATTCCGCGCGCCAGCGGGTCAGCGCGAGTCACGATCCAGTTCGTGCCTGAAAAGGTTCAGTGCTCAAAATTTCAAACACCAAACGCGGCGCTCAGACGGATTTGATTCCCAACGGCAGACTCGACAAAGGCACTTTGGCATTCGTTTGCGAGAAATAATTCGCCGACCACTCGTTCTCGAAAAGGATGACGGGATTGCGTCCCATGTCGTAGGCGATGCGTGCGCCCGTGGGCAACACGAGCGCGTCAAGATCCGTTTCGAGAAAACTGAGGGGTAACCATCGGACAACCGTCCACGGAGCGGATTCGAGCCGCGATTCCGCGCCGTATTCGCTTTCGAGACGAAATTGCACGACCTCGAATTGCAGCGGGCCGACGGCGGCGAGCAGCGGCGTTTTCACTGGTGAGTTGCGGAGATAAAGCGCCTGGATGACGCCCTCCTGCAAAAGCTGTTCGAGGCCCTGGCGGAATTGTTTGAACTTCGCGGTATTCGGATTGTGCAGGTAGCTGAAGGCTTCGGGCGTGAAGCGCGGGATTTCTTTGTAAACAATCTTTGGGTCGGTCGTGAGCGTATCGCCGATGCCAAAAGCATCGTGGCCAACGAGGCCGATGACATCGCCAGGAAACGCCTCGTCCACGGTTTCGCGTTCATTGCCGAAAAGTTTGTGCGAGCTGGAGAGGCGGACTTTTTTCTCCGAACACGAGTGATGCACCGACATATCACGCTCGAATTTGCCGGAACAGACGCGGATGAACGCGATGCGGTCGCGGTGCTTCGGGTCCATGTTCGCCTGAATTTTGAATATGAAACCGGAGAACGCGGGATTCTCCGGCGCGATTTCCACGCCGGCCATCAAGCGGGATTTGGGCGGTGGCGAATGTTTCAAGAAACCATCGAGCAAGAGTTGGACGCCGAAGTTATTGCTGGCGCTGCCAAAAAAAACCGGCGTGGTTTTTTCCGCGAGCACCGCGGCGTCATCCCACTCGTGGCCGGCGTGTTCGAGCATTTCGAGTTCTTCGACCGTCTTGTGAAACGTCGTGTCGTCGAGCCGTCCGCGAACGATCTCGTCATGCAACCCGCCGACTTCAACCGGCGCGCGGAACTGGCCGCCGACGGTGCGTTCAAAGAGGTGCATGAGCTTCGTTTGCCGATCATAGACGCCTTGAAATTCAAAGCCGTTGCCGATGGGCCAGTTCACCGGGAACGCACCGATGCCCAGCACGCGCTCCAGTTCGTCGAGCAGTTCGAGCGGGTTCTTCATCGGCCGGTCGCACTTGTTCATGAATGTGAAGATCGGCACGCCGCGCTGGCGGCAGACTTCAAAAAGTTTTCGCGTCTGCGGCTCGATGCCTTTCGCGGAATCGATCACCATCACGACGGAATCCACGGCCGTAAGCACGCGATAGGTGTCCTCGGAGAAATCTTTGTGGCCGGGCGTGTCGAGCAGGTTGATACGATAGCTATCGTAATCAAATTGCAGCACTGTGGAGCTGATGGAGATGCCGCGCTTCTTTTCCAACTCCATCCAGTCAGACGTGGTGGCGCGCTGGTTTTTGCGCGCGGTCACGGAGCCAGCGAGTTGCACCGCACCGCCGTAAAGCAGGAGCTTCTCCGTCAACGTGGTCTTGCCCGCGTCCGGATGCGAGATGATGGCGAACGTGCGCCGTCTTTTGATTTCGTCTGCGATTTCCACAGGGGCGCGGAACCTAGCAGCTTCATCATGGAAGGGAAGCCCGAAGGAGCAAGTAATTCGGGCGCGCAGACGTCGCACGAAGATCCGAGTAGATTCGCGCACTCCAGATTTGCAACCGGCGACAGACCGCACGCCCAGAACCGAAGTTCGATCCCGGCGCTGATCCAGTCCAACGGCAAAACACGGTTCGAAAATTTTTCCGAAGTCGTGCTTTTCACGCTCTGGCAGTTGACGTTAGTCAAAGGCAAGGCAACTTGTGTCACATGATGCTCGTCCAAGCTTCCAGTCATCGGTCACGATTTCGGATGACAATGCCCGCCTTGGCGCTGCTCATTCGGTTTGTAACGAGCCTCTCCGCCGATGAATGGCTGCAATATCGCGGGCCAAATCATGACGGCACGTCGGCGGAGTTGATTCGAACGAATTGGAACGACGCTCCGCCGCGGCAGATTTGGAAGGTGCCGCTGAATTTCGCCTTAAGCTCTTTTACCATCGGCGGCGGCAGAGCCTACACGCAGGCGTTGCGACGAGTGGACACGCAGAAGCAGGAGTTTTGCCTCGCACTGAATGCGGACACGGGCGCGGAATTGTGGGCCACACCTCTGGGCCTCGGCGATTATCCCAACGGTGGTGTTGGCTCGGATGATGGCCCGCGCTCGACGCCGACGATTGATGGAGACCGCGTTTACGTGCTCACTTCTTATCTGCGAATGGCCTGCCTGGACGCCGCCACCGGCCAGCAAGTTTGGAGCAAAGATTTCGTCGCTGATTTTGGCGCCACAGTGATTGCGTGGCAGAACGCCGCGTCGCCGCTCATCGTTGGCGATTTGATCTTCATGAACTGCAACGCGCCCGGCGGTCGTCTGCTCGCGCTAAGGAAACAAGACGGAACCGTGGCGTGGCAGCGTTACGACGATCGGATGACTCAATCAACGCCTGTGGCTGCCACCATCCAGAGCGTGCCGCAAATTATTTTCTTCGCTCAATCCGGCCTGGTGTCCGTCGCACCCGACACCGGTGAAGTGCTCTGGCATTACGCATTTCCTTACAGTGTTTCGACCGGAGCGTCACCAGTGGCAGCCGATGACACCGTGTTTTGCTCCGCAGCCTACGGCGTGGGGGCTGGGGCCGTCCGGATTTCAAAAAGCGGCGCGACTCTTTCCACCCAGGAGATCTGGCGGACACCGGGAGCGAACATGAATCATTGGGCCACTCCTGTTTACCACGACGGGTATCTTTACGGCATCTTTGGCCATTCGTTATATCACCTGGGTTGCGTCGAAGTGGCTACGGGGATCGAAACTTGGGCGCACAATGACGCCAACTCGCCCGGCTCTTACAACCTCGGCGGCGTCCTGAAAGTGGCGGGCCATATTCTCATGCTCACCACGAGAGGCGAACTCGTGCTCGCGAAAGCCGATCCCACGACTTACACCGAGGTCGCGCGTTTGAAAGCCGTGACGGGCCGGTGTTGGAATGTTCCCGCGATCAGTAACGGTCGAATTTATGTTCGCAGCACGAGCGAAGCGGCGGCGTACGATGTGGCCGTCCCCGGTTCGCCCAAACCCAAACTAAAACTCCTGCCCACGCTCGCTGCCGATCGCAGTTTACGTCTCTTCATTGCCAACGTAGACGCATCGCCGCTGGACCCTGCGCGCGCTATGAACATCGATGTCTTCGCCACAACGAATCTCTCCCTGGGCTTGCCGGCCTGGGTCAAATTGCCGCAGGCAACCGTTTTTACGAATGGCCAATTACTGTTGGATGAGCCGCCGACTTCAACCGTTGATCAAAAATTTTTCAAAGCCCAGGAGCGTCCATGAGTCTGACTTGGAATTTCAACCGCGGCCCGACGAAACGAATTTAATGGACGCGAATATGAATTTTTTGATGAAGAGATTCCCCAGCCGTCATCCGTGCATGCTGACCCACTTCAGCGATGATTCGCATTTTCTTCATTCAGTTTCATCTCATCCGGCCCGCCGCGCTTTTACGCTCATCGAGCTCTTGGTGGTCATCGCGATTATCGCGATCCTTGCTTCGATGCTGTTGCCGGCGCTCAGCGCGGCAAAAGAACGCGCCCGTCGGGCTGCGTGCCTGAACAACGTGCGCCAGTTCATTCTCGCGACGCACATTTACGCCGGAGACAACGACCAGCGCCTGCCGCGCGGCGAGACCGACAATCGCAATCCTGACGATACCCATACGCCGATTCTGTCCAACAACACGAAAACGAATATCCTGCGCTACGCCAGTCCGCTCAAGGCGCTGGATTGTCCGAACCTGGCGCAACCATTCGCCGAAAAGGAGTCCTGGCGAATTCAGCCGGACTACGGCATCGCGATTGGTTATCATTACTTGGGCGGTCACAGCAACACGCCCTGGCCGCCTGTGGGAGAAACCACGAACAGTTGGATTTCTCCCCAAAAGGCCTCCGACGATCCGGCGCTCGTGCTGGTGGCCGATTTGAACGTCTATTGCCACAGCTTCCAACGCATCCTCGCGCCGCACGGTGCGCGCGGACCGCTCGTTCGTGAAGATGCTTACTTCGAGTCCCATCCCGACGCCTATCAGCAACGGCCCAAAGAAATTGGCGCCAAAGGCGGCAACGTCGGACTCCTCGATGGCTCTGTCGCGTGGAAAGACATCAGCCGGATGCGGGTTTATCGCGGCTCCCAACTCTGGGACGCGGACGGTTGCTTCGGGCTTTGGTAAAACCCGATCGTGGCGTTGAACGCATTGCCGTAGGAGTTGGTTGACGCCGACGCATTGTGCGCGCCGGCAATGGTGCTTTTCGTCCCGCGTGAAGAATGATTGCCTCCCGTCGCGACTTTCCGCAGCCGTCGCTTTATTATTGAGTCGATGCCCTTTAATTCTTCACTGTCAAAACTCTTTAGAAATGTCCCCTAGTTAACTCACGAGAGAATGTCCCCTTTGTTGTTGGTTGTTCCTGGTCTGCTTTCCTCGGCTGGGGGTGCGGGACGCAGGGAGGCCGGAGCGTAGCG
>JACPZS010000033.1 GCA_016195385.1 Verrucomicrobiota bacterium
GCACTTGGTCACGGACCAATGCCAGAGGGTAACGAACTCGTCCGCGCCACTGTCCTGCCGCCTGCAGGCGGCAGGACAGTCCCATCTTCCCAAGCCGTTACTGCCAGACAAGGGTAGAGGGAAATTCAGATACAAGAGGGAAGACCGTCGCTCGTGCGGTGTTGTTTGTTTGCGCCGTGCGATCTCGCCGCTGTAGGCAAGCCCGGTTTTGAAATCGCGGCAGCTTTTCGAACAACCGAACGCGCTGAATCCATCAACACGCGGGATACGTTTCTCCTTCTCCTTGGGGAGAAGGCCGGGATGAGGGAGAGCCAAGGTTCGGTTATCCTGCGCTTGCGTTTTGTTTGCGGCGAACGCCAGAGTTCAAACCATGAAAATTCTTTTGACCATCTTCTTTGCCGCGGCGTTTACTGCGTCCGCAATGGCCGCCGTGAAAACCCAGATCATCGAATATCAACAAGGAGAAACGACGCTGGAAGGCTTTCTCGCTTATGACGACGCCGTGTCCGGTAAACGGACTGGCGTGCTCGTCGTTCACCAGTGGAAGGGACTCGGCGATTATGAGAAGAAGCGCGCGGAGATGCTTGCCAGGATGGGCTACACCGTTTTCGCGGTGGACATTTACGGCAAAGGAATTCGTCCACAAGCCCAGCCGGACGCGGCGGCGATGGCAGGCAAATTCCGGGGCGACCGCCCGTTGCTGCGCGCCCGCGTCGCTGCCGGTCTGGAAGTTTTGAAGAAGCACGAACGCACCGACGCGAAACGCATCGCTGCCATCGGTTATTGCTTCGGTGGCACGACCGTGCTGGAACTCGCGCGCAGCGGCGCGGACGTGGCTGGCGTCGTCAGTTTTCACGGCGGCTTGAACACGCCCACTCCCGACGACGCGAAAAAGATCGAGGGCAAAGTCCTCGCCTTGCACGGCGCCGATGATCCATTCGTGCCAGCGAAGGAAGTGGCGGCGTTCGAGGACGAAATGCGCGCCGGCGGCGTTGACTGGCAACTTGTAGCCTACGGCGGCGCAGTGCACAGCTTCACCGATTGGAACGCGGGCGCGGACAATTCCAAAGGCGCGGCCTACAACCAGCACGCCGACGAACGCTCGTGGGAAGCAATGAAGACTTTCTTCGCGGAGATCTTCAAGTAGCCCGCGCGCGTTTCCCGTTGAATTTTGTCCCATCGCTTGGAGTCAATTAGCCGCATGAAAAAAGCAGCGTTGTTCGTTTCAGGAATTTTTGTGGCGTTCGCCCTGTCGCCGATTCATCTCATTGCCGCCGATGCGCCGGTGGGCAAGACCGGCCCGCAGGTCGATGGCCACTTCCGCAAAGTAATTCTCGATGAAGACCAGACCATCGACGGCAAGAAGGTGGACACGCTCAAAGATCCGATGGAACTGGCCGTCGCTCCCGATGGCCGCGTGTTTTATGCGCAACGCAACGGCATCGTCAAAATGTGGAAGCCGGACACAAAGGCCACCACCGTCATCGCGGAGATCGCGGTCTTCGACGGATTGGAAGACGGCATGTTGGGCATCACGCTCGATCCCAACTTCGCGAAGAACGGCTGGGTTTATTTGAACCACTCGCTGCCGGAGACGACGAAAGACGCCAACGGCAAGAAGACCGGCATCATCCGCGTTTCGCGCTACACGCTCGCGGGAGAAAAGCTCGACCTGGCGTCGGAAAAAACTTTGCTCGAGACGCGCACGCAGCGCGAAGAGTGCTGCCACGTCGGCGGCTCGCTTGCGTTTGACGCCAACGGAAATCTCTACGCCTCCGTCGGCGACAACACGAACCCATTTGCCTCCGACGGTTATTCGCCGACGGATGAACTGCCGGGCCGCTCACCGTGGGACGCGCAGAAATCGGCGGCGAATCCAAACGACCTGCGTGGAAAAATAAATCGCATCCATCCCGAGCCGGACGGCACGGTGACGATTCCCAAGGGCAACTTGTTTCCGCCCGGCACGCCCGGCACTCGCCCGGAAATTTACGTGATGGGCAATCGCAATCCGTTCCGCATCTCGACCGACAAGAAAAACGGTTTCCTGTACTGGGGCGAAGTCGGACCGGACGCCGGCGGGCCGAACGAGAAACAAGGGCCGGCTGGATTCGACGAAGTCAACCAGGCGCGCCAGGCGGGCTTTTTCGGCTGGCCGTATTTCATCGCTGACAACAAGCCCTACGCGAAGATCGATTTCGCCGTGCGCGAAAAGTATGCCCAGGCCAAGGCGGCCTACGACAAGACGGTGAAAGCAGCAAAGGACAAAGGTGAGGAACTGCCCGCCGACGTGAAACCGCCCGCGCCGTGGCTCACGGGCAAGCCGGTATTCTTCGACGCAGCGCATCCGGTCAACAATTCTCCGAACAACACCGGCAAGCACGAGCTTCCGCCCGCGCAGCCCGCTTTCATTTATTATCCGCACTCGCCTTCCACGCGCTTCCCGATCGTCAACGGCCCCGGCGGTCGCACGGCGATGGCGGGACCGGTTTACTACTTTGACGCAAACAACAAATCGACGACCAAGCTGCCGCCGGAATACGACCACACGCTGTTCATCTACGAATGGTCGCGCAACTGGATCATCGCCGTCCACCTCGACGCGAACGACAATATTGCCAGAAATTCAGACAACTCGCTCAAGATGGAACGCTTCTGTCCCAAGATGACGTTCACGCGCCCGATGGACTTGGAACTTGGAGCGGACGGCTGCCTCTACTTGATCGAATGGGGCACGGCGTGGGGCAATAATTTGGACACGCAAATTGTCCGCCTTGAATACAGCCTTGGGACGCAGGCGGCGCAGAACTGATCACGCAAGGTGATTTGGGTTTCTGGAAATCCGTTCAACCCACTTCGCCGTTCAACTTGCGCGTCCAAGCGGCGGCCTCGGGTGGCGCTGGGTCAAAGGGATTGAGCAGGTTCAACGTGTTGATGCCTTCGACGTCGATGACTTCCCAGTCCACGAAATAACGCACCGTCAGTGGTTTGAGGAGGTGCATGAGTTGCGAGCGCGAGTGGGCGCGACTGTTCGCCGGCGGATGGTACGTCGCGTGCGCGATCTCGCCGGCGCTCGCGACCCACTCGGCGGGCGTCTGGGACAACTCCCAGCCGAGGTTGCGCGCGGGATCGACCTGGTGAAATTCCAAATCCTGTGACTTGAGCCACGGATCGTTCCACGAAATTTTTTCCTGCTCAACGAATTGCTGCAGCAGCCAGCGCTTGGTGATCCAATCGACGCGCCCCACCAGCGCTTCCGGGCTGCGCGCCAAATCCCACAGCGTGCTCTCCCAAAGGTTCAGCAAATCGTCCGTCTCGATGTCGCGTCCGCGAAATTCGCTCCGCGCCAGTTCATAAAACTCCTGTAACAGCTCCACCGCATTCGCCGTCCGGCCGTCGCTCAACGGCACGAGCCACGGCCCGTCTGGCTGGTGCGAGAGCGAATGAAAGCACGTGACCGAATCGGCCAGGGAAACTTTCGGCATCCGATCAAGTTCGAGCAAATCCAGCACGAGCGCCGTCGTGCCGCACTTCAACAGCAGCGTCGCCGGCAGTACGCTCGTGTCGCCGTGGAGCAAATGCAGGCGGCGATATTTGCGGCCATCGGCGAGCGGCTCGTCACGCGTGTTGATGATGGCGCGATTGAATTGCACCCATTCAAATAACTCGTTCGTGATGTAGTCGGCGCGCTGGCTGATTTGAAAATGCGGATTCGCGCCGCGCCGCGTCAGGTCGCCGCGCAACTCCGCGCCCGGCGTGCTGCCGACGCGGCCCGCGCCGGCGTAGAGCACGCGCAGCGTCAAAAAAGTCAGCAGCGACAGGACGTTCGGTTCGGTCAACGGCGCGGTGCGGCGCACGAGATAGTTTTCGTGGCAACCGAACGTCGCGCCTGAATAGTGATCGACGTTGTTGCGGATGAAGCTGACCTGCTCGACCATTTTCAATTCCTTCACCGCGCGCGTGAGGATCGCGTCGCCCGCCTGGTCGTAGAGCAGAAGGTCGCGCAACGAGACGCACTCGGGCGTGCAATACTCGAGGTGGCCCATATCGACGTAGGCGCGGCCGCCGTTGAACAGAAAACCACCGTTGCCCGCCGGCTCGTCCCAATCACGCTGGTGCAGGTCGGCGAGTCCGAGACGATGCTTGTCGAAAATCCAATTGCGCACGCGGCCGACGGCGCTGGGCGGGCCGACGGGATCGTTCACCAAACAACCGTACTCCGTCTCGAGGCCGACAATCCGGTTCATAACCCGAGTTGCGCGAGCGTCAGATTTTCGTAGCGCGCCAGGCGTGGACTGGTGCGCGCGAGCCAGGCGATTTCCACTACACGTCCTTTCGCCGCTGCGCGCCAACCGTCACGGCGCTCCGCTTCGGTCGGAGTTGCTTCCGTGAATGACTTGCTTTCGGTCAGACACCACCAGGCTTGCAAAAGAAGTTCAGCGACGTCGGCGCGATTCGTCTTGCCGTTCAACTCGCGATTGAGCCACGTCTGGGCCGCCGCTTCGGCTTCGGGCACGCTGGCCGCAACGATCGCGCCCTGGTTTTGAAATTGGAACGCACCATCGAAATGCAATCGTAGCAAAACGTCGTGGCCCGCTTCGACGCCGACTTCGGCGAGCAGCAATTCGACGAGAAACGGCGCGCTGAAAATTTGCTCGAAGTTGGTTTTCAGTTGCGGACTTAGGCCAAAGCCCACAAGGCGGCGCAGGCTCACGTCTTCGGGCGCACGCGTGAATGCTTCGACATGCGCGGCGTCAATCGCGGCCTGGCGGATTTTTTCCAAGTCAGCCGGATGGCCAAGGCCGGTCAGCGCGTGGCGGTCGAACAATTCAAAAACCTTCGAGTTGCCGGCGCCGACGCCAAGCAGAAGAATGCCGCCCGGCAGACAGGCCGCGAACGCGGGCGAGCCGCCTTTCAACTGATCGCGCACGTACTCGCGGCGGTTCGCCACCGCTTCCAGCCAACGATAGGGTTCTTCGGTCATGACCTCAAAAATTCGGCCTGTTGCCCGGCGCTGATGGTTTGGACGCCCGCGGAGCCAAGCAATTTGATCGTGGCGAATGTTTGCGTTTCGGGATTCACGCCGCCGGTCGCTGAGTCAAATTCTGACGCGACGACCAAGAGCCGCAACGCGAACTGAACTGCCTGCGCAAGATTCATCTGCGACGGACGCGGCGTGCCATAGCGCTCCTGGTAACTAAGGATGCTGCGAATCGTGCCCGAGCCGGAACCACTGGCCGCGTGACCGACGGCCTGAAATTGCGCGCCAAGCGGATCGTAGAAAAAAATCTGCGGCTTCGCGGGCGTCGCAGAATGATCGAGTCCGGCAAAAAGCGGCACGACGATACCGACGCCCTGCATTGTCATCGGCAAGTTTTCGCGGAGCAGCCGTGCGAGCGCGCGAACTTTCGCCGGCAGGCTGAGTGATTGCAACTGACTGCGGCGGTAATACTCGAAGGATGTTTGCAAAACGCGCGCCATCTCGAACGCGGTCGCCGGCACGCCGGCAATCGCGAGCAAAGAGCCGGCGTCGATCTCGATGATTTTGTCCACGCGATCCGTCACGATCACGTTGCCCGCCGTGGCGCGCCGGTCGCCCGCCATCAGCACGCCCTCGGCACAATGAAACGCGAAGACGGTGGTGGCTTGCGTTTGCACCGGCGCGGACGCGAGCGCTTCCGTTCGCAGTGGGGAGAAGGATTTATTCGCGAGCAACGCGAGAAAATCGCCCGCGATCAGTGGCGCGTCGCTCATTGGCCGGTGCGTTGGCGGTAGCGACGGGCCTGGTCGGGATCGACCTTGCGCATCCGTTTGAGCAATTCCTCGGTGTTGGGTTTATCCACTTTGGGCGCGCTGGGACCATCACCACCGCCACTGGGACCGGGCGTGATGGGCCGTGTTTTTTGAGCTTGGTCTGGCATAAGTGAAGATTTGGTTTTGGAATTGGAGTTGTAAAATCCGCTTCGCACTTTTTGCACATCACCGCATTCGCTTCCTTTGGTCAGCTGATCAATTTTCGCAAGTTTTCCGGACTCGACGCGGCATCAACGGCGATACCGTAACGCAGGACATCGTCCGACGCGAACAAATCCATGAGCGAAATTTTGATCGGCCCGTGTTTGCCTTGCAACGTTATATGATCCCACTGGGCGGCCAGCACCGCGCTGGCAAATTTTTGCACGCAACGTCCGCGGACATACGCGCGCGTGGCGCGTGGCGGATGGGAGATGGCGTGCAAAACCGCCTGCTCGTCCGGCACGCCGTGAATCGCGCCGGCTTGCTCCAAGCCGAAGTAAAGCCCTTCCGCCGCGTCTAGCCGGTGATATTCCAAATCGAGACTCTGCAGCCACGGATCGTCATCAGCCAGATTCTGCGCGGCTTGAAACTCACGCACGAGCGCGAGCTTGGCCACCCAGTCGAGCCGGTTTCGGCAGCGCATCACGTCTGTTTCCAAATCGTTCAAGATGGTTTCCCAATCGGCGACCAGCGCGGCTTTGTCCGGCTGGCTCAAATCGCAAACCTCGCGCACCAGACTCAGATAACTGCGTTGCACTTCCAGCGCCGTTGAGTCTCGCCGGCCTTCGAGCAGCAATTCCCATTTGAACCCGGCATCGCGAGAGATGGATGCCAGCGCTTCGAGCGGCTCGGCCAACTGCGGCCAGGCACGTCGCGAATCGCGCACGAGCGCTTCGAGCACAAGCGCCGTCGTCCCGACTTTCAGCCGCGTGGCGAACGAAGACATATTCGCGTCGCCGATGATGACATGGAAGCGCCGGAAAAGTTTCGGATTGGCGTGCGGTTCATCGCGCGTGTTCACGATGGGCCGGCGCTGCATCGTATCGACGCTTTGCAACTCGCTAAAAAAATCGCTGCGCTGGGAAATCTGGAACCCCGGCGAAAGAAATTGATCCTCCTCTTCGAGCGCGAATTTGCCGGCGCCGGCAAAAATTTGCCGCGTCACTAAAAAAGCCTGAATGCCGCGCACCAAATTTTCCCAAAGTAGTGAGCGGGGCAGCAGGTAATTTTCGTGGCAGCCGTAGCTGTGGCCGCGGAAGTCCGTGTTGTTTTTGTAGAGCCGCACCGTGCTGCCGCGCTGGGCCGAGAGCCGTTGCGCGCAGGCCATTAAAATGCGCTCGCCGGCGCGGTCTTGGGCGACGAGTTCCTCCAGCGTGCTGCATTCAGGCGTGCAGTATTCGGGATGCGCGTGGTCATTGTAGAAGCGCGCGCCGTTGCCGATGACGTAATCACTTTTGATTTCGGCGAACGTCAGTTCGCGCTGCTGGTCTTGCGCGAAATACTGCGCCTCGTCGAAATCCTGCCGCAGTTCTTCGACATGGAACCCGCGCATGTCGGCATGCGGATCTTCGCAGCCGTAATCCCAGCGCATCAACACGCCCGGCTCGGTGATGCTGCGCACCAACGCAATCGATTCAGCAACGACGTCCAAATTCTCGTCGTCATCGCGCGCGATGCCGATCTCGGTTTCAAGGCCGAACTGGATGATCGGAGATTTCATGTAAAGCTGGAGACTCAGGCGCGGCTGCTTAATTTGATCATTGCCACAGCGATAGTATCTAAGGATCCAAGTTCAATAATCCGGTCCAAGGAACCCGCCGGTCGAAACAACGTTGTTGGTTTGATGCAGCGCATGTCATTGTCATCAATGCGACAGTAATCCATCGCCTTAATGCCCACCGACAAGTAGTATGATGCCACAACCAACAAGGGGAAGCGCAACCACCGACAAATAAGCTGCCAGTAACCCAAAGCGAGCGATCAACCTCCCGTACATCGCCTGTCGCGCGATGTGCCTAACGACTATATGACCGGAAACAATCGATGCGATGCTCAAAGCTAGACCGAGTGGAAAGCAAATTCGGAACAACGGACTGCCGCCAAAACCAACCTGAAGAAATCCCGCTCCGAAAGCCATTACTAGCGGCAAGAAGGAGAGCCGACTGATCTTGGGCTGCTCACCAGATGAAGTGTCCGGGTTGCTCATGTGAGACGATGCTTAACATCCGCTTCAAACCATGCTGCTCGGAGTCCCGTCGGTTTTGCGCGGGCGCACCGGCCCGAGCCGCACGACATTTTCCGGATCGAAGTCGGTGAGTTTTAGCCAGTCTTCCGTGTTGTCGGTCGGGGGGAACAAATCGTTCTCCGCATACTCGGCTTGCAAGGCCGCCAGCAAATCATCGCGCGTGAGCAGCGTGTCGGCCTTCGTCGCAATGGCGCGTTTGATTGCGAGGCTCTTGGCGCGTTCGACGATCGCCGCGATGATGGCCCCGCTGGCCAGGTCGCCCCGATGAAGCATTTCTTTACGCCCGCTGCGCAGCGCGACTTCCAGAAACTCATTCGCCGGCGTGCGGGCAAAATGTGCCGTGGCAAGTGCCTTGGCCAATTCGGCACGCGGTTCAGCCAGCGGCAACGACTCGCGTAAATAAATTTCGTAGATGGTTTGTGCCGCCGCTTGATCAGGCCGGCTGACTTTTATTTTGCGATCGATGCGTCCGGGGCGGAGGATCGCCGGGTCGATCAGGTCGGCGCGATTCGACGCCAGAATCACCACAACGTTTTGCAATGGCTCGATGCCATCCATCTCGGTGCAGAACATCGGCACCAGCGTACTCAGGATGCTCGCGTAACGGCCGGCGCGGCGCGTGCCGAGAATTGATTCCGCTTCGTCAATGAAGAGAAACGCCAGCGCGCCGTCGTTCGCCCGCTCGCGGCATTGTGTGAAGAGGTCGCGCACTTGCCGCTCCGATTCGCCGACCCACATGTTCAAAATCTCCGGTCCTTTGACGTGCAGGAAAAATTCCGGATGATCGACACCGGTCTGCGTTTTGATTTGCTGACGCAGATTGTAAGCCGTCGCCTTCCCGAGAAGTGTCTTGCCACAACCCGGCGGGCCGTAGAGCAGAAATCCCTTGGGCACGGTGTGCTGAAATTTCTTGAACAGATCGCGATGGAGGAACGGCAGTTCAATCGTGTCACGAATCGCCTGCACCGCGTCAGCCTGGCCGCCGATGGCCGACCACGGAAGTTCGCTGACGGCTTCGAGCGAACGCTCGACGCGCTTGCCCATGCCGATGACTTCGAGCCCGACCCGCTGATTGACATCCAAGCGAATTTCCAGGCCGGGCTTCAATTTTTCCTTCGCGAGCAGCGCCGAGCGGAGCAAAACGAGCGGCATGAGGCCGGATTCCTGGCCGATGCGCAGGCGGCCGTCGGAGAGCAGTTCGTCGATGCGCACGATGGGGCCGTTGCGCTCGAAACCAAGGCCGAGCACGACGGCGAAGGCTTCGTTGCACAGCACGCGCTGGCCAATTTGCAAACTGCTCAAGGGAATTTGCGGATCGACGCAGCAGACGTAGTCCGTGCCGCCGACGCAGACGTGCGCGCGGTCGGGTTCGAGCGCGGCAAGGAAAGTTCCGACGCGAAACGCCGGCGAACGAAGTTTCTCGACCACGGCGTCGAGCTTCTCGATGGTCTGGCGCGCCTCCTCGGTCATCTCTTCCATCGCCACGATGCGCTCGCGCAAATAAACCATATCGAGAATTGAGGAGTGGCGCGGAGGCAGCTTGCTGACGATCAAATCAACCAATTGCAAGGCAGAGAGCGAATCCAATTGTTCGCGGGGAATGAGATCGCTGAGTGGTGAAGGGCCGCTGGCCGCACTTTCCGCCGGCCGGCCGGCATCTGAAGGCGCGGGCGCTTTCTTTTTGGACTCAGCCATGCCGGGAGTCTAGCCCGCATCGGTGGATTTGCAAATGCCGGGTGCGAAATTTTTCAAAAAGTTTTTCGTGAGAATTTTCCTTCGCAAGAAACTCAAACCGAAACGGCACGCCAGATTTTGTTGAACTGAATTGCTTCGACCAAACAGCGCTGGCTGCTCGGTTTGAAAAGCTATCGCACCAAACCAGTCGTGCGTTCTTGGAGCCAAATCACGTCACGGTTGTTCGGTGAAGAAGTCATCAACGCGAGATTGTTGTGCTGCTTGATTGGCGGATGCGTGCGCGGGTCGAGCCACTTTTTGATCTCGGCGTGGCCGTCGGCGAACGTGAGACCGGCCGCGCCAAGATGATAACTCGCCGGGATGTCCACGAGTTGGAGCGAGCCGGGAGCGCGCGGGTTTGCGCCGCGCATCGACACGACAAAGAAGCCGTTGTTGATGCGATCTTCGCGCTCATCGATCAGCACCCACGTCTTCGACGGCGGCGGGTCGGCGAGGTCGGAGGTTTTGCGAATAACTTTGAATTGCCGCAATCCTTCCCACGCTTCGTCGGAGTTCAGCCAGTTGTTCATCGAGATGCTGCGCACGCGCGGATAAATTTTGCCGCCGTGCTTGGAAGTGCTTTTGTCCGCCGGACACCGCCAGATGACGAGTGATTGATGATACGGCCAGAGGTGGCTCGTCATCAGATAGACCGTGTTCGTGTTGTCGGGCACGGGATTTTGGTTGTCGAGCCAGCCGCGGACCCACGTCTGCCATTGGTTCAAGCCATCGAGATTGTTAGGTGGAATGCGCTCGTTGTTGTCATCGGCGTACATCATCCAAGACAAACTCATCTGCCGAAGATTGCTCAGGCATTGGATGCCTTGCGCCTTCGCCTTCGCGCCGCCGAGCGCCGGCAACAACATCGCCGCCAGAATCGCGATGATGGCGATGACGACAAGCAACTCGATCAAGGTGAAGCCCACGCGTTTTGTTCTCATGAAGGCAAGCTTTACGGATGCGGCTCGTGATCGATGTACCAGCGCCTTTTCCATGTGTCAGTTGATGGAAAGCAAAGTCGTTCGACAGTCGGACTCTCCACATGACCGTCGGCCAGAACTGTATTCAACGTCTTTCGATGTGCGGGGCGATGCTTGGCGTAGCCGGCCACTTCCAGGCGGAACTGTGGCAGTTGTGCAGCCGTGTTGCTGCTTCGGCGGTTGAAGAAATTGGGGAAATATCCAAATCCGAAATTGGCATCAGTGGGACCCCAGCCGAACGTGGCGTCGCCGAAAGCGTACAAGTCGCTGGGAGCAATGACTTGGTTTTCGTAAGTGGGGATGACATTTCGCCCGATAGTGTCCAGCCCTCCTCCCAATCCCAAGGGCAATCCGAACTGGTTGTAACCATAATCGAACTTCTGCGTTCCCAATCGTCGCGGGGTGATCATAGCCGGACATCGCGACAGTTCCCCAAACGAGTGACCTTGAAGATAGGAGCGTTGGAGAGCGTAGAGCCAGTCTGCATCTCTGGGCGGCTCGAAATTAAAATCGCCACTCGCAAGTGGATAATACTCGTAGTCGGCGACAAAGAGATTCAAAGCCACACCCCATTGATGGAGATTGCTCCTGCACGCAGCCAATTGAGCCGATTGCTTGGCCTTGCTCAATGCCGGCAACAGCATCGCCGCGAGAATCGCGACGATGGCGATGACGACGAGCAGTTCGATCAAAGTAAAACCGCTGCGCCCGAATTTTCCCCTGCTTTGCATACGCTGAGGATTGTTACCACAAGCCGATCCAGTTGAGAACTGGTCTTTTCACCGCACACGCGTTGTCTGCGAAAGCGAGAATCGTGGCGGCCAGGCAAATTCTGACGCCCGCGATGATCTCGATTCCAACGGCCAAAATCCGCGCGTGATTCGCCGGCTTGTGTCGCGCGCAACGACGGGTTAATCATTGCGCATTGGAACTGGCGCGGGTAAACCCGGTCAGTCGCTGAAACTCGAATCAAGACATCAACAAAAGAAAACTATGGCTCACGAATTACCACCTCTTCCCTACGCTCACGACGCTTTGGAACCGCACATCGACAAGACCACGATGGAAATCCATCACGGCAAACATCACAACGCCTATGTCACCAATTTGAACAAGGCTCTCGCCGGCAACGCCGCGTTCGAAGGCAAGTCGCTCGAAGCGCTTGTCACCGATCTAGCTTCGGTGCCGGACAACATCCGCGGCCCGGTGCGCAACAACGGCGGCGGTCACTTGAATCATTCCATGTTCTGGAAACTGATGGGGCCAAAAGCCGGCGGCACGCCGTCCGGCAACCTGGCCAACGACATCAATGCCGCGTTCGGCAGTTTCGACGCCTTCAAGGAAAAATTTGAAGCCGCCGGTATCGGTCGTTTCGGCAGCGGTTGGGCGTGGCTCGTGGTGAACAACGGCAAGCTCGAAATCGTTTCCACCGCCAACCAGGACAATCCCATCATGGGCAAGGCCGTCGCCGGCTGCGAAGGCAAGCCGATCCTCGGCTGTGACGTTTGGGAACACGCCTACTATCTCAAATACCAGAATCGCCGACCGGATTATCTCAAGGCCTTTTGGAGTGTTGTGAATTGGACGGAAGTGGCGAAGAATCACGACACGGCGAAGAAGTAATTTTTGCTTCAACAATTTGCGCGCGGCACGAAGGGTTCGTTCTTCGTGCCGTTTTCTTTGGGAGCCGATGCCGCCATTGCCAAAGCCACGCGTCGATTTCGCCATGCGCTTTCTGATTGACCGCCCCCCTCCGGCTGTGCCGATATGATCAGTCAATTGTCGTTTTGACTCGAAATTTGAACCATGCCCAAAGCTGATCGCAAGAACGGACACGCGTCACGTTCCGCCCTCACGGCCAAGTACGACGCACACCACACCGTCCTCAGCAAGACCTACGGCGCGCTGGCGGATTTGCGGCGCGAGCTTTCCGACTCGAAGGCCGCCGTCGCCGAACGCACGGAGATTCTGCAGACTTTTTCCCATTGCGCGGATTCGCAGCGCGCCTGGCTGCTCCTCGAAGATTACTTCGAGAAACTTTCGCTTTCGCGCAAAGATTTCACCGCGCAGGACTGGTGGCCGCGCCTGATGGCCGCGCAGGGCCAGGCACGCATCGAGGAGACGGCGCTGCTGTTCCTGCGATCGAACCGTCCGCTGCCCACCGAACTGGTGCCGCACGCGAACCTGGATCGATTTGCCGAAATCGAGCAGGCCGAGCAGGAACAGGCATTCCTGCACAAATTGGAGAACTGGCTTTTTCCACCCGCGCCCGTGCATCTCGATTCCCCTCGCGCGATGCTCCGCGTGCTCTGCCAGGTTCAACCCGCCGCGGATCATCCCTCGCTGCACGAACTGTCCGTGCAATTCAGTTTGTTCAAACCGCGCTCGGGCGAAAAACTTCGTCCGCTGGCCGAACTCACGGAGTTGACCGAGCGCGCCACGCAGGAGCAGGAACTCTTCGCCCCGGCGGACTGGGAATTCATCACCTGGTTGTCCGAAAATTATGCCGGGGCCGGGGCGCGCAACGGCTCGCTCAAGCTCCAAGGCGTGCAACTGCTCCAATGGCTCGCGCGCTGGGGACGCGAATCGCGCCTCGAATTGCCGGCCAGCGGCGTGGCGCTGAGTTTTCAGGGGCACGTCGCCGAACTGACACCGCATTTGGAAAAACAGGGCGGGCAACTGTATTTCGCCCAACGCCTCGCGCTGGCTTCCAGCGACATCCCGCTCAACCAGGTTCGTTTCTTCGCCGGGGATCCGACGCTCGCCCTGGTGGAAGGCACGTTCTATTTGCTGCGCCACGCACCGCCTCATTCGTTGTTGGACGCGCTCGTCGCGGCACCGAGCCTGCCGGTGACAAAATTGAGCCATCGGATGTTGACGCATCTGCGCCGCGCGCGCCCGCAACAGAACGAGGACTGGGATCAACTGTGCGTCATTCACAAAGCAAAGCCGCAGTTCATTTTTGAACTGGAAGACGCCTCGGTGCGGTTGCGGCTCATCGCGCGCAGCGAACGCGATCAAAGCGCCGGGCAATGGAACGGCCACGAGTGGCACGTCACCGAACCGGACCGGCCCAAGTCCGACAAGCCGGAAATCCTCGATGACCCACGTCTGCAGCCGGCGGCGCGCTGGTTGAGCCAGCTCGACTGGTTCACGCCGGAGCCGGGCGTGTGGGTCGGCGACGCGAATGAAAATTTTTTGAACACGCTCGCGCAGGCGTGGCCCGACCGCCCGAATGACGCTGATTACCTGGGCAATCCACCGTTCCACCGGTTGTTCCTTGCGCCGCGCAAGTTGAAGCCGCAAATCGTCGTGCATGGCAGCGGCATCGATTGGTTCTCGGTTTCCGCCGCGTGGGAGCAGGAGGGCATGAAATTGACGACGGCTGATTTGCAAATGTTGCAGAGCGCGACCGGTCGTTTTGTGAAGCTGCCCGACAGTGGTTGGATCGAACTCGATACGCAGGCAGTCCAATCGGCGCACGAAGTCCTCGCCGATCTCGGCGTGGACGGCCTCGTGCCGATGCCGCAACGGGTCGATCTGGAGCAGGCGACGCATCTGGACGAGGCGATGTTGCAGCGTTTCGGCGATCAACCACAGGCGAAGGAATTGCGCGAACGCATTGCCACGTTCGCCGGTTTGCCGGAAACCGAATTGCCCGGGCAATTAAATGCGGAATTGCGGCCGTATCAAAAGGACGGGTTCAACTTCCTGTGCCACCTCACGAATCTGAAGCTCGGCGGCATCCTGGCCGACGACATGGGGTTGGGAAAAACACTGCAGACGCTGGCGTGGCTTTTGTGGCTCAAGGCGGAACATCCCAAAAAGCCCAAGCCCGCGCTCGTGATCTGCCCGGCGTCCGTGCTCCACAACTGGCGGCGCGAAGCGGAGAAGTTTACGCCGCAACTCAAAGTGCTCGTGCTGGAAAGCGGCGCCGCGCGCCACAACCTCCGGCAGCAAATCCCGCAACACGACCTGATTGTCACGAACTATGCGCTGCTGCGCCGCGATTTGCCGGCGCTCAAGAAGTTTGACTTCCGCGTCGTCGTGCTCGACGAAGCGCAGTTCATCAAGAATCCATCGGCCCAAGTGACCGTCTCGGTGAAGCAATTGAAATCCGATCAGCGGCTTGCGCTTACCGGCACGCCGCTGGAAAACCGCCTGCTCGATCTGTGGAGCATCGTCGATTTCATCCAGCCGATGTATCTCGGCAATCAGGCGCAGTTCCTGGAAAATTACGAGTCACACAAGGAAGATCCGATTCAACTGGGCATCTCGCGGCGGCGGCTTTCCGCCAAGCTGCGGCCGGTGCTGTTGCGCCGCCTCAAAAAACAGGTCGCCAAAGATTTGCCTGACCGCATCGAAGAGCGCCGCGATTGCGAACTCGGCGAAGCGCAGCGGAAACTTTACCTGGCTGAGTTGCGTCGCAGCCGCGATCAAGTGCAAAAGGCCGTCGATGAAAAAGGCCTCGCCAAGAGCAAAATCCATGTGCTCGCGGCGCTCACGCGGTTGCGGCAAATCTGCTGCCACCCGACGCTCGTGGGCAACGACTCGCCGTCCGGCAAAACTGAGACGCTGATGGAATTGCTCGAGCCGCTGCTGGCTGAAGGGCAAAAAGTTTTGGTCTTCAGCCAGTTCGTGCAGATGCTCAAGCTCCTCGAAATCGAATGCCGCCAGCTCGAAATCCCGACGCACATCCTCACGGGCGAAACGAAGAACCGCCAGGAAGTTGTGCAAGTGTTCCAGGATGATCCGAATGCTTCTGTGTTTCTGCTCAGCCTTCGTGCGGCGGGCACAGGACTCAACCTGACCACGGCAAGCTATGTCGTGCTCTACGATCCGTGGTGGAACCCGGCGGTCGAGGCGCAGGCCATCGATCGATCACATCGCATCGGCCAGACGCGCACGGTGAACGCGTATCGTCTGATCGCGCCCGGCACGGTGGAGGAAAAAATCTGGGAGCTGCAGCAGCGCAAAGCGCAGACGATCACGGACGTGCTCGGCGAGGAAGGTTTCGCGCGCAGCCTGAGCAAGACAGATTTGGATTACCTTTTCAGCGAAGACTGATTGCCATTGATAATCAATAACTTGTGCGTTTGAAAGGCTGTTTTTAAGCCTTACTGCACACACTTTTGCACACAAATCCACCAATATCCGGCCATGTTTGCCGGTGTTTTTCTTCGTGAACAAGCGACCGTTTTCGCGCGTTTGCAAGAAACTAAACTGCTTTTGGAAACTCTGGCGCTAGAAAGCGCGTGCGGTCGCCCCCTGCACGGGATCAACTGTTCGGGAAGAACCTAGCCCAACTTCCGCAAACAAGGCGCAACGCCGAAAACATCCGCAGCAAGCTCCGGCTCGAAATCTTGAGGGTGAGTTGGATTTTTGGTTTCAGATAGAAAACCGAAGGGGTCGTCAACCTGCTGGCCGTTTCCGAGCGAAAAAGATTCCTTTCCGGGGCTTCCGGCGAAGCTCCGCCTTGGGGATCTGCCAACACCGAATTGTGGCAAATGCACAAACCGCCCGTCAGCCCGTCAGGAAGCCCGGCCATGACGGACTGGCAGACTGTTTCCCGCTTTGCGTCCGCTATCGCGGCGGTTTGATTATCCATGCGCGGCTGTCCTCGTGGCGTTCGGAAATGATGCGTTCCGGCAATCGCTTTGCCAGTCGGGAAAGATAGACTCCGCACGCCGTCGGCCATGACAGGAGCTTCCGCGCCTCGTGAGCACAACGGCTGTCTGCGCCGGTCAACTGGCTTTCAAGCTTCGCCGCCGTGCCGCGCCATGCGCCTGCCGCTGGCGTATTGAACAGCTCGCCGTCCAACAGGAGCAGGAGCTTTTGCTCTGGCGCGAGGCTGTTAATCGCTTCGATCAATTCGGGGTGATGATAGTGGACGATCCCAAAACGGCTACTTCGCAGTTCTGCGGGGATTGTCCACGTCGTCAGGAAGTGGACGAAGGCGGGCAACTCGCTTTGCAGTCGCCCCCAAAAAGCGGCGCGTTCCTCGTTGCTGTCCGTCGGCATCGGCATCGGGCGTTTGAACGCACGCAGCAACATGAGCTTGTCCTCCAAGCTGTCGTCCATCGGCGGCAATACCATCAAATTTTCTGGTTCGTCATTCACGGTGATCGTGATTCGCCAAAACGGATTCAAAGTGATCGCCTGCCGACCTTTGGGGTGACAGCGTTGGGTTTCGTTGACAGTGACGTTCTTGATCTGCGCGCCAAAGTTGCGCCGCGCGCGGATGTCGGTGCTGCTCTGGTCATCTTCAATCATCAGGTGTTCCGCTTCAAACAAGTCCGCGTTGAAAGTCGTCTGCCCGGCCATGAATTGATACGGTTTTGCCGCGCGTCCCCCCATCAAGCTGGTGATGAGGTTTTGCAGAAGTGATTTGCCGCAGTCGTGCGGGCCGCAGAGCGCCAGGGCTTGGCCGGGGCGGGTGTGGCGCGCGAGCAAGGCTTCCACCGCGATTTTGAGCCAGCCGTAGAGGTAAGGCCGCTGGTCGCCTCCGCCGTCCACGAGCAAGCCATCGAGTAAACTGCCGAGTGTAGGCCATTCACCGGGAACCGGCGTCACGAGTCGGGGAGATTCAGCCACGAGAATCCGCTTTTCGCCAACGGTGTAGATTCCGGCATGATGTCCAGCGAGCGAGCCAGCGTAATGCACGTCCATCCGCCCTTGAATTTCAAGGAGGCGTTCGTCCAGCGGTGAGACGTGGCAACCGTCGGGTCGGTTCGGTGAGACGCCAGACGCGCGGAGCATCCGTTTGATTTGCGTCTCGTTCATCATGATCCAGCCGCCGCGCTCGTTGCGCGTCCAGTAGTTGCCCCGGTTGAAATCGAAATAGACTTCGCGCGATTTGGGCGGTAGCGCCACCGCACCTGATTTCACGGCGGACGTTTCGTAAGGACTGGCGACGATGCTCATGGCAGTAGCCTCCACGTCACCGGGTTGCGCTGATCGTCAGGGTGTAGTCCGTGAACAAATTCCCAAAGGTCGTTCACGCGCGAGCCATCGGTTTTTCGATAGGCGGAAAAATCGAACACGTCCACGCGGGCCGCGTCCGCCGATTGAAGTTGAGTCAGCCACCTGGCCGCGCCTTTGAGTCCCGCGCCCTCGGCATGGGCGAAGATGCGAACATGCTTGCCACGAAAGAGCGTGAGTGCGTCCGCATGAATTTCCGGCGACGATGAGAGCATCGCCACGGGGACGCAGCGCGCATCGCGTTTGGCGTGATGACTCGCCTGCTCCCACAGCGCGACGTAATGCGCCGCGAGAAAATCGGGCAAGCCTTCCATGAGCGCAATGCTGGCAAAATTCTGCGCTTCCGCGATGCCGAGCGGCCATTGCTTTTGACTACCTTTTACAGAATGACTTTTCCGCTCAACGAGTGAAGTGCCGGGGACGGCGGGAAACGGTTCGCCATCCATGCGGCGCAGCTCGAGTACGCGACCGCTGGCGTCCGTGACGCCGTGGCAATCGAAACCACGCCACGAGCCAAACACGAGCAGACCGCGCTCGCTGGCCCATTCCAAGCCTTCGCAATGATACGGCCGCATCTTAGCCAGCCGTTGAATTTGTTCCGCTGTGCCGGGGCCAAAGCCGCTGCGATCCGGCAATGGCCGGGCGACTGGCGCAGGCGTCGGCGCAAACTTCGCCGTGCGAAAAATGGGAGCACGTTCGCTGTCCTCCAAAAGATGACCGCGCGGCTTGGCGTGGCGGGCTTTGTCCGCGCTCGTGAGTTTGTGCCGCAACTCGGCTTCGCTCCACGGCGGTTGACAGGTTTGATTCCACGCCACGAGCAACGGCAGCGCGTCCGCTGGCGTCAACGCGAAACCGTTCACCAGAATGCACGCGGCGTGAAATGTGGCATCGTGCCCGCCGCTGCCAGCGATTGCGCCGGGGATGCGCGCGACATAGGCGCGGGCGCGTTCGATTGGTTGAAGGTTCATCGGTTCAACTCCGTCTTTTTTCCGGCCTCCAAAATTTCCGCGAAAACCACCGGGAGTATTTCCGAGACGTGACGCCAAGTCCGGTTAGAATTGACGGGGACGGTGTAGGTCGTTACCCTCACGTTGTTGCAGTTTTCAACGCGCTCCGTGTCTTCAAGCCGGAGCGCCCTTCTTTTATCGGGGCGTCTTCTGCTCGCGGAATTCATTTCAAGTCCTCCGCTAAAACTCTCGAAAGCTCGGCGTCTGGTGTGGCTTCTGGTTCAGAGACAGTCGCTCCCGTTTCAAGGTGGGCGCGAAGAAATGAAATTAAATCCTCTGCGACGATCAACCTCACTCCGCGTTTCGCGCCACGTTGCCGCAGGCAGATTGACTTCACGAGTGGTCGATGGCCGTTCGCTTCAGTGCCCAATATAAGACTGTTGAGATAACTTCGCGAAAGCCCGCTGAACGGGCAGAGGGTGCCCGGCTTGGGCAGCCTTAGAAATTCCGGGCGGAGCATCGCTCCGACCCTGCCGAGATTTTCAGTGAGGTTTCCGACATTGGCCGCTGTCGGAAGCGGGGCGATTGTGTTCTTGGCGTCGCCCGCCGTTTCTATTGATGCGTTTTGCATTGCGCCCGCATCATTGAACAACGGCGATCAAAGAATGGGTAAGTGGGGCAAAGCTATTACTTACCCATTTCGCGAAAAAGTGAGTCATCAGGTAATTCTGCCGGAATTTGCAAAGCAAGTTCTGCCATGAAAGGCAGGGAAGCTTCGTCCTTGTTGCCTTCGTCTCGTGGACGTCCTGCTTTGGTGTTCCTCACTCGTAATCCCAAAACGCTTTTGCAGTGAGTGCTCATCCGGTCTGCCGTCTCAAATGGCCGTAATTCGGGGGAGTCAAATTTCCGATTTGCGACCAGCCATACGCCGCGGTAATTCCAGTTGCCGCATTGAACGATTGGCCAAATCGACATGAGCCACGCATCTAGCAAGGGATACTTCCACCCCGCAGGGCGTGGCTTTTCCGCCCACCGGACGAAAGCTTGATAAGCCTTGGGAGAACAATTCTTCGATTCTCGTAAAAAAGTTTTGAGCAAAATGTTATCGCTGTCGCGCACTCGCTCAGACAGCAGCAATCCGGCGAAAGATGCCGAGGCTATTTCTTTGTTCTCAAACTTCTGGGCAGGGCATTCTTTCAACGAAAGGTAAATGTAAAATCTCAAGCGCGCCGCAGCCCACTCGTGTATCCGAACGTAATATGTGCGAGCCAATTTTGGATCCTCGAACGACGCGGCAATACGTGCTTCCCAATCGGGACGTAGCAGTGCCAGTTCGTTTTTGAAGCACGAAACCGCGAAGCTGCGGGATTCGTTCTCCGGCCTGAAACGTTGCAAAGGTTCGGCTTCAAATTCTTGATAAATCTTCGCCCAGTTGTTCAGCGTGGTGAGCCACTTGGAGCAGATTTCAGGAATTTCGACGCGATCCGCCGGAGGGAAAGGCGATCCACTTTGATGCGTTTGGATCAAACTGCCTGGCACTATTTGAGGCTTGGTGCGCTTCATCCAGCTAAGGCAAAGTTGAGCACTCCACAAACTATGTCGCCGTTTTTGTCGTTGTGATATTTGACCATCTTCGGCTTGTCCTTGCCGTTCTCGGTGAACGCCAGCGCGTTGAGCCGTGTCTCTTTTTCGAGGATTTTCGCGAGTTTGATTGCGAACGATTTCCGGTCGCCGGAGAAAATTAGCCGCTGGTTTGTGATCACCAGATTTCCGTCGCTGACAGGCACAACGCCGGTTTCACTCACAAGTTGCCCACGGTGCTTGCCGACGTTAAAGCTAACACCTTTGGCGACTCGGAATCTCACGCCCGCAGAACCGCCTTCGTAACGGCGGCTGACAACTCTAATTTCGTGAAGAACGCCCGGCTCGACCCACAGGACTTTTTCCCCTTTTTGCAAGACGATGCCAAGGTTCTCAAAATTTTCCGTGATTCCATTTCGCAGGTTGGCGATAATGCCATCGATCCACTCTTGGCGCTTGCGCGCGCGTTCCGCTTCGATCCGCAGACGTTCCGCTTCTTCATGCGCCTTGCGCTGTTTGCGCTGTTCCAGTTTGTTGGAAATCCAGCCGAAAACTCCATTGCCTGTTGACCGCGTACTTGGGACAAGCTCGCCGGTGTGTGGTTGAAACAGCAGCGTCTCCAAGCCGCAATGCGGGCAGGTCGCGTTTTGATCAACCAACTCCGGCGGATATTCAATCGCGACTGAGCAATGGTTACAGGGACATGACAGTAAATTCTCCGCGCTGGTTGGATCAGACAAAACGGGTGGCGGGACTGGCGGCGGAGCGACAGCCTCGTTGAGCGAGACTTCTTCGCCAGATTCGAGCAGTTCCTTGGCTCCCCGATAAGTTAGGTTCGGTGGAATATCTTTCCCGCGAGCTTCCAACGCTTGCAACTGTTCCTCAGCCGCTGGCCGGTTCTGATACGCCGCCTCAATTTCGGGAAACTGGCTGACGCACTGGTCAAGCGCATCGCTGGCTTGCGCCTTGGTTATTCCTTCGTCCCAGGTGCAACCGAAGAAGCGCAGCTTTGCTTTCTGTCTTTCAGTCGCTGGATCGGTTCCCCACTCGGCGCTCATACCTGATTCTTTGCTCGCACAAGCGCGCAAGGTGTTAAGCTCGTGGTGAGTCTGGCCGTGGTCATGTGCCGCGCGTGTTCTTTTCGATGGCTTCCAGCAACGTGTCCGCTCGTTGGTGCCAGGTATTTGCAGCGTCGAGTTGCGCCTTGGTGATTTCGCTGTCCCCCTTCTCAGTCGTCGCGATGGCATCTAGCGATGACCTGAGAAGTTTTAGTAGTTCGAGCCGAGCCATGTCCATCTCAGCGCGTAGATGGTTAAGCTCTTTCAACTGCTCGTTCATCTTGGCAATGACGAGAAACGGGAAGATAATCCAGACGATAGAGATAACCAACGCAAGTATCCCCAAGACCAAGACAAGCACGGCACCCAAGCCTCCCGCTACCGCTTCTGGATCCAAGGCTGTAGCAGCCAGCAATTCAAAGTTCATTTTTCATCCTTTACGGCATTTCATTCGCAACTTCTTGATTTTTGACGGGCGTTTCGGTGACGAGGCTTTTCACTTCATCGCCTCAAGTTTTTTCTTTGCGGGCAGGAAGTTTTGATCGGCGGCAGTTTGAAGCCACCGCTTTCCAACGGCTTCATCCTTTTCGACGCCATCGCCGGTCAGATAGCGGATGCCCAAATCGTATTGAGCTTGAGCCGAGCCGTCGGCAGCGCGCAGCTTTTGAAACTCAAGCGCTTTCTGATCGGCGGTTTCTTTCTTCGCCGCCTCTTTCGCTTGTCGTTCTGCTAGCACCTCTTGTTGTTTTGCCAGCGCCTCGTTCGCACGCTCTGTTTGTTTATTCCGTAAAGCCAGAGCTACGCGCTCCCATACTTCCTGTGAAACTGGGACTCCCCAATCGTATAGGGGCATCGTGTGCCCGTAAGTGTTGGTGATCCCTACGCGCATCGCGAACGCGCGGACACGACTACCATCAACAATCGTGCGATGCCTGGAGTAATTCCTCAAAAACAAATAATTGCCGGGATAGTCTTTTCCATTGTCCAAGACCAAGCCATCTGTCCGATTTTGAAGGCTCTTTCCGAAGATTAGATCCCAACTCCCCGCACGGACTGGCTGCTCATAATCGCGCTGAATCCAAACCTGCGGCTCCTGAATAATGTAGTTTGTGCCACCGATGGTGCGAATGTCATCTTCCAACTCGAGAGCATCTTGTGCGGCCGACGGCTCCGCGCCGCGACCAACTGTACCACCAATAAACACTCCGATGCTTCGCAAGTCCGCTTGCGCAAAAACTTGGGCGGCGCATACGGAGAAAGCGAGCGCCGTGGCAATGTACTTCGATGGTGTTGACTTCATACGCTCGTCCCTTTTTTCACCGTGGCAGGGTGTCAGGAATGTTCGCCCGTGTCACTTGGATTTTGCGTCGTTCGCAACAGGCAGAAGTCCACCGCACGAAAGAATTTTCGGTGACAAGGGCCAGCAGACGAAGTATGAGGAACCCATGAGCAATTGCCCTGACGCGATCGGTTTGCAGCAAATCGGTGCAGCGACGCTGGAGGAATTTGACCGGCGCGTCGCCAACATTCCGCAAGACCTTTGCGCGCCTTTTCACCATGAAGCCGGAAGGCTCGAAACCGAATTGCTGACGATTTACAAGTTCGTGGCGATGGGAGCCCGAAACGAGCAGGATTTAGCGGCGGTAGCGGCAAGCTGGAAGCTCATGGTGGAGATGTGTGATGACGCCGCCCGGAGACTGGCTGAACTCAACCAGCAACATCCGGCTTGTGGCGCGGACATTTATTTTGATCGGATGCTGGATTTGCGGAATAAATGCGAACGCCTGAAGAAGATGCACCATTAACGCCGCCGGAAAGGGAGATTGCGGCGCTGGCGAAATTGTACGACCGCTTCGCGCATTCGCTCGATCCGTTTTCGGCTGGACGTGATGAGGCGGAGGCGACGTTCATGCAGTCCATCGCGGATTGGTATGACAGCCTCGACCCGCCAAAGCCAACGCTGCACGAATTTAGGAAGGGCGTAATCGTCCGCTGCAAAAAGCACCTTTCGGCTTCGGACAAGCCTTCAGCTATTCCACCAGGTTAGCGACGCGCCTTCGTTTTATCACCGGGATCACATGCGGAGAAGAAACGCTTCGACACGCGCGCTGGTGGTCGTCTGCGGTTGCCCTCCGCCTTCAGGGTTCGCGCCCTGGCGTGCAAGTCCGCCGATGCGACCGGCGTGGGCACCAAAAAGCCGCTGGCGATGTCGCTCTCCACGTCCTGCCACAGCGCATCGCGCTCCGCCGGAGTGATGCGCTGGCGCTGGATAGCGCGGTTGAAGGCGTTGCGCAATTCGAGATGCGCCAGCGGGGTGAGCGGCAAAGGCTGCTGTTTGGATCCCAAAGCCTCGTCCGCTGCCTTCGAGGTCGCTTCCTCCAAGTAGAGGGAGGCGAGGAAGCTGGTGTCGGCAAAGGCTACCACTCGTAGCTCTCCCGTTCCTCCGCAATGATGTTGCCCGGCAAAACACGGTCGCCGAAGACCCGTTTGCGCCGCGCCTCAAAGTCCGGCAGTTGGAATTTCTTTGGCTTCGCAGGTCGTGGAGGCGGCGAAAGAAGAGCGACGACTTTGCCTTTTTTGACGATCTCGACCTGCTCGCCATCGGTGATCCAATTCAAGACACTGCCGAAGTCATGGCGGAGTTGGCGGACATTCGCGGTTTTCATGTTGCACACGGTTGTTGCACAGCCACGCTAGGCCGCGTGTCGAGGCGCGTCAACGGCGTTTACGGGCGCTCAGGCGACGGCGGCTTTCAACACCGCGTCAACGGCAAGCCCCGGCCTACGCTTGGGGAAGCTCCTTGAACGGGTTGAACACTTTCAGTCCCGGTCGCTGGAAATCCCGGTCGTTGCCCGTCACGATGGTCAGCCCGTGGCGGCGCGCCGTCGCGGCAATGTAACTGTCTTCCACCGGCATCCGCTGTCCGGCTTGTTCAAGTAAAAATTTCTGGTCGGCCCACACATGCGCCGTGCCGACATTGAAGGACAGGATTCTGCCTTCCATCGCTTCGATGCTCTGTGTCAGCCAGGCTTGCAACCGCGTCCGCGCCCGGCCCTCTTTGGTGCGAATCCAATAGGCCACTTGCGCGAGGACGACTGTGCTCGTGTAACACTCCGCCTGCTCGCGTTCCAGCCACGAGACGACGGCGCGATTGCCGTTCGTTTTCACCGGCTGGCAGAGCACGTCCGTATCGAGCAACCAGCTCATGGCTTGATCTTCTTTGGTAGTTCGCGGCGGCGCGGCGGCATGTCGTCCATCGGCACGGGGCACTGCTTCCAGACGGCCAGCCAGTTTGCTTTTCGCTTCACGCGGCGGAGGATGACGACGTCTTCCTCGGAGTCGAAGGTCGCATCGAATTGATCGCCCGGACTGGCGGGCGCAAGCGCCGCGGGTATGCTGAACCGGCGTTTGGCATCGAGGGTGACAATCATGGTGGGATAATCCCACGCCGGGTTTTTGCTGTCAATGACCGCGCTGCTTCGGGGCCGCTCAGGATCCGTGACACAGCGGCACGCAAGGTTTTAAGCTCGTGGTGCGTGGCCGCGATTTATTTCACCGTGACGGATGGGATCACGCTCACCGCCGCCCGCAGCGGTTCAAGTTCGTGATGCGAATAATTCTTGTTCATTTCCGCCGAGGCGTGGCCGGTAAGCAATTGCCGAATTTCTTGGGAAACACCTCGATTCAACATTGCGGAATTGAAGCCGTGCCGGAAGGAGTGGAACGAAAGTTTGGAGAACGTGCGCCCCCTGGTGCCTTTGCGTGGCCCGGATGCGCCCGCCGCGATGCCCGCCTTTTCCATGATCCGGCTAAATGGCGTTGAAAGCCCTTGTGATCCGCCCGTCTTGCGCCCCGCCAGTGTTGAGAAAAGAAACGCTTCAGGATTGTCCTGCCCGGCAATCGTAAGTAAATGGGCTTCCAAGTCAGGATGCAAAGGGATCACAATTTCCTTGCCCGTGCGCGCTGTCTTCCGGGGCGTGAAACGAATTGTCTTCGCGGACAAGTCGATGGAAGTCCATTTCATGTTCGCCACATCCCAAAGCCGCGCGCCTGTGAAGTAGGCAAATAAAATCACGCCGCGCCAGTCTTGGGAAGGAGCCGCGCCCAAAAGTGCCGCTGTTTGTTCCGCCGTGAAGACTTCCTTCTTCACCGCCTTGTGCCCCAAATCATCCAAAGCTTCCGCCGGATTCTCGGTAATCAAACCTTGCCGGCGGGCCGCGTTGAATGCGGTGCGGATCACACTCACGCCCCGGTTGCACGTCCTGCCCGATTTGCCGGCATGGATTTCGGCATCGCGGAATGATTTCACATCGCGCGAGGATATGTGGGCGATGTTCAAGGCCGCACGCTTGCCAAGATGTTTGATGAAGCGATCAACGACGTAGCCGTAACTCTCGCCCGTGCCTTGGCTGCGAGTTTGTTTTTTGCCGGCAAGCCAGTCCCGAAGCCAGTCTTCCACAGTGTAAAAGTGGAGCGGTTCGCCCGTGGTGCGTTCCACAATTTCGGAAATCACCCGGCGGGCTTGCGCTTCCGTCAAGATGCCTTTGCCCGCCTTGCGTTCCGCTTCCGCCCAGGCCAGGCACACCACCCACGCCTTGTTTTTGTCTTTCTCCTTCGTGCTGCGCTGGGTTCGTTCACCGTTCGATTTGCGATAGCAGCAAATCCAGTAAGGACTTCCGGGCCGTTGCTTGATGGATGGCATAATGCCGTGCGATTGTTACTGCACACAATAATGCACACACTCACCCGTGTCAAAGACGTTCTATTATGTTAAAAACAAAGGGGTTTTTGAAGATCAAGGAGGCAAGATAGATTTGGATTACCTCTTCAGCGAAGATTGAGTCGCGTTGGGCACGTCAGGGCAAAATCAGACCGCCCTTTTCCGTGATGTTTTGCGAAATCATCGCGTAGGTGCGACGACGGCCGTCTTCGATTTGCGGCTTGGTCATCTGCTTCACCAGGAAATCACGCGCCTGCACGGCGTATTTGTCGCCCTGTGCGGCGGCGGTGTTGAAGTAGATGTAAGCCATCACGCGATCCTGCGGCACACCCCGGCCATCCACGTAAGCGATGCCCAGATTCACCAGCGCGTCGGCGAGGCCCTGGGTCGCGGCCTGACGATACCATTTCACCGCTTCCGTGTAATTGGTCGCCACGCCTTCGCCTTTGTAGTATCGGATGCCAAGATTATTTTGCCCGGCAGCGAGACCTTGCTCGGCTGCCATGCGAAACCAGCGCACGGATTGCGCGAAGTCGCGTTTCGTGCCCAACGCATCGCGATAGCAGACGCCGAGATTGTTCTGCGCCGCAGCGTAGCCTTGTTCGGCAGCCTGGCGATACCAGCGCATGGCGTCGTCGTAATTGCGCCGGACGCCCTGGCCCACTTGATAAAAGAAACCGAGGTTGTTCTGCGCGGGCGCGTAGCCAAGTCCCGCGGCTTTTTGATAACACACAGCGGCTTCGTCGAAATTTTTCGTCATTTCGAGAAACACGCCCTGCTCGTACTCCGCTTTCAAATCCACCGCTTTGGAGCTCATGTCCTGGAACGCCTCCGTCGCCGAAACTTTGGCTGGCTTGCGCTCCTGACCAGACAGTGGACGGCTGGTGAGTGCCAGCGCACCCAGCGTCAGCAACATGAGCGCGACGGGCAGCAAACTGGCCGGCGACCACGGCTTTTCCCGCCGGGGCGGCCGCGTAAATGAGAAACTGGCATTCATCGAAATTAAATTTTAGCGCTCGAATGCGACCAACAAACGCGCATCGCGTTCGAAATCAATTTGGTGGCAACTCCCTGCCGGACACGCAGCCCAGGCAGGCGCGGCGCACGAAATCCATTCGTGTGCTGATCTACTTCGACTGGAGCGCCAGAAATCTTGAGGCGCGCCGGTCTGGTGAACCGGAACTGGCTCCTTTCCGGCGTGGAAGCCCTTGCTTTAACTTCATCCAGCCAAATTGGAATTCGGCGTTTCAAAGGCGGCGCAGTTGGGAGCCGCGTTTGGAGAATAATTTGCCAACTCGCGCGGAAGTATGATACTCGGCGCTCGTGCAATATCCGGCGGCGGTCTGGAAGTAATTTACCAAATGAAAACACTCGCTCAAAGCAGATACGTCGTTTCGCTCGCGGTGGCGTTGTCGTTTGTGGCATCTGCGCATGGTCAGGTTCTCATCGTGGATAACCTCGCGGCCTCTCGCTCAATTTCAAGTTCTGCTTCGGTTTTCGACACACAATGGGAGGCAAACAAATTTGTCACCGACAGCCATAGCTACCGCCTGAAGTCAGTTTCTTTGCTCATGGATTCCGCTTCCATTCCCGCCAATTCTTTTCAAGTCGAAGTCAGGTCCGATGCAGGTCGTCAGCCCGGAGAGGTGCTGGCAATATTGAGCGGTAGCAGCAATCCGAAGATTGCGGACATTTACAGCTACTTCACAACCTCGCGCGTGATTCTTGGCCCGGACACTCCCTACTGGATAGTCGCCTCAGTTCGGACGGGGAACGGAGAATACTCTTGGAACTTTGCCAGCGATCAAAGCTTCGTCGGAGTAGGCCAGCTTGGTGGCTGGAGTGAAAGTATCAACGGAGGTGCCACTTGGTCCGACGAGGAAGTTGCGTTCCCAAGTCAGTTCAGCGTGGTTGGTGAAATTGTGCCCGAACCATCCAGTTGCGTCCTGATCGTGCTTGGCCTCGCTGCAATTGGGTTCCAGAAATCCTCGTGCTTTGCGCGCTACCTGCGAACACGGAACTGAAATCCAACGACGCTCTTCATACAATGGAGTAAAAGGCCGGCTCCAATTTCCACATCGAAAAACTCTCCCCTTGTCGCACTACTACTCCCGCCTACACTTGCCCGCGCATGATGGATACGTTTGAACTGCACGCACCGGAGATGGCAGCGGCCTACCTCGACGCGTTCGAGCCAGAGACGCGCCGACGCGGCGAGGATTACTTCCGTCGCGGGCGCGTGGGCGAAATTTCCTGCGCCGAACCGGGCGTGCGGTTTGTCGCCCCGGTGCAAGGTTCGATGCTCTACCAAGTGGAACTGTTTTACGACGACGCCGACGAAGGCTGGTTTGGCGATTGCACCTGTCCGATGGAATACGATTGCAAGCACGCCTACGCCGCAATGAAGGCGTTGCTCGCGGAGCAAAGCGTGGCACGTGTGCGCGAAATCAGCGCCGGCGCGGTGGCGAAATCAGCTCCCGCCACGCGGCAAAAAAAAGAATCGATCGCCATCATCCCGTTGGCGGATCAGGTCGTCGCCGCACTGGGCCGGCCGCTGAATCGCGAAGAAGCCAAGTTTCTCCGCCAGTTCAAAACCGTGTATGACCAATGCTGCCGGCAGCGCCGCATCACGCGCTGGGATTTCCAGCAACTCGGGCTGCCGCTCGGCGGCTACGGCTGGGAGGCGCTGAAAATCTGGCCGGCCTTTCCGCAGAGCGAGCATGAATTCTGGCTCTACGTCGCCAATGAAGCCATGCAGCATCACGTCCCATTGCCGGATTTTCTGGCGCCGGTTACGAACGTCGCCGCGATCCAAGATCGCCTTGCGAATTGGCGGCGCGCGGAAGAAATCGGGCGTTGGAATCATCTCCTCGGCAACTTGCGGGACTGGCATGACAATGCGCCGGCAATCGCTCGCGGTGAATGCGATCTTCGGATCAAGGTCGGCGAGAAGGAAGCTATCCTCGAATGGAAGCGGCCGGACCACGAGGATTTTGAAACCATCAAAAACACGCAACTGCACCAACTCGACCGTGATCACCGGCAGGGCCGGGTTTTACTTCCCGCCGAGGCCGAATTGATCTGGCGCTCCTTCCAACCACGGCTGCACTACAACCGCACCGTGCGCCTGCCGTTCGTCGATCCCGAAATGCTCGCCTTGCTCGCGGGATTTTTCCGCGTGCGCGCGCTCGAAAGCCGGCTGGTGAACGCCGCCGGACAGCCGTTTGCGCGGCCGCCGGAGCCGCTGCGCTGGAATTTGAAGTCTGCGGCCGCCGAAGACGGCAATTACATTCTGCGCGTCACGCAAGCCGACGGCACGCCGGTACCGCCGTTGCTCTGCACGCTGCCGGGAAATCCGCCGCTGTATCTCACGCGCGACGCGCTCTTCACCGGCCCAGCGGTGCCCGAACACGTGCTCGAACCGGCGTCGGAAAATCACATCCCCGCCCCCGCGCTCGAAAGCCGTCCCGGCTTGGAATTGCTGCAACGCCTCGGCGTCGAGTTGCCGCCGCGCGTGCGCGAACGTGTGCGCCGCGTGCCAGTGAACGTCGCCATTCGCTGCGAACTCAAACCGATTTATCCCGGCAGCCAGTCGGAGAATTGTCTCTTTCACGTGCTGGCGCAGTCCGAAGACGGACAAGTGGAAGAAACCTGGACGGGTTCGTCTTGGGGCGGCACGTTGCGTGCGTCGCCTCCCAAAAACAAATCCAAGCGGGAGGAATTCATCGCGCTTTACGACCGCGCGCTCATGCACGCCGTGCCGCGTTTGTTCGAACCGCTCGGCCTCAAGTCTGACGCCTACTCGCGGCTGCCCGCGTTACGCGTGACGAAAAAATTTCCGGAACTTTTCGTTCCGTGGCTCAAGTCGCTTCCGCCGCAAATTATTGTGCGACTGGACGGCGAACTGGCCTCGCTCGCGCAGGACGCCGTGTCCGGCCAGGTCCGGCTGGACGTGACGGAGACGCAGATGGATTGGTTCGATCTGCGCGTCGTGCTCGATGTGTCCGACACGACACTCACGCCGGCGGAACTCAAGTTGTTGCTCGATGCGAAAGGCGGCTTCGTCCGGCTCGGCGCGAAAGGCTGGCGGCGTTTGCAATTTAATCTGACCGACGAAGAAGATGAGCGGCTCGCGCGGCTCGGTTTGAATCCGCATGAGTTGACCTCCGAACCGCAACGCCTGCACGCGCTGCAACTCGCGGACGAGGCGGCGAAGAAATTTCTGCCCGAACAACAGGCCGCGCAAATCCAGCGTCGCGCCAGTGAAATCAAAGCGCGCGTTACGCCGGAATTGCCCGGCGGCGTGAGCGCGACGTTGCGACCATACCAACTCGAAGGGTTTCACTTCCTGGCTTACCTCGCGGCCAATCGCTTCGGCGGCATCCTCGCCGACGACATGGGCCTGGGCAAAACATTACAGACGCTGACATGGCTGGCGTGGCTGCGCAGCCAAACTCCCCAGACGCCAGACGCCAGACGCCATCCCCCATCTCTCGTCGTTTGTCCGAAGTCCGTGATGGACAACTGGCGGGCGGAGATCGTGCGTTTCACGCCGGATTTGCGCGTGCGCATCTGGTCCGCGAGTGAACTGCCGAGCCTGCTCAAGAAACTTGGCGAAGCCGATTTACACGTCATCAATTACAGCCAGCTTCGACTCGTGGGCGAAGCCCTCGCGCCTGTGTCGTGGCTCGCGGTGATTCTCGACGAAGGCCAATACATCAAAAACCCCAACTCGCAGACGGCGCAAGTAGCGCGGGCGCTGCGCGCGGATTATCGCCTCGCGCTGTCCGGCACGCCGATTGAAAACAAACTGCTCGACCTCTGGAGCCTCATGGCATTCGCGATGCCCGGCGTGCTCGGCAGCCGCGCGCAGTTTGCGAAAATGTTCGACGCGAAAGAAGACCCATTCGCCCGCCGCCGGCTGTCCGCGCGCGTGCGGCCCTTTCTGTTGCGGCGCACCAAAGCGCAGGTTGCCAAAGATCTGCCCGATCGCATCGAGGAAGATTTATTTTGCGAAATCGAAGGCGAGCAAAAGGCGCTCTATCGCGCCGAACTCAAACGCGCGCAGCAAATGCTGCTCAAGATCAAGACGCAGAAGCAGCTCGCCAAGGATCGCTTTCATTTCCTCACGTCGCTGCTCCGGCTGCGCCAGATTTGCTGCCATCCCGCGCTGGTGAAACCGGAGTCCAAGGCCGCGAGCGCCAAGCTCGAAGCGCTCGTCGAGCAACTCGAACCGTTGATGGAGGAAGGCAACAAGGTGCTCGTGTTCTCGCAGTTCGTCGAAATGCTGGCTCTCCTTCAGACCGCGCTCGCAGAAAGAGGCTGGCCGCTGTTTTATCTCGCTGGCGACACGGAAAACCGCGGCGAGCTTGTCCAAAAATTTCAGTCGGCGGAAGGCGCGGCGGTGTTCCTCATTTCGCTCAAAGCGGGCGGCTTCGGCCTGAACCTAACCGCTGCGAGTTACGTCGTACTCTTCGATCCGTGGTGGAATCCCGCCGTGGAAAATCAAGCCATCGACCGCACGCATCGCATCGGCCAAAGTCGAAACGTCATCGCCTACCGCCTGCTCATCAAAGACAGCATCGAGGAAAAAATCCGTGCGCTGCAAAAGCAGAAGAGCGCGCTTGCGGACGATGTGCTGGGCGAGGAGAAATTCTCGCAAAGCCTCACGCTGGAGGATTTGCAGTTTCTCTTCGCGGATTGAAAAGAAGCTCACCGAAAATGTTGCCGGCAAGATCCGAAGTGTTACTTTGGAAAATGAAGTGCGGACATCAGCGACTGAATTTGTCGAAAATAACCGGCGTCAGGATTTGTGATTACTGAGTTTCAATCGCGAACATTTTGAACACTACCAAACAGCATCACGCGTTTAACCCGGATCATCTCGCGCTCACGCGCCGTGAATTTCTCGCACGCTGCGGCATGGGCATGGGCGCGCTGGGCCTGACGGGTTTGCTAGGCAACACGCCGGCGTTTGCCTCCACCGAGAGCGCCGCCTACACCTCGCCGCTGGCGCCGCGCACGCCACATTTTCCAGGCCGGGCCAAGCGTGTCATCCATCTGTTCATGAACGGCGGGCCTTCGCACGTGGACACGTTTGATCCGAAACCCTCGCTGGCGAAGTACGCGGGCAAACTTTTGCCGGTGGAAAATTTGAAAACGGAGCGAAAAACCGGCGCGGCGTTTCCATCGCCGTACAAATTCAGTCCGCACGGCCAGAGTGGCATCGAAGTGAGCGAAATTTTTCCCCACGTCGCGGAATGCGTTGATGACCTCGCGATCATCCGCTCCATGCACGCCGACGTGCCCAATCACGAACCGTCGTTGATGCTGATGAACTGCGGCGAGGCGCGGCAGATCCGACCCAGCATGGGATCGTGGGTGACGTACGGCCTGGGTAGCGACAACCAGAATCTGCCCGGCTTCATCGCGATGTGCCCAGGCGGTTATCCGATTCAGGAATCCCAAAACTGGCAGGCTGGTTTTCTGCCGAGCGTTTTTCAAGGAACGTACGTGGATACGCAACACACGCAGATCGAGAAATTGATCGAAAACGTGCAAAATAATCTCACTTCGATGCCGGAGCAGCGGGCGCAACTCGACTTGCTCAAGCAGTTGAACGAGCGCCACGCGCGCGCGCGCCAGCAGGACGGCCAGCTCGAAGCGCGCATCCAGTCCTTTGAACTCGCGTATCGGATGCAGATGGATGCCACCGACGCCTTTGACATCAGCCGCGAGCCGGAATACATCCGCAAGATGTACGGCGAAGGCACGCAGGCGCGACAGATTCTCATCGCGCGCCGGCTCATCGAGCGCGGCGTGCGGTTCGTCCAGCTCTGGCACGGCAACGGCCAGCCGTGGGACAATCACGATGACATCGAGATCAACCATCGCAAACTTGCCGGGCAATGCGACCAGGCCATCGGCGCGCTGCTCAAGGATTTGAAACAACGCGGCCTGTTGGAAGACACGTTGGTAATTTGGGGCGGGGAATTTGGGCGCACGCCGACGGTCGAATTGCCGACGCCCGGTTCCAACGCCGGCAAGATCAACGGCCGCGACCACAACAACCACGGCTTCACGATGTGGCTGGCCGGTGGCGGCGCGAAAGGTGGAACAGTTTACGGCGCGACCGATGAATTTGGTTTTGCCGCCGCCGAAAACAAAGTCCACGTTCACGATCTCCACGCCACGATCCTGCACTTGCTCGGCTTCGATCACGAAAAGCTCACCTTCCGAAACGCCGGCCGGGATTTTCGCCTGACCGATGTGCATGGCCACGTCGTGAAGGAACTTATTGCCTGACCGGGCCGGCGCTGGCGGCCTCGGCGTTGGGCAATTCAATCCGTGCTCAAGTCTGAAGGAGCTTCGTCGCCGATTGGTTCGACTCGCCGCTGGTTGCAATTTTTTGGGGAGACATTTTCGCCACTGACTGGCACATTCCAGCCGGCGCTTCCGCCGCGACCACTCCGCACAACTGGATTGACAGCTTCGGCAGCCAGAACTTTAGTCAGGATAGCGATTCGACATTTTATGATAACAACTGGGTCAGAGAGCAAGCCGACTCACAATGAAGTGATCAAAGAAGCCATCCCGACGCTGGCGGGCAACATTGCCGCCACGATGGCTTCCGGTACGGATCAGTTTTCCGCCGACGACCAGCAGTTCACCAAGTTCCACGGCATCTACCAGCAGGACGACCGCGATCTGCGCAAGACGCAAAAGAAATTCATGATGATGATTCGCGGGCGCATCCCCGGTGGCGTGATGACGCCGAAGCAGTGGCTTACCTTCGACGACCTCGCCTCGACCTACGGCAACAACACCCTGCGCATCACCACGCGGCAGAGCATTCAGTTCCACGGCGTGGTCATGTCCGGCCTCGGCCCGCTGATAAAGAAGATCAACGAATGCCTGCTCTCCACGCTCGCAGCGTGCGGCGACGTGAACCGCAACGTGATGGCCTCGCCCACGCCCGCACGGACGCATGTCCGCGCGCGGATGCTGGAGGATTGCCGGCGTGTGGCCGATGCGTTGCGTCCACAGACCGGCGCGTATCACGCCATCTGGATCGACGGCGTGCAACTCAACCTCGACGACCCGGCGAACAAGGACTTTGTTGATCCCCTCTACGGCAAGACCTACCTGCCGCGCAAATTCAAGACGTGCTTCGTCATGCCGCCGGTGAACGACATGGACGTGTTCACGAACGACCTCGGGTTCATTGCCATCGTCGAAAACGGCCAGCTCGCCGGCTACAATCTAGCCGTCGGCGGCGGCATGGGGCGCAGTCATGGACAGACCGTGACTTACCCGCGCCTGGCCGACGTGCTCGGCTTCTTCAAGCCGGAGCGCATCGTGGACATCGCGAAGGCGGTACTCACAGTGCATCGCGATTTCGGCGACCGCACCGATCGCAAGCACGCGCGCCTCAAATACGTCGTGGCCGAGCGTGGAGTCGAGTGGACGCGCGCGGAGATCGAGCAGCGCACGGGCTTCAAGTTGGAGCCGCCGCGCGACTACAAGTTTACGACCACCAGCGATGTCTATGGCTGGAACAAGGCGTTGGATGGGACTTGGTTTCTCACGCTCTTCGTCGAGACCGGTCGAGTGAAGGAACGGCAGAAAGTCGCTCTGCGACGCGTCGCAGAGAAATTTGGCGCCATCGAGTTTCGTCTTTCGGCTAACCAAAACGTCATTCTGGCCAACGTCGCCGAGTCCGACAAAGCGGCTCTCAACGAGCTGCTTACTGAACAGGGCGTCAAGACCGACAACCAGGCGACCGTGCTGCACGCAGCGTCGATGGCCTGCCCCGCGCTGCCGACCTGCGGCCTCGCGCTCGCGGAATCCGAGCGCATGTTGCCCAGCCTCGTGGACCGCATCGAAAAGCTCTGCGCCGAGGCCGGACTCGCGGGCGAGGAAATCATCATCCGCTCGACCGGCTGCCCGAACGGCTGCGCGCGCCCCTACATGGCGGAGATCGCCTTCGTCGGCAAAGCCCCCGGACGTTACCAACTCTGGCTCGGCGGCAACGCTTCCGGCACCCGCCTCAACCGCGTCTTCAAGGACGTGATCAAGGAAGCCGATGTGGAAACCGAACTGCGCCCCCTCCTCACGCGCTTCGCGAAAGAGCGGAACAGCGGCGAGCGTTTCGGCGACTGGTGCGACCGGGTGATATTGAATGAGCGGCCGGCGGCGAATTGACCTCCTTATTCGTTCAGAGAATGGACTTAGCCGAAAAAATCCCGGACGGAATTTATTACATCGTCTTGGCGGACTTGGTGGGTTCGACCAAATTTGGAGCCGAAATGGGAAACGATGCTCTTACTGCACGCATCCAGACGTTCGTAGCGGCGTCAAAAGACGCTATGAAGAACGCGAGGATGAGTTCCAATTCAGGTCGTTTCATAAAATCAGCAGGAGATGGTGTTTTGTTCGTTTTCAGCCACTTTCCAGATGTAGTGCAGTGGGCGATGGAATTCGACGGAACGCTCGACCTTGCTCAAATTCGTCAAGAACCACTGCGAGCACGACTCTGTGTTCATGCTGGAGAAGTTCGGTTTGAAGCCGGCGAGACGACTGCTTTGGCTGTCAACCAAGTGTTCAAAATGGAGAAGAAGGTTGACGCAGGCGAACTCGTGCTTACGGACATCGCTCATAAACTTGCATTGCCTTCGGTCTATCCGAAACAGTGTGAATTTGAGGAAAAAGGAACGATACGGCTTGATGGGTATGCTCGACCAGTGAAGTTGCACCGCTTGATCGTCAAAGCCGACGTTGCCTTCCTACGTGATAAGGCTCTACGTAGCCGTGAGGTTGCGAACACCCCAACTCCCGAGGCGAGCATCAATCAGTTGAAAGCCGAAATTGCGGAGGTCCGAAAAATGGCTTCTGGCGGGGCGAGATGGCAGTAGATTATCAATACATTGTGAGACTCATCAAGGCATCCGAACATCCGAGAGACAACAATTGTGCAGTTCCCGCAGCCGTACTGCACGAGAACTCGTACGCGCAGCTTGCGATTACGCTGTTGCTCGTTCGTTCGCAAACCAGAAGTGGTTAGGTATCGTTGATATTGTAGCTCTAGGCTAACGACAGTCGACTGTGTTACCCTCTTTCCCATGAACGAAGACACGTTACTGCCGGACGAAAAGAATCCGCTCATCTGGATCAACCCCGGACGGATGAGCGGCGCACCGTGCTTTTACAAGACACGGATGCCCATCGACAGCCTGTTCGTGAACCTCGAAGGCGGCGTCGGCCTCGACGAATGGCTCGACGCCTTTCCGTCGGTGACGCGCGAGCAGGCCGTCGCGGTGCTGGAATATGCGCACAGCAAAATCCTACAACCGGCATGAGGGTGGTATTCGACATTTGCGTGCCGCGTCCGCTCCGCAAACACCTTCCCGGCCATGAAATCCGCACCGCGCAGGAACTGGGCTGGGACACTTTGCAGAACGGCGACTTGATAAGCGCCGCCGAGCCGCTGTTTGACGTGCTGATCACGTCCGACCAGAACTTGAAGTATCAGCAGAATCTCGCCGGGCGAAAGCTGTCCATCGTGGTGTTGCCGACGAACTACATGCCTGACGTGTTGCGGCTGGCACCGAAAGTGGCGCAGGCGTTGTCGGGGATTCGTCCTGGCACCGGAGCTTTTGTTGAAATTGAACCTGATTGAATCCATGACCCTCGAACAAATCGCCCAAGCCAACGCCGAACTGCGCCACAAGTCCGCGCTCGACATCGTGAAGTGGGCCATTGCGCAGGCGAATGGCCGCGCCATTGTCTCGACGAACTTCCGCCCATACGAGGCGGTAATTCTCCACCTCGGCACGCAGGTGCAGCCGGACATCCGGGTGCTGTGGGTGGATCACGGCTACAACCGCGCCGCCACTTACAAACACGCCGAGCAGCTCAAGACGCAACTCAAGCTGAACATCCACGCTTACATTCCGAAGCTGACCGCCGCGCATTACGATGCCGTCCATGGCGGGATGCCCGAACCGACGCCGGAGAACGAGGAGCGCATCAAGGCCTTCAGCACGGTGATGAAACTGGAGCCGTTCCAGCGTGGGATGAAGGAACTCGCACCCACCGTCTGGATCACCGCGCTGCGCCAGGTGCAGAACCCAAACCGCGCCGGACTCGACATCGTGAGCCACGATGGAAATTTTGGTTCGCTCAAAGTCTCCCCAGTGTTCTACTGGAGCGACGCGGAGATGGAAGCCTACTTGAAGCAGCATAACCTGCCGAACGAGTGGGATTACTTCGATCCGGCGAAGGCGGATGACAAGCGCGAGTGCGGTTTGCACGCGAATTGGGGCGGGAAAGCACTGAGAAATTGAGACACGGATTTCACGGATTGGCACGGATTAAGAAATATGGCTGAACTGCTTTATCGCGAGGAGACGCACCGGCTCATTGGACCATGCATGGAGATTCATCGGGAGTTGGGCAAAGGGCATGATGAGGTCATCTACAAGGATGCGCTGGTCGTGGAGTTGGGCCGCGCCGCCATTCCCTTCGAGCGCGAGAAGAAATACGAGATTCACTACAAGGGCGTGCTCCTTCCGCATTTTTATTTCGCTGATTTTGTGGTCTGGGACAAAATCATCTTCGAGGCCAAAGCGGTCGATAAACTGACCGACTCCCATGTGAAGCAGGTGTTGAACTATTTGGCCGCGTCCAAACTCCGCGTCGGCCTGCTCGTAAATTTCGGCGCGGACTCGTTGGAGTGGAAGCGTGTCATCCTCTGAACAATCCGTGTCAATCCGTGAAATCCGTGTCTAAAATATTTTCTGAGAAATTTGTGTCTCAATGAGCAGCTACCATCTTGACCATCTTCAGTATCTCGAAACGGAAGCGATTCACGTCATGCGCGAGGTCGCGGGCGAGTTCGAGCGGCCGGCGCTTTTGTTTTCCGGCGGCAAGGATTCCATCTGCCTGCTGCGGCTGGCGGAGAAGGCGTTTCGCCCGTCGGACATTCCGATGCCGTTCGTCAACATCGAGACGGGGCATGAGTTTCCCGAGTTGATTGATTTCCGCGACCGCCGCGCCAAGCAACTTGGTGCGAAGCTCATCGTCCGCAATGTCGATGACGCCATCGCCAGGGGCCTCGCCACGCCCAAGCCTGGTATCGTCAGTCGCAACCAGCTTCAGACACCGGTGCTGCTCGCGGTAATCGAGGAGTTCCAGTTCGACTGCTGCATCGGTGGCGCGCGGCGCGACGAGGAGAAGGCCCGCGCCAAGGAACGCTTCTTCAGTTTCCGCGACGGTTTCGGCCAGTGGGATCCGAAGAACCAGCGCCCGGAAATCTGGAACCTCTACAACGCGCGGCTCAACCAAGGCGAGAACATGCGCGTCTTCCCGCTCTCGAACTGGACGGAGATGGACGTGTGGGAATACATCAAGAAGGAGCAGCTCGAAGTCCCGACCATTTATTTCAGCCACGAGCGCGAATGTTTTCGCCGTGGCGGTCAATGGTTGCCCGTCCCGCCGCCGCACACAGATACGACCAAGCCCGACCCTTACGCTGGCGCGCGTCCGACCGACAAGGAGCCGGTCAAGAAAATGATCGTCCGCGTCCGCACCATCGCCGACATGATCAGCACCGGGATGATTGAATCTAAAATTTACACCGTGGACGACATCATCACCGAGATCGCCGCCGCGCGCGTGACTGAGCGCGGCTCCCGCGCTGACGACAAGGCCAGCGAGGCCGCGATGGAAGACCGCAAAAAGCAGGGGTATTTCTGAGACACGGATTTCACGAATTTACACGGATTAAACTGCACCATGACAAACCCTGCGATTGGTCAAACCATCCGTGATTATCCGTGCAATCCGTGTCGCTGCCTGGATCGCCACTAACCATGTCTCACACCCAGCATCCCATCGAACTCCTGCGCTTCAACACCTGCGGCTCCGTCGATGACGGCAAGTCCACGCTCATCGGGCGGCTGCTCTACGACTCGAAGTCGTTGATGGAAGATCAACTGGAGGCGCTGGAAATTTCCGCCGACATCACCGGCGGCGGAAAAATCAATCTCGCCAACCTCACGGACGGCCTGCGCGCCGAGCGTGAGCAGGGCATCACCATCGACGTCGCCTATCGCTACTTCGCCACGCCGCGCCGCAAGTTCATCGTCGCCGACACGCCGGGGCATGTGCAGTACACGCGCAACATGGTCACGGGCGCAAGCACGGCGAACCTTTCCATCGTGCTCGTCGATGCGCGCCTCGGCGTCATCGAGCAAAGCCGCCGCCACACGTATCTCGCGTCGTTGTTGCGCATCCCGCATCTCGTCATCGCGGTGAACAAAATGGATCTCGTCGGCTGGAGTGAAGATCGCTTCCAAGAGATTCGTGATGAGTTCGAATCGTTCCTGCCGCTGCTCGACATGAAGGACGTGAAGTTCATCCCCATCAGCGCGCTCAACGGCGACAATGTGGTCGATCCTTCCAAGTTCACGCCGTGGTATGTCGGTCCGACGCTGCTCGGCCACCTCGAAACGATTTCCATCGCCAGCGACTGGAACCTGCACGGCTTCCGTTTCCCGGTGCAATGGGTCAATCGCCCGAACAATCCGACGAATCACGAGCTGCATGACTTCCGCGGCTTGAGCGGACAAATCGCCGGCGGCATCGTGCGCGTCGGCCAGAAAATCATGGCCTTGCCGAGCGGCCTCAAGAGCACGCTGAAACAAATTTGGACCCACGACGGTCCGCTCCAGGAAGCGTTCTGTCCCCAGTCCGTCACGCTGGTGCTCGAGCACGATATCGACATCAGCCGCGGTGACATGCTCGTCGGCCTCGATTCGCTCCCCGGTGCGAGCACCGAACTGCACGCGCGCGTTTGCTGGATGCACCAACGCCCACTGCAACGCGGGAAAAAATACTTCCTCAAGCACACCACACAAACGGTGCAAGCCATCGTCACCGCCATCGAAGACCGCATCAACATTTCGACCTACGCGCCCGAGATGGAACCGCCGGAACTCGGCGTGAATGACATCGGCGAAATTCGCCTCAAGGTTTCCAAACCACTCATCTACGACGGCTACGCGACCAATCGACTGACTGGCTCGTTCGTCTTGATTGAACAAGGCACCAATCACACCGTCGCCGCCGGGATGCTCCTGCCGCCGCTCGAAGCCGTGAAACCGGAATACAGCGACTTCGCAATCTGACGCGCAGTGCAAGCCAGGAACCGTGAAGATCGCAAATCAACTTTTGCGAATAAAGAAATCACATTAGCACCGCGGCTTTAGCCCGGTGAACCCGAGTACTGGAAGATGAATCAGCCGTTTCAACGGCTTTGGACGCCACTGCGGGAAACCGTTGAAACGGTTGAGGGGTTCGTGGACGCTTTCTTCACCGGGCTAAAGCCACGGTGCTAATGAGACACGTTCAAAATCTGATTTGCCCGCAACTGTGAACTTGAAGTCGCTCGTTACTTGTCGTCCGGATTCAGCAGCTTGAACATCGTGGCCGCGACGGCACCTCCCGCGAGATTCGCGACCAAGTAAATCCAGATGTTCGGCCACGCCGCGAGGCCCATGACGCTGATGCCGACCGCGACGGCCGGATTGAACGCGCCGCCAGAAATTCCGCCGACGGCGAACGCGCCCGTCATCACCGTCATGCCGATCGCCAGTCCGTAAAACGAATTGCCGGAAGTACCCTTCGCCGTGGCGGCGTTCAACACCACGTAAGCCAGTGCGAAGGTGAAGAGAAACTCCGCCAGCAGCGACTTGGCGACGTTCAAGTCGCCCGGTGGTTTGGCGGGCGGGCCGACGAGAAAGGTCGCCACCAGTGCCGCGAGCACCGCGCCGACGATTTGGAAAATCCAATACGGCACCACGTCTTTGGCGTCGCACCGTCCGCGCAGGAAAACCGCAAGCGTCACCGCTGGATTGAAGTGCCCGCCGGACACATGCCCGCCGGCAAAGATCATCACCATCAACGCCGCGCCGATGGCGATGGGTGCCACGCTGACGCCGCTGATGACCGTGCAGCCAATGGTCAACACGAGAAAGAAAGTCCCGATAAGTTCCGCGATGTATTTGTTCATGGATGTTTTGAGATTGGCGATTGTTGGGCGCGATTAAACCAACAATCTCACCTGCGCCTCAACAACATTTTCGCGACGACTTCGGAAATAACCGAAACCGAGTCACGGCTTGCGCAAACGAAAGAAACGTTGCGGCCAATCCATCGGCGCGGTGACTTCCCAGCGGCCACCGTTGGTCTTGGCTACTTCAATGGCGGGCAGCCAATTTGTGGCGGCGACGTTCGTTGAGGATTCGAACACGAAACCGGTGGAGGGGAACGGCCAGGAGATTCCAAGGGCATTGGCCGCGCGCGTCGTGCTGAGTCCAGGGCGGACGAGCGGAGCGGTGCAAGTGTTCAGCAAGATTGAAATCGTGCGAGACGAAGGTGTTGCGACAACAACGTCCGGCGTGCCATCTCCATTCAGTTCTCCGACCGCAAGTGCCCGGAGAAATACGCCCGCATCAAAAGCGATTGCCTTCTGGAAAGTTCCGTCCCCATTTCCGACCATAATCTGAAGACTCCCGACGCCAAGGCCATTGTCTGTTGCGAGGACGAGATCTGGTTTACCATCCCCATTGAAGTCAGCTACGGCCACCTCATTTGGCAGGTTAGCGATTGTATATCTGGCAGCAGGTTGAAATGTGCCATTGCCGTTGCCCAGTAAAACAACCAGGTTGGTCAACACGGTAAAATTGCCAGCGACCAAGTCGAGCTTGCCATCGCCGTTCAAATCACTCATCGCGAGAGACGCGGCATTCAATCCGCCGTAATAATTGGTGGCGTCCTGAAAGGTGCCATCGCCTTTGCCTAACAGAATCGATATGTTGCCTGTTCCAGGCAGGAACGCTTTGCCTCCGGTCGCCACGTCAAGCCGGCCATCGCCATTGAAATCGCCGATGACAACGGAATTCACGCCTCCTCCAGTGCTGAAGAATCTCCTCGGACGAAAACTTCCGTCACCCTCGCCTATTAGCATTACAACTCCGGCAGAGCTGTGGCCAACGACAATGTCCGGCCTGCCGTCGCCATTGAAGTCCCCGACCGCTACGGAAGTGGGGTAGCTGCTCAAGTCAAAGTTCAGCGCATCTTGAAATGTGCCGTCAACTTTTCCGAGCAACACCGATACGCTGGCTTGCTCCTGGCGTTTGAAATCGTTAATCACGACCAGATCGAGTCTTCCGTCAGTGTTGACATCGGCAACAGCAACTGAAATCGGCGTTGCTCCTGCTCTATAATTAGCGGATTCCCCAAAGTTACCGGTGCCCAAGCCGAGTCGCACTGAGACGAAGCCCGAACCGGCGATATCGGAGTTGCCACGAACGGTCACTGCCAGATCCGCCTTGCCGTCGCCGTTGAAATCGCCAATCGCGATTGAGCCAGGATTTATCACGCTGCCGTAAGCATCGTAACTTAAGGGTGCGATGAATCCGCCATCCATTCTGCCTAACAAAATCGAAACGCCGCCCTTTATAACCACAGCGAAATCGAGCACCCCATCACCATTGACATCGCCCGTAGCGACAGCAAACGCATCGTCTCCGGCATCATAATAGACGGCGGCCTGAAATCCACCGTCACCTTTGTTAATGAGAACTGAGATGCTTCCGGAACCAGGTGTGACTGCGGCCAGGTCGGCCTTGCCATCATGATTGAAATCGCCAGTCAGCAGAGTATTTCCCGAAGATGCGGTTTTTGCGGTCGCAATAGTGAGGGGATTTTTGAAAATTCCATCACCCGCATTTATGAGCACAGAAACACTGGCCGTAATCGAATTGAGCACTGCTAAGTCAGGCTTTCCGTCTCCATCTAAGTCCGCTACCACTAAAGAATTCGGAAAGTTTCCGCCTGGGTAATTGACGGCCAGCTTGAAAGTGCCACCACCTGAATTCAAAAAAATCGAGACAGCCCCGTTCGTATAATTGAAGCTGGTCACGTCATACGAGCCACGGCTGGCCACTGCCAGGTCGAGTTTGCCATCTCCATTGAAATCGCCCACAGCTACAGAAGTTGGAGCGGTGTCGGTAGCGAGGTTGAAAGTTTGCTGGAAGCTTCCGTCTCCGGTGCCCAAAAGTACCGAAACATTGGTGGAACCAAGGTTAGCCACCGCAAGGTCAGGTTTGCCATCTCCATTGAAGTCCCCCACTGCCATGGAAAAAGGTGTCAAGCCGGTTGCATAAGCCACTGGCGGCTGAAAATTGCCATCGCCTATACCCAGCAGTACGAAAGCGTTGGTGGAACCAACGTTCGCGGCGACAAGGTCAAGCTTGCCGTCGCCATTGAAGTCAGCCGCAATCAAAAATAAAGAACTTCCGCCCACGCGATTGGAGGTTGCTAATTGGAAATC